>DASXZF010000298.1:0-5098 GCA_036502065.1 Gaiellales bacterium
CGTCGCGATGGAGAACGTGCACCTGCCCTCGGCGCCGTACGGCCCGGTGTGGGTGAAGCACGGCAAGACGGCGGCGCAGGTGATCGCGATGGAGAAGCGCGTGCGCCTTCCGGCGATCGAGCCCGACCTGACCGCCGCCCGCCCCCTGCACACCCGCGGGATACCGACGTTCCTCACGGGCGACTTCAACTCGCCGTCGTTCCGCGATTGGACCAAGGCCACGGTCGGCACCCGCCCGTACCTCGACTACCCGCTGCGCTGGCCGGTCTCGGCCGCCGTCGAGGCGGCCGGCTTCACCGACTCCTACCGGGCGGTGCACCCCAACCCGGTCAAGGTGCCGGGGCTGACCTGGCCGGTTCACCGCACGATCCCGAACGTGGACGAGTTCCGCGGCGAGCCGAGCGACCGGATCGACTTCGTGTTCTCGCAGGGCGCGACCGCCGTCGCGAGCGGCATCGTCGGCGAGCCGCGTGCGGCCGACACCGTCGCCACCGTCACGCCCTGGCCGTCCGACCACCGGCTGGTCGTCTCGACGTTCCGCCTCCGCGGCGCCACGCCGCCCGCACTCGTCACCGTGCCGCACCGCCTGGTCAGGATCGGCGACGCGGTGCCCGTGTCGTTCCACGCCGGCGGGCCGGTCGCGGCGGTCGCGATCGAGCACCTGCGCGCGGGCTCGGCGACCGTTGTTGCCCACCGCTCGATCGGCGCCGGCGCCGCGCGCGGGATCGGGACGGTCGCCTTCGGCAGCCGCCGCTGGGCGGCGGGCGCCTATGCCGCCGTGCTGGTGGGCCCGGGCGGGCGGACGCTCTCGCGCTTCCCGTTCTGGGTCGCCGCACCCGGCGCGCCGCCGGTCGTGCGCACCACCAAGGCGACGTTCGCCCCCGGCGAGCCGATCGGCGTCACGGTGAAGGACGCCCCGGGCGATCGCTGGGACTGGCTCGGCATCTACCCGCGCGGCGCAAACCCGCTGGTCGCCTCATACCTGCTCTGGGGCTACACGCACTCGGCCATCGACGGCACGTTCTCGCTGCGGCCGAGCAGCCCCTATGCCGTCGCACTCGCGCCCGGCCGCTACAGCGTCTACCTGCTGCGCGACGACCTGTACGTGAAGATCGCCGGCGCGAGCTTCACCGTCGGCTGAGCGGCGGATATCTCAGGAAGCCTGACATCGCAGCATCGGGTCGCGCCGCCGGTCTAATCAGGTAACCTGATACCTTGCCCGCCTCCGCGACATCCGCTCGCCGCTCAGAGCCCCGCACCGAGCCGGCGGACACAGCCCACGAGCATCTCCTGCAGCTGCTCGACCTCGGACACGTGCAGCCCGGCGAGGAGATCCTCCTCGAGCGCGTCCACGTCAGTATCGCAGGCGGTCAGGACGTGCTCGCCCCGCGCGGTGAGGTCGGTGTTGATCGCGCGCGGGTGGCCGGGGTCGGGCGTGCGCCGGACGAGCTTCTGGCCCTCGAGCTGGGCCACCACCTCGTTCATCGACTGGGGCGTGATCAGCGTGCGCCGCGCGAGCTGGGCGTTCGAGATCCCCGGCCGCGAGCGCATCACCGACATCGCCGTGTACTGCGATACCGTCAGGCCGTGGGGCTCCACCACCTCGGCGATCCGGCGCCGCAGCACATGGTCGAGGCGTCCGATCACATAGCTCAAGCGCGGCTCCATGGCCATCCAGACTACCTGACAGGCACCCTGAGAGGAACGACATGACATACGCCGAGCGCTGGAGCACCGTGCGCGTCGATCTCGATGCGGAGGGCATCGCCTGGGTGGAGCTCAACCGGCCAGACAAGCGAAACGCCATGAACCCGACCCTGAACACCGAGATGATCGAGGTGCTCGAGGCGCTTGACGCCGACGACGCCTGCCTCGTGGTCGTCCTGACGGGCGCCGGCGACGCCTTCTCGGCCGGCATGGACCTCAAGGAGTACTTCCGCGACGTCGACGCCTCCCCGGCCCACGTCCAGCGGCGCGTGCGGCGCGACTCGGCCCAGTGGCAGTGGCGGCTGCTGCGCACCTACGCCAAGCCGACGATCGCGATGGTGAACGGCTGGTGCTTCGGCGGTGCGTTCACGCCGCTCGTGGCCTGCGACCTGGCCATTGCGGCCGACGAGGCCACATTCGGCCTGTCCGAGGTCAACTGGGGCATCCCTCCCGGCGGCGTCGTCAGCCGTGCCCTGGCCGAGACGGTCGGCACCCGGGCGGCCCTGCTCCACATCATGACCGGCCGCACCTTCGACGGCCCCAGGGCGGCCGAGATGGGGCTCGTGAACGCGAGCGTCCCCCGCGCGCGGCTGCGGGACGAGACGCGCGCCCTGGCGGCGGATCTGGCCGGCAAGAACCCGGTCGTGCTGCGCGCCGCCAAGCTCGGCTTCAAGCACTGCCGTGACATGAGCTGGGACGAGGCCGAGGACTATCTCTACGCCAAGCTCGAGCAGTCGCAGTTCCTCGATGCCGAGCGCGGCCGCGAGCAGGGGATGCAGCAGTTCCTGGACGAGAAGCGGATCAAGCCCGGCCTGCAGGCGTACGAGCGTTAGGTCTCAGACGTGACGTCACCGACCTTCCGTGTGGCAACGGTCGCCGACGTCGATGCCGTCACGGCGGCGATGGCGACAGCGTTCGATACCGATCCCGTGTGGGGCGCATACTCCTTCCCCGGCCCCGCCCGGCGGGCGGAGCAGTCGGAGCGTTTCTGGGAGTACTGCACGCGCACCGCGCTGCGCTTTCCAAACACGTTCGTGACGCCCGGATGCGAGGCGGCGGCCGTGTGGATCCCGCCCGGCGAGCCGGAGATGACATCCGCGCAGGAGGCGGGCCTCGCGGCGCTTCTGACCGACATGCTCGGCGCCGGCCAGGCGGGCACCGTTATGGACGCGTTCGCCCTGCTCGACGCGGCGCACCCCCACGACGAGCCACACCACTACCTGAGCCTGCTCGCGACCCACCGCGACCACCGCGGGCGCGGACTCGGCATGGGACTTCTGGGCGCGTGCCTGGAGCAGATCGACCGCGCGCACCTGCCCGCCTATCTCGAGTCGACCAATCCTGCCAACGACGCCCGTTACATGCGCCATGGCTTCAGGCCGCACACCCGTCTGGAGCTTCCGAACGGCGCGCCGGTCACGACGATGTGGCGCGACGCACGTTAGGTAACGACCGTTACGTCAGCTCGCGAAGCGCACGTTTGAGCACCTTGCCGGTTGGGCTCTTGGGAAGGCTCTCGCAATACATGATCCGGCGGGGGTACTTGTAGGCCGCGACGCGCTCGGCCGCAAACGCACGTAGCGCGTCGGCGTCCGGCGTTGCGCCCGGCTCGAGCACGACGAATGCGGCCACCTCCTCTCCGAGCGTCTCGTGCGGCACACCGATCACCGCCGCCTCGCGCACGTCGGGATGTGCGTACAGCGCCTCCTCGACCTCGCGCGGATACACGTTGTAGCCGCCGCGGATGATCACCTCCTTCGTGCGGTCGACCAGGAAGAGGTTGCCGGCTGTGTCGACCCGACCCAGGTCGCCGGTCGAGAGCCATCCGTGGCGGTCGATGGCCGCCCGAGTCGCCGCGTCGTCGCGCCAGTAGCCCGGGATCACCGTCCCGCCCCGGAACTGCACCTCGCCGACCGCTTCGGGCGGACACATCGAGCCGTCGGCGGCCCGCAGCCGCATCTCGACGCCCCCGACGGGAACGCCGACCGAGCCGGTCACCCGCAGCCGCCCCACCGGCTGAGCCGCCGCCATCCCGGAGAGCTCCGTCAGGCCGTAGCCCTCGTGGATCGGGCAGCCGAAGCACGCTTCGAACGCCGCGCCCACCTCTGCCGGGAGCGGCGCGCCGCCGATGTGGGCGATCCGCAGCGGCGGGCGCACGACCGACTCGCGTGCGGCGGCGGTCAGGCCGACGCACATGGCCGGGACGCCGAGCAGCACGGTCGTGCCCGTGCGCGCCATCTCGGCCAGGGCGCGGGGCGGGTCGAAGCGGCCCGGCACGGCGATGCGGGCGCCGGCGAGGACGGCGGCGTTCATGCCGGCCGACTGGCCAAGGACGTGCGAGAAGGGGGCGGCGCCCAGGATCACGTCGGATGGGGCGTACGCGAGCACCGAGGCGGCATTCCGGGCCGCGTCGCGCAGCCCGGCGTGGGTGAGGACGGCACCCTTGGCGGCGCCGGTGGTCCCCGACGTGTACAGGAGCACGGCGGCGTCGCCGGGCGCGCGCTCTGCCATCGCCGCCGCGGAGCCGGACGGCTCGGGCAGCGGCTCGTCGCCGATCACCACGCGCGCGCCGGAGGCCTCGACGCGGTGGGCAACCTCGGGCGGCGCCAGGAGCGGGTTCAGCGGAACGACGATCGCACCGGCGCGCAGCGCTCCGAAGTAGGCCGCGAGGTATCCGGGGCCGTTGGGCAGCCGCAGGGCGACGCGGTCGCCGGGGACGACGCCGCACTCGCCCAGCCACGCCGCCACCGCACCGGCGCGCCGGGCGAATTCCGCGAAGGTGGCCGTCTCGCCGCCCTCGACGACCATCGCCACGCGATCGCCATGCGCCTCAGCGGCGGAGTCGAGGATCTGTGCGAGGTTCGCGTTCATGCGGCGAGGCCACCCAATTGGCCGTTCGAGCGAATGTCAATTGGACGGGGGGACGAGCGGCTTCAGACCATCAGGCTACCTGATATACGGCGCGGTCGCTCAGTCGCCCGCCAGGCGCGCCAGGAGCTTCGTGGCGTCGGCCAGCAGGCGCCGCTCGTCGGCCGTGAAGTCGCGGCGGATCGCCTCGGCCAGCCAGCCCTCGCGGCGGCGGCGGTCGGCGGCGAGCACCTCACGCCCCGCAGCGGTCATGTCGATCACCACACGGCGGCCGTCGGCGGCGTCGGGCCGGCGCGAGACCAGGCCCTCGGCCTCGAGCGTGGCGATCGTGCTCGCCATCGACTGCGGCCGCACGTGCTCGGCGGCGGCCATCGAGCTGATCCCTGACGGGCCGTGCCGGTCGAGCCGTCCGAGCACCGTCACCTGCGCGAGCGTCAGGTCGCGCCGCTCGGCCCGCAGCCGCCGGATCAGCCGGCCGATCACGTCGCGCAGGTCGCCGGCGATGTTCTCGGGTTGCGCCATT
>DASXZF010000299.1:0-5216 GCA_036502065.1 Gaiellales bacterium
GAGCTCCTCGACCGAGACCTCCTCGCCGGTCGCCGCCTTCACGAGCGCGGGCCCGCCGATGAAGATCGACCCGGTTCCCCGGACGATCACGGTCTCGTCGGCCATCGCCGGCACGTAGGCGCCGCCGGCGGTGCACGAGCCCATCACGACGGCGATCTGAGGGATGCCGGCGGCCGACATGCGGGCCTGGTTGTAGAAGATGCGCCCGAAGTGGTCGCGGTCGGGGAAGACCTCGGCCTGGAGCGGCAGGAAGGCGCCGCCGGAGTCGGCCAGATAGAGGCAGGGCAGGTGGTTCTGGGCCGCCACCTCCTGGGCGCGCAGGTGCTTCTTCACGGTCATCGGGAAGTAGCTGCCGCCCTTGACCGTGGCGTCGTTTGCGACCACCACGCACGGACGGCCGGCGACCGGGCCGATGCCCGTGACGATGCCGGCCGCGGGCGCCTCGCCGTCGTAGAGACCGTGCGCTGCGAGCGGCGAGAGCTCGAGGAACGCCGCGCCCGGGTCGATCAGCCGCTCGATCCGCTCGCGGGCGAGCAGCTTGCCGCGGGCGCGGTGGCGCTCGACGGCGGTCTCGCCGCCGCCGGCGCGGGCGCGCTCCAGATGGCGGTCGAGCTCGGCCACCAGCCCTCGCATGTGCTCGCGGTTCGCACGGAACTCGTCCGAGCCGGCGTCGAGGTGGCTGGCGATGCGCGGCACCGGCGGAGACTACCGGCGCAAAACGCCTGCGTCAGGCAGACATTTGACAGACGGCAGAAGTGACGTCACAATGACGTCATGGAGACAACACGGTTCGTGGATGCGGTCAGGGCCGACCTCGAGGCGGCGGCCGCCGTCGGTGGCCCGGCCCTGGCGGATGCCGCCGGGCGGCTGGCGGCGGCGCTCGACTCGGCCATGCGCCTGGCGCTGCTCGACGCCCTGTCCGAGGCCGCGATGGACCTGAGCCGTCAGCTTGCCGCGGGGCGGATCGACGTGCGGCTGTCCGGGCGCGACGTCGAGCTCACGTTCGTCGCCGAGTCACCCAGCCCGCCGGCGCCCGACGACGACGCCTCGGCCCGCATCACCCTGCGCCTGCCCGAGCGGCTGAAGGCAGACGCCGAGTCTGCCGCCGCCCGCGAGGGCGTCTCAACGAATGCATGGCTCGTACGGGCCGTGACTGCGGCCGTCGGGCAGCGCCGGGTCGGACACCGTCTGCGCGGCTACGCCGAAGGATGAAAGGAGCAGCGATGAACACCATGCACAACCTGGGGCTTCCGGCCTCCGAGTGCGCCAAGCTCGTGCCCGCACGGACGGCGCAGGAGCAGCGCGCGGCGGTCGAGGACATCGCCCGCGCCCAGGCGGTCGACGACGTCGTCCCCGCCCCGGCCGCGCGACAGCGACCCACACACCACCTGTCCGGATTCGCCCGGGCCTGAGTCGAGGAGAACCGCGATGACAACCCACCACACCCCTGACGGCCTGCAGCTGCAGGTGCGCCTCACCGCCGGACGCTGCGAGATCACGACGGAAGACACGGCCGACACCGTCGTCGAGGCGGAGCCGCTGAACGGCTCTTCGGCGTCACGGGCGGCCGTCGACTGCCTCGTCGAGAAGCTGCGCGAGCGGCCCGAGGGCGGGCACGAGCTGCGCGTCGAGGTGCCCAGGCACAAGCGCCTGCTGCCGGGCTTCGGCGACGCCCAGGTGCTGATCCGCATCCGCGGGCCGCACGGCCTCGACCTGGACGCGGGCACCGCCTCGGCCGACGTCGTCGTGACGGGGCGGCTGGGGGCCGCGTCGGTGCGGACGGCATCGGGCGACGTCTCGATCGATGCCGCCGGTGCGACCGAGGTGAAGACGGCGAGCGGCAACGTGGAGCTCGGACACATGCACGACGCGACCGACGTGAAGACGATGTCGGGCGACGTGGTCGTGCTCGAGGCGGGGAACGCGACCGATGTCAACACGATGTCCGGCGATGTGCGGATCCGGCGCGCCGCCTCCGGCGCGGTTCAGATGCGCAGCATGTCCGGCGACATCGAGGTCGCCATCGCGCCCGGTTCGACGCTCTGGGTCGATGCGACCTCGGCGTCCGGAAACGTCCGCTCGGAGCTCCCCGTCTCGGGCAGCGCGCCGAGCGGCCCCGCCGACGTCGACCTGCGTGCGACGTCCATGTCCGGCGACATCGTGGTGACGCGGGCGCACGCCGCCGAGACGGCCCCGGCCCGCGACTGAGCGTCGCGGTCGCCCGGCGGCGGCTCAGCCGCCGTGGTTCTGGCCGAGCGGGAGGCTCACCCGGAACGTGCTGCCCCTGCCCGGCGCGCTCTCGGCCGAGATGTGGCCGCCGTGGCCGGTCACGAGCTGCTCGGCGATCGAGAGACCGAGGCCCGCGCCGGCGTCGGCCCGCGTGCGGGCCTCATCGGCGCGGTAGAAGCGCTCGAAGACGTGGTCGAGCGCGTCGCGGTCGATGCCGATGCCGGTGTCGCTCACGGCGACGACCGCGGCGCCGTCGTTGCGGCGCGCGTCCACGTGCACGCTGCCGCCCTCGGGCGTGTAGCGCAGGGCGTTGTCGACCAGGATCAGGACGAGCTGGCGCAGTTGGTCGGGGTTGCCGCGCACCTCGAGCCCCGGCGTCGTCGCGACGTCGAGGGCGATCTTGCGGCCGAGGGCGAGCGGCTGCATCGCCTGGGCGGATGCGGACACGAGCTCGCCGAGGTCGACCGGACGGTCGGCGGCCTCGCCGGCCTGGCCGCGCGCCAGGGCGAGCAGCGCATCGACGAGGGTCGCGAGGCGGTCTGTCTCGGCCAGGATCTCGGCCGCCTCCTCGCTCTCGGGCTGCTCCTGCTGCAGATACTCGGCGTTTGCCCTGATCACGGCGAGCGGAGTGCGCAGCTCGTGCGAGGCGTCGGCGACGAACGTCTGCTGACGGTGGAACGCGGCCGCGACCGGGGCGAGCGACTTGCCGGCCAGGAACCAGCCGCCGATCGATGCGATCGCGACGCTGCCCGCCACGCCGAGCAGCATGAACGCGAGCAGGCCGTGCAGGGCGTCCTCCTCGGGCTCCATCGAGCGCGCGACCTGCACCACCAGCGGCCGGGCGCCGCCGAGCAGCCGCACCGAGTAGATCCGGGTCGTGATCTTGTGCCGCTCGACCGTGCGCATGTCGTCGCCGTGCTGGATCGCGGCCAGCACCGACGTCCGGTTGGACGCCTCGTCGTTTGCGAGCGCCTGGGTGCCGTCGCTCCACGAGACGGTGTACGACGCGCCGTAGGTCGACGCCTCCGCCACGGTGAAGCCCGCAGTGTGCGCCTTCTCGCGCACGCGGTCGGCCGTCACCCTCAGGCCGTGGTCGACGTTCGTGCGCAGCTGATGCTCCTCGAGCTGGTAGACCGCCGTGCCCAGCGCGACCAGGAAGAGCGCAAGCGCCGCCACGTACCAGGCCGTCAGGCGGATCCGTGCGCGCGTGAACATCTGCGGCTAGTCGGTGCGCCGGAAGGCGTAGCCGAGCCCGCGCACCGTGCGGATCGGATCGTTCAGCGCGCCCGCCTTCTTCAGCTTGCGGCGCACGTAGTGGACGTAGATGTCGACGACGTTCGAGGCCGGCTCGAACCCGTCGCCCCACACCTGCTCGCGCAGCTGGTCGCGCGAGAGGACGACACCCGGGTTTCGCATCAGGTACTCGAGCAGCGCCAGCTCGGTGCCGGTCAGCTCGACCGACGTCCCGTTCACGCGCAGCTCGCGGGCGGTCGTGTCGAGCTCGAGCGGGCCTGCGTGCAGCACCTCGGGCTCGACCTTGCCGCGCCGGTGAAGCGCGCGCAGGCGGGCCTGCAGCTCGGCGAGCGAGAAGGGCTTGGGCAGGTAGTCGTCGGCGCCGACGTCGAGACCTTCGATGCGGTCGGCGACCCCTCCGCGCGCGGTCAGCATGATGATCGGCACGGCGTTACCGTCGTCGCGCAGGCGCTTACATACCTCGATGCCCGAGAGCCGCGGCAGCTGGAGGTCGAGCACGAGCGCATCGTGGGCCTTCGTGCGGGCCATGCGCAGGCCCTCGTCGCCGTCACCGACGATGTCGACCGTGTGGCCGCTGGACTCGATCGACTTGCGCAGGATCCTCGCCAGCGGGCGATCGTCCTCGACCACGAGGATGTGCATGTTCAAAGCGTAGCGAGCGGCGATTGGCCGTCTCCAACCCCTGAGGGACGGCGTATCGTTGCGCGTGTGCACGCCGTGGTGAACAGGCTCACCTTCACCGACCCCGTCCCCGCCGACCTCATCGCCCGGCTGCGCGACGAGGCGATGCCGCGCGTCCTCGCAGCGGGCTGCCTCGAGGCGGACGTCGTCCAGACCGGCGAGCGCGAGCTGCACCTCGTCCTCCTCTTCCGAGCCCCCGAAGACGCCGCCCGGATGATGGAGGAGGTCGGCTCGCCGTGGATGCGCGAGCACGTCGTCGCGCTGCTCGCCGGCCCGACCGACCGCCGGGTCGGCGCGGTCGTCGCCACGACCCGCGTGTAGACGGCGTCAGGAGGCGGTCGGCGTGGCGACGGCCGCGACGATCGAGGCCACGAACCCTGCCAGCGCCTCCGGCCCGCCCGCCTCGGCCACCTCGATCGCCTTCGAGCCGATGATCACCCCGTCTGCCCCGGCGGCGAGGGCGGCGACCGCGTGCTCCGGCGCCGAGATGCCGAAGCCGACGAGCAGGGGCAGGTCGGTGTGGGCGCGCACACGCGCGGCCAGGCCGGCGACGCGGTCGGAGAGCTGCGCCCGGGCGCCCGTGATCCCGGCGACCGAGACCAGGTACACGAACCCGCCGGCATGGGCGCACGCGAGCGCGATGCGATCGTCGGTCGAGGTCGGTGCGAGCAGCGGCACCAGGTCGAGGCCGCTCGCGCGGCAGCCGGCCTCGAGCTCGGCCGCCTCGTCGGCGGGCACGTCGGGCACGATCAGGCCGTTCGCGCCCGCCGCGGCGGCGTCGGCGCAGAACGCGCGCTCGCCGTAGGCCATCACCGGCGCCGCGTAGGTCATCGGCACGAGCGGCACGTCCACCCGGGCGCGGACGGCGCGCATCACCTCGAGCGCGCCCCGCGTCGTCATCCCGGCGGCGAGCGAGCGCTGTCCGGCGCGCTGGACCGTCGGCCCGTCGGCGAGCGGGTCGGAGTAGGGGATGCCGATCTCGAGCAGCCCGGCGCCGGCCGAGACGGCCGCCTCGGCCAGCTCGGCGGTGTCGGCGTCGGCCATCAGGTACA
>DASXZF010000300.1:0-7836 GCA_036502065.1 Gaiellales bacterium
AGGCGATGTCCTCGCCGTCCGGCCCCTCTGCGCGCACCGTGATCGCGCCGTCGTCGGTGGGCGTGAAGGGCAGGTACTTCCAGCCCTCCACGCCGCCGACGTCGACGCGACCCTGATCGTCGTAGGGCAGCGGATCGCCTATGAGGCTTCTTCCTCGCGATCGTCCACGTCCGGGTCGACGCTGCGGGCGTGCTGCACCGACTCGCGGGCGGCGACGCGCTCGCGCTCGGCCACGGCCGTGAGCTCGGCCGCTGCGGCATCGGCGCGCTCCGCCCGGCGGGCGCGCTCCTGCGCTTCGCCGCGGTGGGCTACAGCCTCGTCGCGGCGCTGCTCCAAACGGCGCCGGCGTCCGATCCAGGCCAGGGCGAATGCGACGACGACGGCGATGACGATGATGACGATGATCCAGGCGGTGGTGGACAACGAGTCCCCCTTCGTTCGGTTGGTAAACGCTCTGCGGACCTGCCCGGGAGCGGGCATCGGCAAACCTGCGCCCGCCGCCCGGAAGGCTGCTGGCAGATTTCTGAGAGACTGGCTGCGACCGCTCGAGGAGGCACGATGACCGAGACCTGGGGGCCGGCGCCGGGCATGCCGCTCGCCGACGTCCCGACGCCGTCGCTCGTGATCGACCTGCGCCGGATGGAGCGCAACATCGCTGCCTGGCAGGCGATGGCCGACCGCAACGGCGTCCGCCTGCGCCCCCACATAAAGACGCACAAGACGCCCGCGATCGCGCGGATGCAGCTCGACGCCGGCGCCTGCGGCATCGCATCGGCCAAGCCGTCCGAGGCCGAGGTGTTCGCCGCGTCGGGCTGCGACGACATCGTCATCGCCTACCCAACCGTCGGGGCCGAGAAGTGGGCGCGCCTGGCCCGGCTCGCCCGCACCGCCCGCCTCACCGTGAACGTCGACAGCGACCATCAGGTCAGAGGGCTCTCGGCCGCGGCCGTCGCCGAGGGCGTCGAGATCAGGGTGCAGATCGAGATCGACACCGGCCTGCACCGGGTCGGCGTCGCCCCCGCTGACTACGCGTCGCTGGTCGCCTTCGCCCGCGTCATCGCCGCGCTGCCCGCGATCGAGCTCGACGGCATCACCACTCACCGGGGCAAGCCCGACGAGCGCGTCGCGGCCATGACCAACATCGAGGCGGGGCACGAGGAGGGCCGGATCCTGGTCGACCTGGCCGAGCGCCTTGCGGCCGACGGCCTCCCGGTCGCCAACGTCACCGCCGGCGGCTCGGTCACCGGCCCGGGCGTTGCCGAGGTGCCGGGAGTGACCGAGGTGCGGGCGGGCACCTACGTCTTCTACGACGCGATGCAGGTGGGCTACGGGTCGGCCACGCCCGCCGATGTCGCGCTCTCGGTGCTTGCGACCGTCATCAGCACGCGCCGTGCGGGCTGGACGACCGTCGATGCCGGGTCGAAGACCTTCAGCGGCGATCGCGGCGGCGTGCCCGGCGCGGGCGGTGACGAGATCGCGGTGGCCGTTGACCTCGACGCCGCCGTGATGCGCACGACGGAGGAGCACGGGATGGTGCGGCTCGGCCCGGGAGCCTCGGTCGAGGTCGGCCAGAAGCTGCAGTTCACCCCCTACCACGTCTGCACCGCGGTGAACCTCGCCAACGAGCTGGTCGGCGTCCGGGACGGGGTGGTCGAGACCGTGTGGCCGATCGCCGCGCGCGGGCAGACCCGCTAGACCGACCGCCCGACCGTGCACCGCGGCCGCCCGATTGACCGCCCGTTTGCACATCTCGGCGGTCCGGTACGGTGTCGGCCGTGCATGCCATGGCGACCACGGGTGGACTGCACACCGTGCTCGGCGACCTCGACCAGGCGATCCGGGCGCTCTTCGTGCGCGAGCTCGCCGAGTGGGGCGCCGACGGCGCCGGCGTGTCGTTCGCCGCGCCCACGCCCGCGTGGGCGGAGACGCTCACGGCGCCCTCGATCAGCCTGTACCTGTACGACGTCAAGGAGTCGCAGGCCGAGCGCCGGGTCGAGTGGGACGAGGCCCGCGTCGACGGCCGCACGGTCGAGCGCCCGCCGCCCGTGCGCATCGACGTCTCCTACGTGATCACCGCGTGGGCGGACACGCCCGAGCAGGAGCACGGTCTGCTCTCGGCAGCGCTCGCGGTCGCCTACGCGCATCCCGCCCTGCCCGACGACGTCAGGGTGGGCGCGCTCGCCGAGGACTGGGCCTACGACCACGAGCTCGTGACCCGGGTCGCGCAGCCGCCGGGCGACGGTCTCGGGGCCGCCTTCTGGGCCGGGCTCGGCGGTGTGCCCAAGGCCTCGATCGATCTGGGCGTCGGCGTCTGGTGCCGGCCGGGCCGGGCCGTCGAGCAGGCGCCGCCGGTGCGCACGCAGACCGTCAGGATGGGCATCCGCGGCCGCCCGGCGGCGGGCATCGAGGAGCTCCACCGCATCTCGGGCTCGGTGCGCGAGGCCGGCGGCGAGCCCGCCGCGGGCGCATGGGTGGTGCTGCCGGAGCTGGGCGGCTTCGCCGTGGTCGGCCCCGACGGGCGCTTCACGCTCGCAACGGTGCGCGCCGGCCGGCACCGGCTGCAGGTGCGCGGCACGTCGGGTGCCGAGGCCGAGGCGACGGTCGACGTCCCGGGCGACCCGGTCGACGTGAAGCTCGCCTGATCAGGAGCTGCCCGACCGGGCAGGCGGGCATGCGCGAAGCGCTGCCCCAGATCCCCTGGTGGCGCCCGGCCGGCCCGGCCACACTGCCCGCCTGTGGCCGACGATCGCAATCGCCCCCCGTGCGTCCTGCTCGCGAACCTCGAGCCGGTTGCCCTGGTGGGGATGACGGACGTGCTGACCGGCGGCGGCGTGGACGTCGTCGTCGGCAACGGCCCTGCCCCCGACATCGTCGAGCGGGTGCGCCGGATCAGGCCCGACGTCCTGCTGCTCGACCGCAACTCGCACTTCGCCATGCAGATCGGGCGCCAGGCGCTCGAGGCGGCGCCCGGCACCAAGGTGATCCTGTGGCCGCGCGACGAGGGCGAGATGGAGATCCTGGACGGGTCGAGCGCCGAGCCGCGGCGCGTCGCGGTGTCCCCGTCCCGAGCCCTGTTGAACGAGCTGCGCGTGAACGAAGGAAGGTGACAGCGACATGCCGAGCTACCTGACTCCCGGCGTCTACGTCGAGGAGATCCCCGCCCAGTCCAAGCCCATCGAGGGCGTCGGGACATCCGTCGCCGCGTTCGTCGGCCTCGCCCCGGGCGGGCCTGTGAACAAGCCGATGCGGATCTCGAACTGGACCCAGTTCGCCAAGCTCTATGGCGACCCGAACGAGCCCGAGAACGGCCCGTTCATGTCCGGCGCCTACCTCGCCCACTCCGTCTACGGCTTCTTCCAGAACGGCGGCGGCGTGTGCTGGATCGTGCGCGTCGGCGCCGCCGAGGGCGCGCAGCAGGCCCAGGCCGCCCTGCCGGCGGCCACGGGCGACGGCGAGCTCTACCGCGCCACGGCGCGCGAGGGCGTCACCGACCAGGTCACGATCGCGATCACGCCGGAGCCGCTCGCGGGCGACGGCGAGGAGGGCAAGGCCGACCAGGCCACCTACCGCGTGGTCATCAGCGCCGGCCCCCAGCACGAGGAGTTCGACGGCCTGTCGCTCAAGAAGGGCCGCTCGAACGTCGCCACGAAGGTGAACGCCGGCTCGCAGCTCGTCACGCTCGAGGAGGTCGGAAGCGCTGCCGACGCCGCGCCGCGCGAGGGCACCTACACGCTGAGCGTGCCGGCCGCCGAGCCGGTCGCCGTCGGCCCGGGCGAGTTCGAGGGCGACGTCGCCCACCGCCGCGGCCTCGGCGGCCTGGCCGCCGTGGACGAGATCACGATGCTCTGCATCCCCGATCTCGTCACGATCGCCCAGTCGGGCGACGACACGATGTTCCGCGACATCCAGGGCAAGATGCTCGCCCACGCCGAGGGCGCGAAGGACCGGATCGCGATCCTCGACCCGCCGCCCGACCTGCTGCCGCAGGACGTGCTCGAGTGGCGGATGAACACCGCCGGATACGACTCGAAGTTCGCCACCCTCTACTACCCGTGGCTCGAGGTGATGGACCCGCTCACGCGGCGGCCGATCATGGTGCCGCCATCGGGCCATTTGGCGGGCGTCTGGGCGCGCACCGACAACACCCGCGGCGTGCACAAAGCGCCGGCGAACGAGGTCGTGCTCGGCGTGAACGGGCTCGCCTTCCAGATCACGCACGAGGAGCAGGGCGGCCTGAACCAGCGCGGCATCAACTGCATCCGCTCGTTCCCGGGCCGCGGCATCCGCGTGTGGGGCGCGCGCACGCTCTCGAGCGACCCCGAGTGGCGCTACCTGAACGTGCGCCGGCTCTTCAACTACATCTCGGAGTCGGTCATGGAGGGCACCCAGTGGGCGGTCTTCGAGCCGAATGACGAGCGCCTGTGGATCCGCCTGCGCATCTCGGTGTCGAGCTTCCTCACCCGCACATGGCGCGAGGGCGCCCTGTTCGGCGCGACGCCCGACGAGGCGTTCTACGTCAAGTGCGACGGCGAGACCAACCCGCCCGACGTCATCGACGCGGGGCAGGTCGTGATGGAGATCGGCATCTCGCCGGTCAAGCCCGCCGAGTTCGTCATCTTCCGCATCAGCCAGTACACGGCCGGCGCGTCGGAGATCTCGTAAGCCGCCGTTAGGAAGGGAGCAGCGCAATGCCAAGCAAGCAGCCACGACCCGCGTCACATTTCCGCCTCGACCTGGGCGGACATGAGGGCGTGGGCATGTTCCGCGAGTGCACCGGCCTCGATTCCGAGACCACGGTCATCGAGCAGCACTCGGTCGACGACAACGGCCGGCCGACGATCCGGCGCGTGCCGGGCGCGACCATCTGGTCGCACATCGTCCTCAAGCGCGGCGTGGACGAGAGCCTGGACGTGTGGAAGTGGCGCCAGACCGTCATCCAGGAGGGGCCCGACAACGCTCGCGTCGACGGCAACATCGCCCTGATCGACTACAGCGGCAAGACGATCGCCACCTGGAAGTTCGACCAGGGCTGGCCCGTCAAGTACACCGGCTCGGCCCTGAACGCCTCGGGGAACGAGGTGGCCGTCGAGGAGATCCATATCTGCCACGAGGGCCTGGAGCGCATGTGATGGCGACCGTCGCACCGACCACGCTTCGCACCGAGTTCGCGTTCTCGCTTCCGCGCGGGCACGTCGACGCGGCCGGCACCGTCCATCGCCAGGGCGTGATGCGCCTCGCCACCGCCCGCGACGAGCTCGAGCCTCTGCGCGACCCGGCGGTGCGCGAGAACGACGCGTATCTGACCGTGCTCCTGCTGGCGCGCGTCGTGACCCGGATCGGCGACGTCACCCAGATCACCCCGGCGCTGATCGAGGGGCTCTACGCCGCCGACTTCGACCACCTGCAGCGGCTGTACGAGCGCATCAACACCGGCGGCGACATGGTGGGGCGAGTCGACTGCCCGTCGTGCGGGATCGAGTTCGAGGTGGATCTGAGCGAGATCGAGGACGCCTCATCGGGGGAATGATGCGGCCGTCTCCCGACACGTTGGTCTCGGAGACGGCCCAGCTCGCAGGCCATTTCCACTGGCAGCTCGACACCATCCTCGACCTCGAGCACCGCGACCGGCGCCGGTTTCTGGAGCTGGCGCAGGCGTTCGAGTGGGAACGCGCGGGGGAGGGCTGAGCCGTGCCCGCACGCCCGATCGCCTGGCTCGGGTCGAGCCTGCGCAGTAGGCGCGCCCACCCGGCGCGGCCGCGGCGGATCGCCGCCCAGCTCGCCGAGCGGCGCCGGCCCAAGCGGCTCGAGGCGTCGCGCCGGCTCGCGCCGCGGCATGCCTTCGCACCGCCCGCTGCGGCCGCCGAGCCGAACCAGTCGGGCCTGAGCGACTTCGCCACCCGGTGGATGTTCGGCGACGGCGTCGCCGACGGCACGCCCTTTGCGGGCGGGGCCGGCGCCGACTACGACCGGCCTGCCTTCCTCGGGGGCGAGGCCGACGAGCCCGCGCCGGCACCGGCGGCGCATCCGACGTGGAAGCGCACGCCGACGGCGCAGAGCCGCGTCGAGGAGGTTGGGCCGCGCTTCCGGCTCTCGCGCACGCCGCCGCCCGAGCCCGCCGCGGCACCGGCTTCCGAGCCGCCCGTCTCGGCGGTGGCGCCGCCGCTGACCGCGCCGGCGCCCTCCGAGCCCGAGTCCGGTGGCGCGCCGGGCGCCGCCGAGCCCGATCCGGGCCGGCTCGAGTCGGCCGGCGGACGCGTCGGCGACCTGCCCCGGGCGGCCGTGCGCAGACGCGACGTCGTCGTCGTGCACGAGCGCCCGATCGTGCGCGTGCAGCACATCCACCAGACCGAGCAGCAGGCGCAGGTGACGCACAAGCACGAGGACGAGAAGGGCCGTCGGCCCAGCGGTGTCCAGGCTGCGCACACCGGGGTCGAGGCGGTCGAGCTCTACCGCAATACCGACCGGGTGAAGGAGCTCGCCCACCTGGGCGAGCGTGTTGTCGGCGCCGCCAAGGGCGAGTGGTCGAAGCTGAAGAAGGACGCCGGCGAGTGGAAGGACCGGGCCGAGCACGAGTACCACTCGCTGCGCAAGCGCGCCGAGGGTGAGGCCCACCACCTCGAGCGCCGCGCCGTCGGCGAGGTGCATCGCTTCGAGCGCGAGGGCCGCCACCTCGAGCGCGCGGCCGAGAAGCTGCCGGGTCGGCTCGAGCACGGGCTGGAGCGCGGCCTGGTGCACGCCGAGCGAACGGCGCTTCGCGACGTCGGCAAGTTCATCCGCCGCCAGCCGCTCGTGCGCGCGGCCGAGGGCCTCGTCCACGATGCCGAACGCGGCATCAAGAGCGTCCGGTCGTTCGAGAAGCGCGCCGAGCAGGCCGAGCGCGGGCTCGAGAAGGTGCTGAAGGATCCCGAGAAAGAGCTGCTCGCCCTGGGCCGCAAGGTCGAGAAGCAGGTGCTCGACCGGCCGATCGTGCGCCGGGCCGAGGCGGCGCTCGAGCACGCCGAGCAGACGGCGAAGCGCGATCTGGGCAAGCTCCCGGGTGAGGCGCGGCGCGAGCTCTCGCAGATCCCGAAGGCCGCGGAGGCGGCGAAGGCGGCGGCCCTCGCGGCGGCGGCCGAGGTGCCCCTCGAGATCTCACGCGCGGGCCGCGCGATCGTGAGCTTCGAGAAGGAGGCGGCGGGCGCCGCGCACCGGCTCGAGGGCGAGGCCCGGCACGCCCTCGCCAGTGCCGACGGCCACATGCCGCACGTCCCGCACCTGCCTCACCTCCCGTCTCGGTCGGCCATCGGCGCCCCCGCAGCGGCCGCCGAGCGCGCCGCGGCAGCCGCCGCACGCGGCGCCGAGGACGCGGCCCACGAGCGGATGTACGAGCAGGTCGTGGACCGTCTCCGCCGCGACCTCCTGGCCGAGCGCGAGCGCATGGGCAACCTGCTGGGAGAGTGGCCATGAGCTTCCAGCAGCAGGTGCAGAGCGGCGAGCAGCAGGCCGACCAGGCCGTCGACGACGCCAACCAGGACGCCCAGCAGGCCGAGCAGACGGGGCAGAAGGCCGAGCAGGACGCCCAGCAGCTCAGCCGCCAGGTGATGACGGCGATCAACGGCTCCGATCGCAGCACGAAGAAGGGGTCGAAGACGCCCGATCCCGTCGGTGGCCTGCGCTTCCTGGTCAAGGCCGACGACTGCACGATCGGCCGCTTCGCCCACTGCCAGGGCCTGGCCGCCGAATACGAGATCGAGGAGTACGCCGAGGGCGGCCAGAACGCGTTCGTGCACAAGCTGCGCGGCCGCATGCGCTACCCCAACCTCGTGCTCTCGCGCGGGATCACGCACGAGACCGGCC
>DASXZF010000301.1:0-12687 GCA_036502065.1 Gaiellales bacterium
GCGTGTCGGGGTCGGTGCTCTGGGGCGCTGCCAGGCCCCTCACCGCGCGCAGGAGCGGGCCGAGCGGCCGCGGCGTGTACCTCTTGCCGTGATCGCTCAGGGTGCCGCCCGCCGCGACGCCGAATCCCTGCGGCATGACAACGACGAGCGCTCCCAGATACTGGGCCGAGCGCAGCTCGGCATCGAGGAAGCGGGCGTACAGCTGGGGCTGGGCGTAGAGCTCGGGGTCGGCGCCCAGGTCGTGCCTGGCCTGGATCACGGCCACGCGGACGATGTACCCCGACCGCTTGGCCGCCGCGACCGCGCCGAGCAGCTGCCCCTTCGCCGCGTTCGACGGCGCGGCGTACGGGAAGAAGGCGTTCTGGAACAGGAGCACGTCGCTCGCCGGGTCGCCGTCGGCCCGCGCAGCCGGCGCCGCGACACCCCACGAAGCCACCGTCAGGGCGAGGGCGAGAAGGCCACCGGCGCACCACCTGAAGCGCATCCGCGAACGGTAGTCGGGATCCCTAAGATCGCTATGATCGACCGTCACCGTGGTCAACCCCTGGCAGTTGGTGTTCGACCCGGAGTGGCTGATCGGCCTCCTGATCGTCGCCGCCGACTATGTCGTCGTCGTGCGCGCCTACGAGCGCCGCGGGCGGCCCGTGTCGTGGCGGCGGCGGCTGGCGTTCACGGGCGGGCTGGCCATCACGGCGCTCGCGCTCTTCTCGCCGATCGAGCACCTGGCGCTGCACTCGATGCTGAGCTTCCACCTGCTGCAGAACGTCATGCTCGGCGACTGGGCGCCGCCGCTCTTCCTGCTCGGGCTGTCAGCCGCGATGACGCAGGGCCTGGCCCGGCAGCGGTGGGTGGCCGTGCTCGCCAACCCGCCGTTCGCGCTGGGCCTCTGGCTCGTGACCTGGTACGTGACCCACATCCCGGCCGTCTATGACTACGCGCTCCGGAACCAGGGGCTGCTCGGGGTCGAGCACCTGGCCTTCCTGATCTCGGGGCTCGCGTTCTGGTGGCCCGAGATCGTGCCGGGCTACCTGACCCCGATCGGCAAGATCTCCTATCTCGCGCTGGCCTTCCTCGCCATCAGCCCGCTCGACCTCTTCGTCTATCTCGCGAACCACCCGCTCTACAGCTTCTACGTCCACACCCCGAAGCTGGGCGGGATCAGCGCGCTCGCCGACCAGCAGATCGCCGGCGTCGCGATGGCGATCGAGTCGAACCTGGTGCTCCTGACGGTGATCGCGTTCGCGCTCATGCGCCTGCTCGCCGAGGAGCCCGCGGCGGACCGCCCGGCGGCCTAGGAAGAGCGGCCGACGGCGGCGACGGCCGCCGCGACTCCGGCGGGCCGAAACGGCGGCAGGTAGCCGTAGCGCTCGCGCCCCTGCCGGTCGATCACGTAGAGGGCGATCGTGTGCACCACGCTGCCCTGGAGGCGGATCGTGGTCTTGCCCGTCTGCACCGCCTGGCCGTGGCTCAGGCGCACGCCGATGTGGTACGCCCGCCAGACCGGCGCCAGGGTGCTGCGCGAGCCGAGCAGCCACCGCCAGGGCGACGTCCAGCCGGCCTCGTGGACGAACCGCGCCACCGATGCCCGGGTGTCGGCCGGATTCACGCTCACGACGACGAGCTCCGGTCGCTCCGACGCCGGCAGGCGCCGCTGTACGGCTGCGAGCTGTGCGCCCTCGATCGGGCACAGGTTCGTGCAGCGGGAGTCGAGGAAGGTGAGCAGGACGACGTGGCCACGGAGCGACGCGACCGTCGTGCGAGCGCCGGACTGGTCGGGGAGGTCGAACGCAGGCGCAGGGGTGTGCAGCGTCCAGCGCAGCCCCGGCTGCGAGGCTCCACCGGAAGAGGTGCCCGCAGAGGCGTTCGACGACGACGGCGTGACGAGCGTCAGCACGCCGAGCGCGATGGCAGCGACGACGACCGCGATGCCGGCGGCCTCGAGCGCCACCCTGCGGCCCGGCGGGCGCCTGCGCGGGGGCCGTTCCGACTGGCCGGGCATGTGCCGGAGGCTAGCGGATGCTGAGGCACCATCCGGCGCATGGCGATCGTGGTACAAGTGCCTCGACGATCGTGGGTCACTCCGGCCCCCTCTCCCTGCTCGCCCGACGTCTGCGGCGCTCGGCGCTCGTGGCCGTCGCCGTCATGGCCCTCACGCCCGCGACGGCGTGGGCGCATACCGGCGGGCGGATCGCGACCGACTTCGAGGCCCGGATCGCCGGTGTGTCGCCGGCCGCGGCGTCGGTGCGGCCGCAGGTGCTCGGCGGCGACCTCAAGATGCAGCTCACCGTCACCGGCCGCACGGTCGTCGTCGTGCTCGGGCTGCTCGGCGAGCCGTTCCTGCGCTTCACACCGGCCGGGGTCGACGCCAACGCCGCCTCTCCGACAGCCTGGAACAGCCGCGTGATCTCGGCGAGCGATGCGGTCAAGTCGGCGCGCGCACCGGTGTGGCGGCGGGTCAGCGGCGGCCACACCTACTCGTGGCACGAGAACCGCCTGCGACCCGAGCCCGTCGTCCGCGACGGCGGCACGACGGCGCGCCGGGTTGCGTCGTGGTCGATCCCGCTGCTCGTCGACGGCCGCCGCAGCCGCGTCTTCGGATGGGAGTGGTACGAGACGGCACCGTCGCTCGGGCCATGGATCGCCGTGGCGGCCGCGATCATCGCCGCCGCCGGCGCGGCCGCGCTCTACGCGAGCCGCGCCGCACAGCGGGCGCTGGCCGCGATCCTGCTCCCCGTGGCCGTGGCCGCCTGGCTCGCGGGCTGGATCGGCATCCTCCTCTACGGGAGCCCGTCGGCCCTCGTGATCGTGCTCGCCGCCGCCTACGCCGTCGTAACCGTCCTGCTCGTCGCCGCGGCCGTCACCGCGACGGCCGGGAACGCGCGCGTCGCCACCGCTGGGATGGTCGGCGCGCTCGCCGCCGTGTTCACGGTCCCCGAGGTCGAGGCCTTCACCCGCGGGTTCGTGTTCTCGGCGCTCGGCGGCACCGGCACCCGCGCCGCGGCGCTGATCTCGTTCAGCGCCGGGGTCGCAGTGATGTCGGTGTGCATCCCGGCGATGGGCGACATCCTGAGCGACGACCCGCTGCGGCGCCGGCTGCTGGCGCACCAGCCCGGCGAGGGGTAAGCTCCGCCCGTGGCATCGAACCTCTGCATCTGACGCGCGCGCGGCGCCGCGCGCGCCCTCCGCCCCCCGTCAACCGTCCCGCAGACAGGTTCCATGCCCACTCCACCCCGCATCGCCATCCGCCGTCTTGCCGCCGCCCGCGTCATCTCCGTGACCGGGTCGGAGGCGGTCTGGATCGCACTCATGGTCGCGATCTACGCGAGCACCCACTCGACCGTCTGGATGTCGGCGGCCCTGTTCGTCACGATCGGCGCGTCGGGCATCGCGACACCGCTCCTGGGCTCGCTCGGCGACCGCCTCGACCGGCGCCGGGTGATGATCGCCTCCGAGCTGTGCGCCGCCGCGGTGGCGGGCGTCACGGTCGCGTTCACCCATCGCCCGCTGGCGCTGATCGCGCTTGCGCTGGCGGGGGCGGTCGCGCAGTCACCCTTCTTCTCGGCCTCGACGGCGGCCGTGCCGAACCTGGTCGAGCCCGCGGACGTCGCCTGGGCGAACAGCACCATCTCGATCGGCCGCAACGCCGGGGCGCTGCTCGGGCCGATGCTCGGCGGGGCCATCTCGGGCCTGCTCGAGCCGAGCGTCGTCTTCGCCGCGAGCGCCGTCTGCTTCGCCGGGTCGGCGGCGACGATCGCGGGCGTCAGCGGCACGTTCGCCGACCCCGACCGCACCGGCGCAGACGAGCACCGCGGCCTGCGCGCCGGCGTCCGGCTCGTCGTCGCCGACCCGGTGCTGCGGCTGATCACGCTGGCCTGGATCGTGCTGCTCTTCCTGCTCGGCCCCATCATCGTGGCCGAGCTGCCGCTGGCGCGGTCGTTCGGGGCGGGCGCCGTCGGCTACGGCTTCCTGGCCGCGTGCTGGGGCGGCGGCGCGATCGGCGGCTCGTTCCTGGGCCGCCGGCTCGCGGCGACGCGCGAGCGGGCGACGATGATCGGAGGGTGCGCCGTGATCGGGATCGGATTCGCCGTGGTCGCGTTTGCGCCCTTGTTCGCGGTCGCGCTGGCCGGGATGGTGACCGCGGGCATGGCGGAGGGCGCGGTCACGGTCTCGGAGCAGGGCATCCTGCAGCGGCGCACCCCCGACGCGGTGCGCTCGCGTGCGACGGCCGCGACCGAAGCTGCGGTCCTGGCCGCGTTCGCGCTCTCGTTCCCGCTGGCCGGCTTCCTGATCCACGTGCTCGGCGTTCGCGGCGTCTACCTGCTCGCGGCCCTCGGCTGCTCGCTCTCGGCGCTCATCCTGATCCCGGCGATGCGCGAGCTCGAGCCCCTCGACGGCCTCGGCGAGCTGCCAGACGTCCAGGCGCGCGGGAACGTGGAATCAATCATCTAGCCTCTGCCGATGCAGGTAGGGGATCGCGTGCCGCAGGCCATCGTGTTCGACCAGGAGGTGCAGCCGGTCGACCTCGCCTCGCTGGCCGCCGACGGCCCCTTCCTGCTCTCGTTCTATCTGTACGACTGGACCGGGACCTGACGCAGCCAGCTGCGGCTCCTGCGTGACAGGAGCGAGGAGTTCGCCGAGGCCGGTGTGCGCATCTTCGCCGTCTCGCGGGACAGCCCGTACTCGCACAAGCGCTACGCCGAGCAGCAGTGGCTGACCTATCCGCTGCTGTCGGACTGGTCGGGACAGGCCGTGCGAGCATTCGGCGTCGCGCAGACCCTGGACGGCCTCGAGGACACGCCGGTGCGCAGCTGCTTCCTCGTCGCCGGTGACGGCGTGATCGCGGCCGCCTGGCGCTACGGCGACGACGACGTGCCCGACATCGACGAGCTCCTCACGGCCGCCCATGCCCTCGGCGGCTGATTCCGGGCAGGCGCGGCTCACCGCTTCGCGGTAGCCCTGTCGCCTTTTGGCTCCCCGTAGGCGGTGAGAAGTCACGGCCGAGCGAATGCGCGCCCGGAAGCGGCCGAACACCGGAGTGAGCGTGCCGGCGGATCGAACCCGGTACGGCATCGCGCTCGCGACCGAGGACGCATGCCCACACCCCCAGCAACCCCACGAACGGTTATTCGCCAAACGCCGAGCCCATGGGCCGCGGCTGCCGTGACGCTGGCCGTGGCGGTCACTGTCGCGGCACACCTGATGGGACTGCCCGTGAGCGACGCGGTCATGTTCGCGAGCTCGGTGCTCGCGGCCGCCGGATTCTTCCGCGCCGCCCGCGCGCCCGAGCTGCGGCGCAGCCTGATGCTGCTCGGCTGGAGCGGCACCGCGTGGATGGCGGGGGTTGCGACCTGGCTCGCCGTCGAGTCGCGGTCGGCCGCCGGCTCGGGCCTGAGCCCGGTGTCGGGTGGCGCGATGGTGCTCGGCTCGGCGCTGATCCTCGCCGCGATGCTGACGCTGCCGGTGGCCCCGGCGTCGAAGGGCGCGAAGCTGCGGCTGCTCGTGGACGGCCTCCTGGTCGCCACCTCGTTCCTCTTCGTCGTGTGGGAGCCGGCCATCGACCCGGCGCTGCGCAGCACCCATCACGGCGCCGCCTCGCTCCTTGCGACCCTCGCCCTGCCGGTCGCCGACGTGGTGGTGCTCCTGTCGATCGCAGTCATCACCTGGCGCTCGACCGGCGGCCGGCTCATGCTCGGCCTCCTGCTTGCGAGCGCCGCCGTACGGACGCTGACGGACGTGCGCTTCGTCTCGTACGCCCTCGACCGGCTCTCGGGCCGAAACGACACGCTGATCGACGTGGGCTGGGCGCTCTCGTACGCGCTCCTGGCGCTGGCGGCCCTCGCCGCCGGCTCGTACGCGGGCCGCGTGCGCGAGCGCCACGCGGCGGGCCGGCGCCTGCAGCTCGTGATGTACCTGCCCGTCGGCGCCGCGCTTGGGACCGCCGTCGGGCTGGTGGTCGCACAGGAGCGCATGCGTGGACCGGAGCTGACGGTGCTGCTCGTCATCGCCGGCCTCCTCGTCGTCCGGCAGTGGATCACGCTCGGCGAGAACGGCCAGCTCCTGAGCCGCGTCGCCTTCGATGCCGAGCACGACGATCTGACGGGGCTTCTGAACCGCGTCGGCCTGCTGCGGCGGCTGGCCGCGAGCGTCGCGAGCGACGCGGCCGTGCGCGTGCACCTGATCGACATCGACCGCTTCAAGGATGTGAACGACACCCTCGGGCACCCGGAAGGCGACGCCCTGCTCATCGCGATCGCGATGCGCCTCCAGGGCACCGCGCGCGGGCTGCACATCGCCCGCCTCAGCGGTGACGAGTTCGCGGTCATCGACGGCCGCCATGACGCATCGGGCCTGGCCGAGCGGCTCCTGGCCGCAATCGGGCAGCCGTACACGGTCGCCGGCCGTCCCATCCACCTGGACGCGAGCCTCGGCATCGCGGCGTGGGAGGGAAGCGACGACGACCAGGCGACCGATCCCGATCGGATCGCCGTCGATCTGCTCCGGGATGCCGATTCGGCGATGTACGCAGCCAAGGCCAGCGGCGGCGGGGTGCGCCTGTTCGAGAACGAGCTGCGCACCGCGATGCTCGACCGCGTCGCGCTCGGCCGCGAGCTGCGCGATGCGCTCGCGCGCGGGGGCGAGCTGGCGCTCGCCTATCAGCCGATCGTCGATCTCGCGCACGACGGGGTGCCGTACGTCGAGGCGCTCGCGCGCTGGAGCCATCCGACGCGCGGGAACGTTCCGCCGGGCGTGTTCATCCCCATCGCCGAGACCTCGGGACTCATGCCGATGCTCGGCCGGTGGGTGCTGCGCACGGCGTGCGCTCAGGCGGCCGCCTGGAACCGGGACGGCCTGGACGTCGGCGTGTGCGTGAACGTGTCGGTCGAGCAGCTCGACAACGCAACCATCGTCACGGATGTGAACGACACGCTTCGACGCACGGGGCTTCCGCCCGAACGCCTCATGCTGGAGCTCACCGAGTCGCTCTTCGTCGACGACTCCGACGCCTGCCTGCGGCCGCTCGAGACGCTGCACGCGGCGGGGATCAGGATCGCGATCGACGACTTCGGGACCGGCTACTCGGCGCTCGGATACCTGCGCCGCCTCCCCGTCGACACGCTCAAGCTCGACCGCCGGTTCGTCTCGGAGCTCGACGCGGCCGACATCGCGGTGGTCACGGCAATCGTCACGATGTCACGTGCGCTCGGTCTCGACACGATCGCCGAGGGCATCGAGACGCAGGAGCAGCTCGAGATTTTGCGCCGGCTCGGGTGCGACTACGGGCAGGGCTACCACCTCGCCCGGCCGATGGATGCCGCCGCCGTGCCCGCCC
Organism: Gaiellales bacterium; assembly: GCA_036502065.1. Classification (GTDB taxonomy): domain Bacteria; phylum Actinomycetota; class Thermoleophilia; order Gaiellales; family JAICJC01; genus JAICJC01. The sequence goes on from DASXZF010000301.1 coordinate 7,331, forward strand.
ATCTCGGCGTGGCGCTCCCGAAGGCGGCATGACCGGGAAACGCTGAGCGAATTCCCAGGTTCGTCTGCCCGGCCGCTGAGGTGGGCTGGCGAACATGACTCTCAAGACCACACGAACAGCAGCCAAAGGAGCTCGAATGACCATCACCCGTTTCGCAATCGCAGGTGCCATCGTCCTCAACATCCCCACGATCTTCGCCGCCACCGCCCTCTCGGCCGGTGCGCTCGTGACGAGCGCCATCGTGCTCGCAGCGATCGGCGCGGCGCTCGGCGCCGTCACGGCGTGGGCGGTCGCCACCCCCGCCGCCACCCGCGTCGCCGTCGTCGCGGAGTCGCGCGAAGACCGCCTCGCCGCCTAGGCAACCGGCACCCTCACACCCGGCGCGGCGGCCGCACTCGCGGCCGCCGCGCCGTTTCTATGCGATGCCGGCGAACGTCTGCACGATCAGAAAGACGTTCAGGCAGACGATGACCGCGGCGACGGCGAAGGCCGCGACGGTCGTCACGGGCCGGTTCGTGAGCGCGCCCATCAGGCTGCGGTCGCGGCAGAACAGGACGAGCGGGATGAGCGCGAACGGAATCCCGAACGACAGCGCCACCTGCGAGAGCACGAGCGCCTTGGACGGGTCGAGGCCGATCGCGAGAACGATCAGCGCCGGCGTCATCGTGATCGCGCGGCGCAGGAACAGCGGGATCGAGCGGCGGATGAAGCCCTGCATCACGACCTGACCGGCCAGCGTGCCGACCGACGAGGACGAGAGCCCCGAGGCCAGCAGCGCGATCCCGAACATCGTGTCGGTGTGGCCGCCGACCACCCGGCCCAGCGTGTGCGACGCCGCCTGGATGCCGTCGACGCCGGTGAGGCCGTGGGCATGGAACACCGCCGCGGCCGTGATCAGCATCGCCATGTTCACCACGCCGGCGATGCTCATGGCGATGATGACGTCGACGAGCTCGAACCGGAAGATGCGGCGCCGGGCCTCGGCCGTCGCCCCGACCACACGCCGCTGTGTGAGCGCGGAGTGCAGGTAGATGACGTGCGGCATCACGGTCGCGCCGAGGATGCCGGCGGCGAGAAGGACGCTCTCGGACCCGTCGAAGCGGGGAATGAGCAGGCCGGTCGCCACGCCATGAGGCGACGCCCCGGCGTTCACGACCTCGAAGGCGAAGCCCGCCACGATCACGCCGACGAGGCCGACGATCACCGCCTCGAGATGACGGAAGCCCCCGCGCGTCTGCAGCGCCAGAATCGCGAAGGCGAAGATGCCCGTGGCAAAGCCCGCCCAGAGCAGCGGCACGCCGAAGAGCAGGTTCAGGCCGAGCGCGGCGCCGATGAACTCGGCCAGGTCGGTGGCCATCGCGATCACCTCGGCCTGGAGCCATAGGCAGATCGTCACGGGCCGCGAGAACCGCGCCCGGCACGCCTCCGGCAGGTTCATGCCGGTCGCGATGCCGAGCTTGGCGCTCATCGTCTGGATGAGCATGGCCATCAGGTTCGCCGCCAGGATCACCCACAGCAGCAGATAGCCGAACTTCGCGCCGCCGGCGAGGTTCGTGGCGAAGTTGCCCGGATCGACGTAGGCCACGGCGGCGATGAACGCCGGGCCAAGGAACGGCCAGGCCGCCCGCAGGCCGCGGCGCTCGCCCTGCAGGGAGCGCTCGGCCGCCTCGAGCACACGCCGCTCGCCGGGGAGCGCGACGGCCTGCGGCGCAAGCCGGAGCGCGGCCGACTCAGCCGGCGGTGGCATGCTCCACCCCCACTTCGATCTGGGCGGCAAGCGAGCGCCCGATCGCGTGGCGTGATCCGCGCACCTCGACCGTCACGGGGCCGTCGAACGGCGCCTGGTCGACGACGGTGACCTCTTCGGCCGGCACGAGGCCGAGCGTGGCGAGGTAGCGCAGGAGTTCGGGGTCGGTATCGGGAACGCGGCGCACGACGGTCATCACACCCGCCTGGAGATCGGACAGGCACACCTTCTCGTCGCTCTGGAGGAGCAGCTCGGCGGTCGGGATCGGATCGCCGTGGGGGTCACGGGTCGGGAAGCCGAGCGCCTGGTCGATGCGGGCCTCGAGCTCGTCGGAGAGGTGGTGCTCGAGCCGCTCGGCCTCCTCGTGCACCTGGTCCCACGACAGGCCCAGCGCCTCCATCAGGTAGAGCTCGAGCAGGCGGTGGTGGCGGACGACCTCGAGCGCCATCCGCTCGCCGGCCGGTGTCAGGCTGGCCCCGTGATAGCGCTCATGCTCGACGAGGCCAAGGGTCGCGAGCTTCTTCAGCATCGCGGTCGCAGACGCGGGCGCCACGCCGAGGGCGTCGGCCAGAGCGGTCGTCGACATGTCGCCGGTTCGCTCGAGCTTCCAGATTGCCTTTAGATAGTCCTGGGCGGATTCACTGACCATTGCCAACTCTCAGTTTAGCCGCGTCTAACTCTGCTGGCAATTGGGAACCGGCGATCGGCGGCCGGATCAGCCCCGGGCGGTGCGGGCGTAGTCCGCCAGGCGCGCCGCCGAGCCGGTGTCCGACCCGATCGCGAGCACGTGCAGGCCGCGCACCTCGGGCAGCTCGAGCAGGCGGGCGACGATCTCGCGCGCGACCGCCTCGCCCTCACCCGCCTCGGCCCGCTCGGCGACGCCGGGCGCGACCTGGGCGCCGAATCCGCCGACGAGCTCGACCGAGCGCGCCGACGCCGGAACGACGACGCTCGGGAGCAGGGCGGCGTCGCCGAGCGCTTCCTGCGCCCGCAGGCCGGCGACCCACTCCGCGAAGCGGTCGGCGTCGAGCACGACCTGGGTCTGCACGAACGCCGCTCCGGCGGCCACCTTCGCCCCGAGCGACGCAGGCGGCGTGAACTTGGGCGACGCGGCCGCCCCGACCAGCAGCCGCGGCGGATCGCCGTCGACACTGGAGCCGTCCGGGAGCGTGCCCGCCGCCAGATCGGCCAGGAGCCGCACGAGCCCCGCCGCGTCCAGATCGTTCACCGCGACGCCGGGCACGCCCTCGGGCAGAGGATCGCCGCCGAGCGGCAGGATCGCGCCGACCCCGACCGCGGCCGCACCGAGCGCGTCGGCGGCGAGGGCGATGCGATTGCGGTCGCGGCAGGTCATCTGCAGGATCGGCTCGGCGCCCGCGGCCGCCGCGATCGCCGCGGCGGCCAGCGCCGACATGCGCGGGCGCGCACGCGGCAGATCGGTGATGTTGATCGCGTCGGCGAACGCGAGCTCCCGCACCGACGCCTCGACCGCCGCGCGGTCGGCCCCGCGCGGCGGCACGAGCTCGGTGGTGATCACGAATTTGCGCGCCTCCAGGAGCGCGGCGAACCGGCCCTGCTCCGTCACGCCGCCCGCACCCGGGCCGGGAGGCCGTGCCGCGGCCGCAGGGTGAAGCGGGCGTCGAGCTGCGGCGTGGCCGCCTCTGGCACGATCTCCCACGCCCGCCCGATTGCGGCGAGCACGAGCGTGCCCTCGAGCATCGCGAAGCGCTCGCCGATGCACATGCGCGACCCGGCCGCGAAGGGGAAGTAGGCGCCCGCGACCGGCGCCGTGCCGTCGAGCCAGCGCTCCGGCGCGAACCGAAGCGGCTGCGGGAAGTACTCCGCGTTGCGCTGGACGACCCACTGGCTGGTCACGATCGTGCCGCCCTCGGGGACGAGGTAGGGGCCGAGCCGGTAGGGACGCGTGGCGATGCGCGCGAGCGCCCAGACGGGCGGGTAGAGGCGCAGCGCTTCGCGGAACACCGCCTGCGTGTAGGGCAGGAGGTCGAAGTCGGCGGTCGTGAGCGGGCGTGCGCCGAGCGCCGCGTCGAGCTCGGCCCGCATCGCCCGGCCGGCGCGCGGGTCCTGGGCCAGCAGGTGCCAGGCCCAGGTCAGCCCCTGCGCCGTCGTCTCGTGGCCGGCCAGCATGAGCGTGATCGCCTCGTCGCGGACCTCCGCGTCCGACAGGAGGCGGTCGCCGTCGTCGTCGCGCAGGCTGGTGAGAACGGACACGAGGTCGGCGCCGCCCGCATGGGCGGCCTGCTCGGCAACGAGGCGCTCGAGGAAGCCGTCGATGTCGCGCTTGGCAGCGTTGAACCTGCGGGTGGCGGGCAGCGGCAGCCGCCACAGGAGCTCGGCGCCGGGCAGCAGGAAGCGATGGAACACGCGCATGCCGGCCTCGAGCACCGCGGCGATCTCGGGCGCCTCGGACTCGACGTCGGCATCGAAGATCGTGCGCCCGACGACGCGCAGGGCGACCCGCGTCATCTCGCGGTTCAGGTCGATGGTCGTGTCCGCAGACCACGTCTCCGACACGTGCTCGGCCGCCTCGATCATCACCTCGCCGTAGCGGGCGATCTGCTCGTGGTGGAACACGGGCTGGATCAGGCGGCGGCGGCGCAGGTGGTCGGCGCCCTCGCTCGTGAGCAGGCCGTCGCCCAGCAGGCGCCGGGCGGCGCGCAGCGCCCGGCCCTTGACGAACACGGCGTTGTCGTCGACGAGCACGCGCCGCACGAGCGCGGCGTCGCTCACGAAGTAGAAGCTGTGCCCGCCGGGGAAGCGCACGAAGGCGACGCCGCCGTGATCGGCTGCGAAGCGGTCCATCGTGCCGAGTGGATCGCGCATGTACCGGGCGAAATTGCCCCACGCCGGTCCGCCCGGCCCCGGGGGCACGGGCTCTGCGCCCGGCGCGGCCGTCCCCGTGTCGCGAGCCTCGCCGGAGATCATGCCGCGCAGTCTAGAGCCCGGCACCTACGGGGAATACAGGTCGATCTGGCCGGTGGTCGCGTGATCGTTGGCGTCGCCCACCGGCAGGGCGACGACGCCGCCGGCGGCGATCGGCGACTCCCAGTGGCCGGCGCCGGCGGGCAGCGATCGCAGCAGCCGGCCGGTGCGCGGGTCGTACGCGTCGAGCGCGCCGCGGGGGTCGTACACGTACAGCAGGCCTCCGGCGAGGACGGGGCTCGTGCCGGCGGTCGTGTTCGCCCAGTCCGCCACGAGCCGCGTCGCGGTGCCGGCGCCGGTGATCCGGTAGGCCGCCGTGCCGGAGCCGTCGGCGACGTAGATCCTGGCCGGGCCGGCGGCCGGGCGGGCGACGGCGATCGCGGTGAAGAGGGGCGCGGCACCCGGCGTGCGCAGCAGCTGGAGCTCGCCGCCGAGGCCGCCGACGCCGTGCAGTCCGAGGGCGACGAGCCGCAGCACGCCGTCCTTTCCGCCCTGCACCACGACGAGATCGCGGCTCGACACGATCGCCGGGGCCGACGAGCCGAGGTCGAGGTCGCTCGAGTTGAGCTGCGCCTGGTCGGCCGGCGTCCAGTGCTTCAGAAGCCGCTTCCCATCCGGCGAGAGCACGAGCACGCTGTCGCCCCAGTTCGTGCGGCCGTCGAAGGGG
>DASXZF010000302.1:0-29475 GCA_036502065.1 Gaiellales bacterium
CACATCGGCGCGCTGCCGTACCTCCTGCGCGAGGTGGGCACGGGCGCCGAGGTGTGGGGGACGCGGCTCACGCTCGGCATGGTCAAATCCAAGCTCGACGAGCACGGCCTCCTGGCCCATACCGAGCTGATCGAGATCGACCCCGAGGGCGGCCGGGTCGAGGTGGGGCCCTTCGAGGCCGAGTTCATGCGCGTGACCCACTCGGTGCCCGATGCCGTGGCGGTCGTGCTGCACACCGAGCACGGCCCGATCGTGCACACCGGCGACTTCAAGCTCGACGAGACGCCCGTCGACGGCCGCGTGACCGACCTCGTCCGGCTCTCCGCGCTGGGCGACTCCGGCGTGGCGCTCCTGATGTCCGACTCGACGAACGCCGAGCGTCCGGGGCACACGCCCTCGGAGCGCACGGTGGCGGCATCGCTGCGCGAGATCGTGCGCGAGGCCCGCGGACGGGTGATCGTCACCTCGTTCTCGTCGCACATCCACCGTCTGCAGCAGGTGATGGACGCCGCGCAGGCCAACGGGCGCACCGTCTGCGTGATCGGCCGCTCGATGATCCGGAACGTCAACATCGCCCGCAACCTCGGCTATGCCACCGTGCCCGACGACGGCCTGATCCGGGCCAAGCGGCTCGGCGAGTTCATGGCCCACGAGCTCGTGATCATCTGCACCGGCAGCCAGGGCGAGCCGGGCTCGGCGCTGACGCGGATGGCGCTCGGCGACCACCCTGCGATCAAGATCCACCACACCGACACCGTCGTCATGTCCTCCTGGCCCGTGCCGGGCAACGAGGTGAAGGTGAACGAGACCGTCAATCGCCTGGCCCGGCTCGGCGCGAAGGTGATGACCGAGGCGACCGACTACGTGCACGTCTCGGGCCACGGATCGGCCGGCGATCTCACGAAGATGCTCGAGACGGTGCGCCCGCGCAACTTCGTGCCGGTGCACGGCGAGTTCCGGATGCTGCAGGCGCACGCCCGCCTGGCCGAGGCGACCGGCGTTCCGCCGCATGCCGTGCGGATCGCCGACAACGGCTCGGTGCTCGAGCTCGACGGCGACGGCCTCTCGGTGGTCGGCCAGATCGACGCCGGCACGATCCTGGTCGACGGCCTCTCGGTCGGCAACGTGCGCGACGTCGTCCTGCGCGACCGCCGCCACCTGGGCTCCGACGGCGTCCTGATCGTCGTCGCGACGATCGCGGCCGACTCGGCCGAGCCGATCGCCGAGCCCGAGATCATCGTGCGCGGCTTCGATGCGCCGTCCGACGACGGCGAGATGCTCGTCGAACAGGCCCGCGCCGTGGTCGAGCGGGTGCTCGACGAGTGCCAGCAGCAGCGCGCGACCGAGGTGCACGTCGTTCAGCAGCGGCTGCACGACGCCCTCGCAGAGCTCGCCTCGCGCGCGACCGGCAAGCGCCCGATGGTGCTGCCGATCGTCGTCGAGGTGTGAGCGCCGCTACGGCAGGTGCGAGGCCTGGTACAGGGCGATGCCCTGCTGGTTCGTGCCCGCCATGCGCGTGAAGTAGCCGCCGAAGCCGACCCGCGCGCCGCCGTTTGTGATCGCCAGCAGGCCGTGGTCGGAGTTCGCGCCGGGATTCCAGGCGAGCAGCGTGTTCGTGGACGTGTCGAACGCCGCCACGTGGTGGCGGGTCGAACATGGCGCCAGGTTGCCCGGTTTGCAGTTCGGGCCGGCGAAGTTGAAGTGGCCGCCGACGTAGAGGACGCCGTTTCGCAGCGCGCAGCCGGGCGTGTCGCCGTCGTCCTGCTGCGTGAAGCCGGTCAGCAGCGAGCCCGTGTTCGGGTCGAAGGCGCTCACGTTGTAGGAGGTCTTCGTGCCGTTCACCTTCCAGTAGCCGCCGCACGTGTAGATGCGGCCGGCCGTGGCGATGATCCTGTAGACGCGGCTCGTCTCCACGGTCGTGCAGGCGGGGCAGTTGGCGGCGGCGTAGATGTTCGGGTTGAACGCCAGCACCTGCGAGCCCTTGTCGATCGGCACGGCCGCGATCTCGTTTCGGTCGATGCCGTCGACGGTGCCGAAGTGGCCGCCGAAATAGACCCGCTTGCCGTTCGCCGAGAACGCGATCGTGAAGACGCGCGGCGAGCAGCGTGGGGGACAGGCGAAGCCGCTGATCTGCCCGAGCGACGGCGCCCACGAGGCGAGCGGGGCGCTCGAGCCGCGCCCGATCTCGGCCAGGTGATGGCGCGTGCTGCCCTCGACCTTGCCGAAGTCGCCGCCGACGAAGAGGTTGCCGTTCGGCCCGATCCGCACCGCGTAGACGGCCCGGTTCGCGCCGGGATTCCACTTCGCCACCTTGCCGCCCAGCGCGACCGCCGCCAGATATTTGCGCGCCCGGCCGCCGACCGACGTGAACGACCCTCCCAGGTAGATGCGGTTCGACGACACCGCGATCGACCGCACGATGCCGTTCGCGCCCGGGTTCCACTTGAGCACCGCGCCCGTCGTGGCGTTGAACGCGGCCACGTTGGAGCGTGCGACCTCGCCGCTGCCCGCGGGCGCTTCTGGCGGCCGCACCGAGGTGAACTCCCCGCCGACGTACATCACGTTCCCGGAGAACGCGATCGCCCGCACCGTGCCGTTCGTCTGCCAGGACGAGCTCGGCGGGAAGGGATTTGCGGCCAGTGCCTGTCCGGGGCCTCCTCCGACCAGCATTCCTGCCACCGCAACGGCGAGAACAAGTCCGCGTCGCATGCGGCCACAATAGCCGACCTCGGCCCGAATTCCGGTTCTACACGGTTCCGTTGCAGGACGTTCACCGATTTCGAACAACCGCCTGTGCGAAAAGGAACGTGTCCACTCGAATTACACGGCTGGAGCGGGGCAGGGATCACCCGGACGGCGCCGAACTCCGTGTCGATGACCAGAGCAACGACGCGAGCACGAGGTCGCGCCGCTGGCTCACGCACGAAGACTCGGCGCCCGACCACAAAGACCCGCCACTCTCCCCCCAGGCGGAAGCGGGCGCCGAGTCGTTCTGCGCGCCAGCAGCGCACCGACCTGGTCGGAGGCGGCCTCCTGGCGCTCGGCGCCTTCCTGGGATTCGTCGAGTACCTGGGCTGGGACGGAGGCGTCGTCGGCGCGAAGATCGACACCGGCCTGCATCTCGTGATCGGCCGGGCCGGCGCGGTCGTGCCCCCGCTCCTGGTCGCGGTCGGCGCCGGAATCTTCCTGCGCAGCCCGCTGACGCGGCTGCGACCGCTGCGCACGGGGACGCTCGTGTGCCTGGCGACGCTCGTGCTCGCGCTCTCGACGACCGACACGGCCGTGGCCGAGCACCACGGCGGCCTCGCGGGCGCGTATGCGCGCATCGGCCTGAACGGCCTCGTCGGCCCGATCGGCGTCTCGATCCTGGTCGTCCTGGGTGCGCTCGTCGGCATCGTGCTCGTGACCGGCGCCTCGCTGGGCGTGCTGATGCGGTCATCCGGCCGCCACGTCGCCCGCGCCGCCGGGGCGGGCGTGCGCCTCTCCGAGGAGGTGGGTCGCCGGTACCGCGAGCGCCCGACCGGCCGACCGGCGCTTCGAGCCGTGCCGAACCCGACCGCCTCGGATCCGCCCGTCGATGGGTCAAACGCCTTCGCAGACCTCTTCGGGGCCGGGGTGCCGCCGCTGGACGAGGCGCCCGACCCGCCTGCCGGCGTCGCCGCGCCGGAGCCGGAGCCCGACCTGCTCGAGGCGGACGATCCGTTCGACGAGCCCACTCCGGTGCTGGCCCCGCCGATGCCGGCGCCCGGACGGACGCCGTATCGGCTGCCCAAGGCATCTGTCCTGAAGCGCAGCGCCGCCAGCCGCGGTGCGGGCCAGGATCACGAGAAGATCGCCCGCCAGCTGGTCGAGGCGCTTGCCAACTTCGGCGTCGAAGCGCGCGTGGTGGGAATGGTCAGCGGCCCGCGCGTGACCCGCTACGAGCTCCAGCTCGCGCCCGGCATCAAGGTCAGCCGCGTGTCGCAGCTGCGCGACGACCTGGCCTACGCCCTCGCCACCACCGAGATCCGCATCCTGGCGCCGATTCCCGGCAAGCAGGCCGTGGGCGTCGAGGTGCCCAACCTTTCGGCGAACCTGGTCACGCTCGGCGACATCTACGCCGATCCGCCGGCCGGATCGAGCCCGCTCACGGCGTGGCTCGGCAAGGACATCTCGGGCCACGGAGTCGCCTGCGACCTCGCGCGCATGCCGCACCTGCTGATCGCGGGGACGACCGGCTCGGGCAAGTCGGGCTGCATCAACGCGATCCTGTGCTCGATCCTGCTGCGCGCGACGCCCGACGAGGTGCGGATGATCCTCGTCGACCCCAAGCGCGTCGAGCTCAACCACTACGAGGCCATCCCGCACCTGCTGACGCCGGTCGTGACGAACATGAAGAACGCGTCGCTCGTGCTGCAGAACGTCGTCCGCGAGATGGAGGCGCGCTACGAGATCATGGGCGCCGCCAAGGCCCGCAACCTGGCCGAGCTGAACACGTCGCGAGCGGAGCAGGGGCGCGACACGATGCCGCACATCCTGGTCGTGATCGACGAGCTGGCAGACCTGATGATGGTCTCGCCGGCCGAGGTCGAGGACGCGATCATCCGCCTCGCGCAGAAGTCGCGCGCCGTCGGCATCCACCTCGTGCTCGCGACCCAGAGCCCGCGGGTCGACGTGATCACCGGCATGATCAAGGCCAACGTGCCGTCGCGGATCGCCTTCGCCGTGTCGTCGCAGACCGACTCGCGCGTGATCCTCGACACCGGCGGCGCCGAGGCGCTGCTCGGCCAGGGCGACATGCTCTACAAGCCGCTCGGGACGTCGAAGCTGCAGCGCATCCAGGGCGCGTACATCTCCGAGGCCGAGACGCGCGACATCGTCGATGCCTGCCGCCGCCAGGGCGAGCCGACGTTCGAGGAGGAGCTGCTCGAGCTGCCCTCCGACGTCGAGCCCGAGGCTCTCGATGCCGACGACGACCCGGTGCTCGAGGACGCGATCCGGCTCGTCGCCCAGCACCAGACGGCGTCCGTGTCGCTCCTGCAGCGGCGCCTGCGGGTCGGCTACACGCGGGCGGGCAGGCTGATCGACATGCTCGAGCGGCGTGGCATCGTGTCCGGCTACGAGGGCTCCAAGGCGCGCAAGGTGCTGATCGCCGAGGGCGACCTGCACCGCATGCTCGGCGACGGCACGCCGCCGCTGCCCGAGCCGGTCGACGAAGTCACCCGGTAGTCCGCCCCCGGCCGCCTGACTACCATCCCCGTCGGTGACCGACGACTGGTACCAGCGGCTGCTCGCGACCCGGCTCCTCGACGTGCTGGCGCCGTACCAGCCGGCGCTCGTCGGCGTCTATCCGCTCGGGATCGCGCCCGATGGGGCGCCGATCGAGATCGTCTGCCGGGCCGTCGACCTGCAGGCGTTCGCCCGCGTACTCGAGAGCACCTACGGCGACCGCGAGGGGTTCTCGCTCTACGGCGGCCGGCTCGACGAGGAGCAGGCGGTGTTCGCCGAATTCTCGCTCGACGGCCTGCCGCTCGAGGTGTCGGCCCAGCGCGAGCACATCCACCGCCGCCTCGGAGCCGCGACGCTCGGGATCTCGCGCGCACTCGAGCAGACCGGGCCGGTCGCCCGCGCGCGCATTGCAGAGGCGGTCGCGGGCGGGGCCGACTGGCTCGAAGCCGCTCAGTCGCACCTGAACCTCGGCCGGTCGGCGCTCGAGTCGCTCTCGAGCGCGAACCCGAACCTCGTCGCCCGGGTCATGGGCGTGCCTCGCCCCGGCCCGAAGCTGCGCGAGTACAGCGTCGCGATCATGGTCGGGATCGGCGCCGACCTGCTGATCGTCGCGGCGGGCGCCGCCCGGGGATCGCAGGAGTACACGGGGCTCATGTTCATGCTCGAGGCGGGCATGCTCGGGCTCGTGTTCGGGGCGCGCCTGGCGGTCGTCTCGGCGCTCACGCCGCTCGTCGCGATCGGCCTCTTGATCGGGGCGAGCATCGCCGTCGGCAGCGAGACGTGCAGCCCCGACTGCGCCCAGCAGGCGGCGGACTACCTCTTCGTCGGGGTGATCGTGGCCAGCGCAGCGGGCGTGATCGGACTGCTCCGCGACCGCTACTGGCCGCGAACGGCGTGAGGCGGACGGCGGCGGCCGCGCTCGTGGCGGTGCTCGCCGCGATCGCCGCGGGGTGCGGCTCCGACCTCGGCCCGGCCTCAACGCCCGCCGCCGTGCCGGTGCGCATCCAGCTCGCGCAGGCGGCGCCGGGTCTCGCCGCAGGGGTGCGCGACGCGATCGCGCTGATCGGCGCCGTGCGCGTCTCGTCGACGGCCGACGCCGATCTGGTCGTCACCGACACGCCCGGCGCGGCCGCGGCTGCCGCCAGGACGAACCCCGGTACGCACGTGCTTCTGCTCGGGCCGCGCCCGACCGAGGCGCTCGCTCCGAACGTGCGGGTCGTCGAGTACGACCGCGGCGACCTGGCCTACATGGCGGGCGCGCTGGCCGCTCTGGAGGCGCCGTCGATCGCCGTTGCCGAGCCGGGCTCGATCCTCGCGGGCGCCTTCCGGGCGGGCGCCGATGCGGTGCGACAGGGCGCGGCGGTGGCGACCGTCTCCTGCGGCGCGACCACCTCCGCCCAGGTCGTCTACATCCCCGCGCCGACCTGCCGCCCGGACGCGGCGGGCGCCCAGGTGATCGCCCCGGACAGGCTGGCCGGAGCGCACATGCTCGGCCTCCTCGGCCCGCGGCCGGCGGTGGTCGTCGCCGAGACGGCGCGCAGCGTGCAGGACGGCATCTTCCAGCCCGGCATCGCGCTCGAGGGGCTGCGCGACGACGCCGTCGGCTTCGCGTGGATCTCGCCTGCGCTGCCCCCGGCTGCCGTGCGCCGGCTCCAGGACGTCGAGGACACCGTCCGGGCCGAGACGGCCCCGGTCCCGACCATCGCGCCCTGAGGGCGCGCCCACGGTAGACTTGACCGTACGCCGTCGGGGGCGGCGATTGCCATGTTCGAGATCGGGAGCTCACTCAGGGAAGCCCGCGAGCGCCGCAACCTGAGCTACGGCCAGGTCGAGGCCGAGACCGCGATCCGTACGCGGTACATTCGCGCGCTCGAGGACGAGGACTTCCACATCCTCCCGGGGCCGACCTACACCAAGGGCTTCCTGCGCGCCTACGCGGAGTATCTCGGCCTCGACGGCCAGCCCTTCGTCGACGAGTTCAACTCCCGCCACAACGACCCGCGCGGAGCGATCGAGCACACGCCGATCGCCTCGCGGCCCCGGTCGCGGCCGCCGCAGCGGCGCCGGCACCGGCGCGAGTCGAACCTGATCATGATCGCGCTCGCGGCGATCGTGGCCGTGTCGTTCCTGATCGTGCTCGCGCTGCGCTTTCCGCCCCAGCAGACCGCGAACTACAACACGAACACGGGCACGCAGAAGACGCACTCCTCGACGCTCGGAGGGGGCACGACGTCGGGCTCGACGCAGCAGGCGACGACCGGGCATTCGCGTGCGCAGTTCCAGGTCGTGCTGACGCTGAGCGCCTCGACCTGGGTCAAGGCGACGATCGGCACCGCGCACGGGCCGGGAGTCACCGCCCAGGGGATGAACCTCGGCGCGGCGGGACTCACCGTCGACGCCTCGACCCATCCCACGATCACCTTCAGCTCGCGCAAGCCGGTCTTCCTGGCGCTCGGCGCGCCCGGCAACGTCGCACTCTCGATCAACGGCCGCCACGTCGCCCTTCCGCACGTCGCCGCCGGCGGCAGCATTCGGCTTGACTCCGGCGGCGCACGGGCGGCTTGAGCAGACCCACCGCGGCAATCCTGCTCACGGGCAATGAGCTCCTGCGGGGGGTGATCGCCGACCAGAACGGTCCCCACCTGGCGGCGTCGCTCGAGCGGATGGGATTCTCGCTGCGGCGCACGCTCGTCGTCGGCGACGAGCTCTCCGACATCCGCGCCGGCATGCGCGACGTGCTCGCCGCGGCCGATCTCGTGGTCACGTCGGGCGGTCTCGGTCCCACCCACGACGACCGCACGGTCGAGGCCCTGGCGGGCGTCGCAGGCGCCGAGCTCACGCTCGATGAATCCGTGCTCGCGCGCATCACCCGCTGGACCGACCAGGTGGCCGAGCGCTACCGGTACGAGCGCAGCCGGTTCGACGCGGGCAACCGCAAGCAGGCCACGATCCCGGCGGGCGCCGAGGTGCTCGGGATCGCCGGCACGGCGCCGGCGCTCGTGATGCCGATCGGCACGCGCTGGGTGGTGGTGCTCCCGGGCGTCCCCTCCGAGCTGCGGCGCCTGTGGGAGATGGTGCCCGACCACGCCTCGCTGGCACCGCTGCTCGGCCGCGCGCAGCCCCGCCGGCGGTGGCTGATCCGCACGTACGGCATCGGCGAGTCGCATGTCGCCGACCTGTTCGCCGAGGCGGGCGGCGATCCTGACGACGTCGAGACCAGCATCTGCGCGCGCAACTTCGAGATCGAGATCGACATCCGTTCCGAGCCGGGAGGCGAGGCCGGGGCTGCCGAGCTGAACGCGCGGATGACCGCCGCGCTCGGCGGGCACGTGTTTGCCACCGACGAGCGCCGCCTGCCCGAGATCGTGCTCGACCTGCTCCGCGAGCGCGGCTGGACGGCGGGGACGGCCGAGTCCTGCACCGGCGGCATGGTGGCCGCGCGCCTGACCGACATCCCCGGCAGCTCAGCGGCGTTCAGCGGCGGTGTGGTCGCCTACTCGAACGCGCTCAAGCAGGCGCTTCTGGACGTGCCCTCAGAGCTGCTCGAGCGCCACGGCGCCGTCAGCGCCGAGACGGCGGCAGCGATGGCCGCGGGCGCCTGCGCACGCCTTGGCGTCGATGTGGCAGTGTCGGTGACGGGCGTCGCGGGCCCCGGCGGTGGCACCGAGGACAAGCCGGTCGGGCTCGTGTACGTGCACGTGTCGTCCCCGGCCGGTGAGGAGGGCATCCGCATGGACGTGCCCGGCGATCGGGGCATCGTCCGCGCCCGCGCGGCCGTCGCCTCTCTCCAGCTCATGCGCGCGCATCTCGTTGCCGCTTCGCCACACCTGCTGCCTTGAACCGCGTCCGACGCCCCCTCTAGGATATGCGAACATCTGTTCGGGGATCCGACCACGTCGGCTCCCGCTGCGACAATACGATCGGCGCGTCGCGGGGATGCGCCCAGAGGAAGGTGGAGAGACGCATGGAGCGAGAAAAAGCCCTCGAGGCAGCCGTCAGTCAGATCGAGCGTCAGTTCGGCAAAGGCGCGGTCATGAAGATGGGGGATGCCCCCGCGATCGCGATCGACGCCGTCTCGACCGGCGCGCTCTCGCTCGACCTCGCCCTGGGCATCGGCGGCCTGCCGCGCGGCCGGGTGTGCGAGGTGTTCGGGCCCGAGTCATCGGGCAAGACCACGCTGTGCTACCACGTCATCGCCGAGGCCCAGCGGGCCGGCGGCCTGGCGGCGTTCATCGACGCCGAGCACGCCATGGACCCGTCCTACGCCCGCCGCATCGGCGTCGACGTCGACGACCTGCTCCTGAGCCAGCCCGACAACGGCGAGCAGGCGCTCGAGATCGCCGAGCTCCTGATCCGTTCCGGGGCGCTCGACGTGCTCGTCATCGACTCGGTGGCGGCGCTCGTGCCGCGCGCCGAGATCGAGGGCGAGATGGGCGACTCCCACGTCGGCCTGCAGGCCCGGCTCATGAGCCAGGCCCTGCGCAAGATCGCCGGCACGCTCAACCGCACCGGCACGATCTGCATCTTCACGAACCAGCTGCGCGAGAAGATCGGCGTGATGTTCGGCTCCCCGGAGACGACGCCGGGTGGCCGGGCGCTCAAGTTCTACTCGTCCGTGCGGCTCGACATCCGCCGCATCGAGACGCTCAAGGAGGGCACCGAGGCCGTCGGCAACCGCTGCCGCGTGAAGGTGGTCAAGAACAAGGTCGCACCGCCGTTCAAGCAGGCCGAGTTCGACATCGCCTACGGCGAGGGCATCTCCTGGGAGGGCTCGGTGCTCGATGTCGCGCTGGAGCACAAGGTGATCCAGAAGTCCGGCTCCTACTTCTCCTTCGGCGAGGAGCGGCTCGGACAGGGACGCACGAACGTGAAGGCGTTCCTGGTCGAGCATCCGGACGTGCTCGCGAAGCTGCTGGAGGGCATCCAGGCGATATTGCCCGACACGGTCGTCCCGACCCGCAAGGTGCAGGACCCGGCGCCGGTCAAGCTGCCACGCGCCGCCGCCGCCGTACCCGACGACGACGAGGCGGCCACGGCCAACGGCGCGTCGCTCGCACCGGTCGAGTAGCGCACGAGGGCGGGGCGCACCGTTCGATGACCACGATCGTCGGCCTGCGGCGCACACGCGCCGGGGGTCCGACGGTCGAGGTCGTTCTCGACTCGGGCGAGCGCCTGCGGGTGCACGATCGCCGCCTGGGGGAGCACGGCCTGTGTACCGGGACAACCCTCGCGCCGGCGACGTATGAGGCGCTGCAGACAGCCGGGCGCCTCGACACGGCCGAGCGGCGGGCGCTGCGGCTGATCGCGGTGCGTCCGCGCTCGCGGTCAGAGCTCCGCCGCAGGCTGGGGGAGTGGGGGCTCGGCGAGACCGACAGCGCCGCGGTGCTCGAGCGGCTGGCCGCGATCGGCCTCGTCGACGACGACGCCCTGGCGGCTGCCGTCGTCTCGATCCGCCGCGCCGACGCCTACGGACGGCTGCGGGTGGGGTTCGATCTCGACCGGCTCGGAATCGACGAAGAGACGGGCGCCGGCCACACCGCCACGTCGGCGGCCGACGAGCTCGACCGCGCCCGCCGGGCACTGCGCGGACGCCACGCGCCCGACGCGCGCGACCCGGCCTCGCTGCGCCGCGCGGCGGCGTTCCTGGCGCGGCGCGGCTTCGACGCCGACACGGTGGCGGCGGCGCTCGGCCACGAGCTCGACGCCTGACCCTGCATAACCGGTGCCAGGCACCTTTATGCACGCGGCTCGTTGCTGGCACGGGGCGGGTTCGACGCCTGACGCCAGGCGTGTCGAGGTTCGTTGCTCAATCATGCATCGCTCGTCTACGATCCGTAACGAGTCTGGCTTCACTGCCGTTCAGTTCTCTCTCCTGCCGAGAGGCGGGTTGGTTGCACCGGTTCGCGTCTTCGATCAGTTCGCACCCAAGCTTCGCCTTCCGCGGAGCCGGCCGAGCCTCGGCACGCCCCGATGCGCGGCGGCCGGCCGGGCGCGCATACCTGATTCGATGACGGTCGCCGCCGATCGGCGGGGGCCACGCACATAAGGAGACGCGGTGGAGGCTCTACTGATCGCGCTCGCGCTCGTTCTTGGCGCGGGGGCCGGGTACGCCGTGGACAACAGGCGCCGCCGCCCCCAGATCGCCGATGCCGAGCGCCAAGCGCAGCGCATCCTGGAAGACGCCGAGCGCCAGGCCGGGGCGCAGCTCAAGGAGGCCCAGGTGGCCGCCCGTGAGGATCTGCTCGCCCAGCGCACCGAGCAGGAACGTGACCTGGCCGACCGGCGCGGCGAGTTGATCAAGGCCGAGGAACGGCTGTCCGCAGCCCAGGCCCAGGCCGACCTGCGGACCGACGAGCTCGCCCGCCGTGACCAGTCGATCGCCGACCGTGAGGTCCACGCCAAGCAGCTGCAGGAGGATCTGAAGGTCGCTCGCGACGCCGAGCTGGCCGCCCTCGAGCGGGTCGCCGGGATGACCGCGGCGGACGGCCGCGATGCGCTGCTGACCAGGATCGAGGAAGAGGCGCGCTCCGACATGGCGCGGCTCGTGCGCCAGATCGAGGAGGAGGCACGCCTCGACGCCGACAAACGGGCGCGCAACATCCTCTCGATCGCGATCCAGCGCACCGCCTCGAGCCACACCGCCGAGACGACGGTGTCGGTCGTCCAGCTGCCGTCGGACGACCTCAAGGGCCGCATCATCGGCCGCGAGGGCCGCAACATCCGCGCGCTCGAGAACCTGACCGGGGTGGACGTGATCATCGACGACACGCCGCAGGCGGTGGTGCTCTCGGCGTTCGACGGTGTGCGCCGCGAGATCGCCCGCCTCACCATCGAGAGCCTGATCGCCGACGGCCGCATCCATCCATCGCGGATCGAGGAGATGTACTACCAGTCGAAGGCCCAGATCGAGCAGCAGATCGTACAGGCGGGTGAGCAGGCCTGTTTCGAGGCCAACGTGCACGGCCTGCACCCCGAGCTCGTGAAGATGCTCGGCCGGCTGCGCTACCGCACGAGCTACGGCCAGAACGTGCTCAAGCACTCGGTCGAGTGCGCCCACCTGGCGTCGATCATGGCCGCCGAGCTGGGCGCGAGCCAGAAGACCGCCCGCCGGGCGGCGCTCCTGCACGACATCGGCAAGGCCGTCACGCACGAGGTGGAAGGCCCGCACGCGGTGATCTCGGCCCAGATGGCGAAGAAGTACCGCGAGTCGCCGAGCGTCTGCCATGCCATCGAGGCGCACCACCACGACGTCGAGCCGCAGACCGTCGAGTCGGTGCTCATCATCGCCGCGGATGCCATCTCGGCCTCACGCCCGGGCGGGCGGGGAGAGAGCCTCGAGCACTACATCAAGCGGCTCGAGGCGCTCGAGCGGATCGCGACCGCCAAGGAAGGGGTCGAGCGCTGCTACGCCATGCAGGCGGGCCGCGAGATCCGGGTGATGGTGAAGCCGGAGCAGGTCGACGACGACACGGCGGCGCTCCTGAGCCATCAGATCGCCCGTGAGATCGAGGCCGAGCTCGAATACCCCGGCCAGATCAAGGTGACGGTGATCCGCGAGTCGCGCGCCACCGAGATCGCGAAGTAAACCCGGTCATATTGTCAGGTTTACAGAAGGCTTACTGGAGCCTGCGACGGGGGCCGCCGATATCCGTGGCATGCGACGACTCCTCTTCATCCCAGCCCTCCTCGTGGCCCTCGCGGCCGCCGCGCCCGCAACGGGCGCCGTCCTGCTCGCCAAGAACTGTGGATCGAGCTGCACCACCTTGCAGGCCAACGGCAACGGCTGGGTGAGTGTCGTCGGCAACGGTGCCGAGTGGGGCACCGTCGCGAGCGGCACCGTCTGGGTGCGTGACCGCACGGGCGGCGGGAATCCCAAGTCCTGGGTGCACGGCTCGGGCCTGACCTGGAAGTACCTCGGCGCCGACGGCTGGAAGGTCACCTCGAAGCACTCGATGACGATCAACGCGACCGGCAAGTTCTGGGTCAAGCTGCAGGGACCCGGAGTCAGCGTGTGCGGCGTGGTCGACGGCAGCGGCGAGATCGCCGGCACGGGCAAGTACTCGCTGAACGGCAAGTCGCACAGCTGGTCGAAGTCCGCGACCAGCCTGCACTTCTAGGCTCCGGCCTGACCAGGCTGTACGCTACGAGGATGGCCGAGAAGATCCTCGTCGTCGAGGACGAGCGCAACATCGCCTCGTTCGTGGCGATGTACCTCAAGAATGCGCGCTACCAGGTGGACATCGCCCGCGACGGAGCCGAGGCGCTGCAGAAGGCTGACAGCGTCAAGCCCGACCTGGTGGTGCTCGACCTGATGCTGCCCGACATCGACGGGCTCGAGGTGTGCCGCCAGATCCGCTCGACGTCCGATGTCCCCATCCTGATGCTGACAGCCAGGGACGACGACGTCGACAAGATCGTCGGCCTCGAGGTGGGTGCCGACGACTACCTCACCAAGCCGTTCAACCCGCGCGAGCTCGTCGCCAGGATCAAGTCGATCCTGCGCCGGTCGAGCCAGACCGCGCGCTCGTCACGGCCCCAGGAGGCCGCGATGGAGCACGGCAACGTGCGCATCGATGCCGGCCGCCGCGAGGTGACCGTCTCGGGCCGCCACGTGCAGCTCGCGCCGAAGGAGTTCGACCTCCTGTGGGAGCTGCTCGACCACCGCGGCCTGGTGCTGACCCGCGATCAGCTGCTCGAGCGCGTGTGGGGATACACCTTCGCGGGAGACACTCGCACCGTAGACGTGCACGTGCGCCAGCTACGGCGCAAGCTCGGCGATGACTGCCCGGTCGCGACCGTATGGGGCGTGGGCTACAAGGTCGCTGACGATGCTGCAGTCACTTAGGGCGCGACTCGCCTTCCTCTTCACGGGAACGCTCGTCCTGGCCACGGTCATCGCGAGCGTCGTCGTCGTCAGCCTGTACCAGTCGTACAACCGCTCGCAGACCGAGGCCGAGCTCCGTAAGCAGGTGGCGGGCGTCGCGAGCTACTACGAGCGCTCGTTCACGGGCACGTTCAAGACCGGCACGAAGCGAGCGCCTGCGACCGTCCTCGCCAGCGAGTTCGAGCACGTGAGCGACGCGCGGCTGTACTACGCCGGGCTGCCCCTGTTTCCGGTGAGGGGCGCGCGCAACATTGCAAACGCCGGATTCAAGCTCGACTACAAGCTGCTGAACACGAACTCCCGGCCCGTCTACGAGTTCACACCGAAGGGTGCAAAGACGTCGTACATCGGGGTCGGCGCGCCCATCTTCGACGGCGACCAACCGATCGGCGCGGTCGTGCTCGCCAAGCCCCTGGCCGACGTGAACAACGCATGGAAGAACGTGATCGGCCTGGTCGCCGCCGGGGTGGCGGTCGGCCTGATCGTGGCGATCATCCTGGCGAGCTACGTCGCCCGCCGGATCACGATGCCGCTGCGCGTCATCGGCAGCGCCGCCGACAAGGTCGCCCGCGGCGATCTCGACGTGAACGTGATCGGCAAGCGCACCTCCGACGACGAGCTGGGTCAGCTGGCGACGCGCTTCCAGGGCATGGTCGATCGCCTGCGCGAGGTGGACGAGCTCGAGCGGAACTTCCTGATGCGCGTCACCCACGAGCTGCGCACGCCGCTGACCGCCATCTCGGGCCACGTGCAGGCGCTCGCCGAGGGCGTCGTCGGCCCGGACGATCTGGACGGGTCATTGACGGCGGTGAACGAGGAGGTGCGCCGGCTCGACCGGCTCGTCGGCGATCTGCTCGACCTGACGCGCCTCGAGTCGCACCAGTTCCGCGTGGTGAGCGAGGAGGTCGGCCTGGCGGCGCTGCTCGAGCGAGCGGCGGCCTCGTTCCGCGAGAAGGCGCGCACCAACGACGTCATCTTCCACACTCCGGTCGACCAGGCGCCGACGATCATCACCGACGGCGACCGCGTGCTCCAGATCGTGAACAACCTGCTCGACAACGCGTTTCGGTGGACGCCGCGCGGCGGCACCGTGCAGCTCGGCTGCAACACGTCGAACGGCCTCGCGGCAATCTCGGTCTCCGACACCGGCCGCGGCATCTCTCCGGCCGAGCGCGAGGCGGTGTTCCATCCGTTCTACAGCCGCCGCGGCGAGGGCGGCACGGGCCTCGGCCTGTCCATCGCGCGCGAGCTCGCGACGGCGCTCGGCGGCCGGCTCTCGGTCGAGAGCGAGCCCGGCCAGGGCTCGACCTTCACGCTCTCGCTGCCGCGCAAGAAGCGCCGGCGGGCGATATGAGGATCCGCCTCTGCGACACCGAGCAGGACGTCTCGGGCATCAGCGTCGAGATCGTCATCACCGCCGAGCCGTTCGCCGAGTCGGTGCCGTACTCCCTCACGCTCCACGCCGGCGGAAACGCCGTTGCGCACGTGCCCGAGGCCGCACTGACGCCGGCCGAGCTGTTCGCGTTCGGCCATGCGCTGCTCGACGCGGCCGCCGACGGGTTCGGCCACTTCGTGCCTGCCGACGAGGTGTTCGGGCTCGACCTGGCCCCGCCGAGCGTTCCACGGGCGATCGACGAGGTCGGCGTCGCCGTGTGGGTCGATGCCGGCCGCGCGCAGACTCAGGGCCCGACGCGAAGCGGCGTCGCGGTGCAGCTGATCGTCGACGCCCCGGCGCTTGCCGCCGTCGCCGAAGCCGTGTGCGACCAGGCCGCGCGCGTCCTCAGCCGCTGAGGCGGGCCTGGACGACCGTTCGGTAGACGGTCAGGTCCGAGGCCGAGAAGAGCACGAACACGAGCCGGCGGACGTGGGCCGAGACCTGGGCCGCCTCGAGCGCGGTCGGCACGGCGACGGCGGCCGCGAGGTCGATCGGGTACCCGTAGACGCCCGTCGAGATGGCGGGAAACGAGATCGACTCGCAGCCGAGCCCGTCGGCCACCTGGACGGCGCGGCGGTAGGCCGAGGCAAGCTGCTGGTCCTCGCCGGCGCCGCCGCCGTGCCACACCGGGCCGACCGCGTGGATCACGTGGCGTGCCGGCAGGTTCCCGGCGCCGGTTGCCTTCGCGTCGCCGGTCGGACACCCGCCGAGCGCCCGGCACTCGGCCATGATCGTCGGGCCGCCGACACGGTGGATCGCTCCGTCGACGCCGCCTCCGCCGAGCAGCGTGCTGTTCGCCGCGTTGACGATCGCATCGACCGCGATCGTCGTGATGTCGCCGTGCACGAGCTCCACCGAGACACCCATGGCCGTCACGATACTCCCGCGCCGAGCGGTACGATTTCGGCATGTGGATCATCGAGGCCATCATCGTCGGGCTGATCGTCGGCTGGATCGCGCGCGTGCTCGTACCGGGCAAGCACCCACACGGGCTGATCGTGACGGCGGTCGTCGGCATCGCCGGTTCGGTGGTCGCCACGGCGGGCGGCAAGGCGGCGGGGATCTACCACTCGGGCCAGTCCGCCAGCTTCCTCGCCTCGATCGTCGGCGCCGTCATCCTGCTGCTCGCGCTGCAGGCGCTGAGCGGCCGCGGCGTCGCCCGCCGCTAGGGGCGGCCAAGCCTCCAGAAGCGCTACGGCAGCGTCACGGACAGCTGCGCGTGCGAGCTGCCGTGGCCGTCGGACGCCTGGCCCCCGATGACGTAGCGGCCCGGCGGCGACTTGGCGGTCACCCTGATCCGGTACACGTTCTTCCAGATGACGCCGGTCCCCAGCGTGCCGCCGATCTCGCCGGCGGTGCCGCCGGTCGGCGTCGACCACGAGTCGCCGACATCCGCGTCCCGCAGCACGTGGCCGGTCGTGTTCACGATCTTGACGTGGGCGACGATGACGTCACCGACGCGCGGGTGCAGCGGACGGATGGCGACCTTCACGCTCAGGTCGCGGTTCTGCGACCGCACGATCGACCTCGCGTAGGCGGCCGCTGCGAACACCGCCGCCAGCGCGATCACGACGAGCGTCGTCGTCAGGAGCCGCCCAGGCACGGGGCGGAGTGTAGCCCCTGCTGCAATCGGCACCGGGCCCGCCGCCGGTACAGTTCGCCCCGGGATGAAGCGCTACCACGTGACCACCTTCGGCTGTCAGATGAACGTGCACGACTCCGAGCGGATCAAGGGCCTGCTCGAGTCGGTCGGACTGGGGGAGGCCCAGGCGGCCGAAGACGCCGACTTCCTGGTCTTCAACACGTGCACGATCCGCGAGAAGGCCGACGACCGCCTGATCGCCCACCTGATGGACGCGCGGGCCGCCAAGCTGCGCGACCCGGGCAAGGTGATCGTCGTCGGCGGCTGCTGGTCGGAGTCGATGAAGGACGAGCTGTTCGAGCAGTTCCCGTTCGTCGACCTCGCGTTCGGGCCGGGCAACATCCACCGCCTGGGCGACTTCATCCAGGCGGGCGGCGAGATCCCGCGCGGGCATTTCTCGACGTTCGACAGCTTCGCGGGCGAGCTGCCTCTGAAGCGCGACCGCGACCACCAGGCCTGGCTGCAGATCTCGACGGGCTGCAACTGCAACTGCGCCTACTGCATCGTTCCGAGCGTCCGCGGCCGCGAGCACAGCCGCCATCCCGACGACCTCGTGCGCGAGGCCACCGTCCTTGCGGCCGACGGCGTCCGCGAGCTGACGCTGCTCGGCCAGAACGTCAACTCCTACGGCCGCGACCTGCGTCCAGGCGTCGCGACCAGCTTCGCCGAGCTCCTGCGGACGCTCGATGCGGTGCCGGGGATCGATCGGATCCGGTTCACGAGCCCGCACCCGAAGGACATGCGCGCCGACGTGATCGCGGCGATGGCGGAGTCGCCCGCGGTCTGCGAGCACCTGCATCTGCCTGTGCAGTCGGGCTCGACGCGCGTGCTGAAGGCGATGCGGCGGACATACTCGCGCGAGCGCTACCTCGGGCTCGTCGAGCGCATCCGCGAGGCCATCCCCGACATCGCGCTCACGACCGACATCATCGTCGGCTTCCCCGGCGAGACCGACGCCGAGTTCGCGGACACGCTGTCGCTGGTCGATGCGGTCGGCTACGACCACGCGTTCACGTTCGTCTACTCCCCCCGGCGCGGCACGGACGCCGCCCGGATGCAGGATCAGGTGCCGGACGCCGTCAAGAAGGAGCGCATCCAGCAGCTCGTCGAACGCGTCCAGCACCACGCGGGCGCGCGCAACGCGGCGCTCGTCGGCACCGTCCAGGAGGTGCTCGTCGAGGGGCCGAGCCGCACCGATGCCGCCATCCTGCGGGGCCGCACGCGGACGAACAAGGCCGTCAACTTCCCGGGCGATGCGCCCGCGGGCACGCTGGTCGACGTGCACATCACGCGGTCGACGTCGCAGACGCTCGCCGGGCGGCCCACCGCCCCCGTCGCCGCGTAGACCGGCGATGGTCGTGGCCATCTTCGGGCCGACGGCGTCGGGCAAGAGCGCGGTCGCGATCGCGCTGGCCGAGCGGATCGGGGGCGAGATCGTCTCGTGCGATGCCATGCAGCTCTATCGCGGCCTGCCGATCCTGACGAACCAGCCGACGCCGGACGACCTGCACCGCGTCCCGCACCACGCGGTGGCCGTGTGGGAGACCGACCACGCCGGGTCGGTGGCCGAGTACGCCGCGCTCGCCCACGCCGCGATCGACGCCGTGCTCGCGCGCGGGCGCACGCCGGTCGTGTGCGGCGGCAGCGGCCTCTACCTGCGGGCGGCGCTCGCCGACATGCCGCTGCCGCCACAGGTCGCGGCGTCCGAGCGGGAGCGGTTCGAGCACCTGTACGACCGGGGCGGGGCCGAGGCAGCGCACACCGCGCTCGCGGCCGCCGACCCCCTCGCCGCGGCGGCGGTGCACCGAAACGATCGCCGCCGGGTGGTGCGGGCGCTCGAGCTCCACGCCGCCGGGGCGAGCCTCGCCCCCGAGCACGACCGGCTCTGGGCCGCGGATCGGCGGCACGAGACGACGCTCGTCGGCCTGGACGTGCCGCCGGCGCTCGTCGCCGAGCGCATCACCGGCCGCACGCAGGCGATGTTCGCCGGCGGCGTCGCCGACGAGGTTCGCGCCGCGCGCCGGGCACGGGCGTTCTCGCTCACCGCCGAGCGCATCCACGGCCTTCAGGACGTCACCGCCCTGCTCGCCGGCAGGATCGACCAGGCCGAGGCGGAACGACGGCTCATGGTCCGCACCCGCCGCTATGCCAAGCGCCAGCGCACCTGGATGCGGCGCCTGCCCGGCCTGGTGTCGGTCGCAGGCGAACGCGACGCCGCGGACGTCGCAGCCGACATCGAGGCGGCGCTGTGACCGGCCGGCGCGAGCACGACGCGGTGCGCGAGGCGCGCGACGCCCTCGTGATCCTGACGGCGGCTGCTCCGGCGGTGGCCGTCACGGCCCTGCTGCTCGGGCTCGCCGGCGGTGACGTGCTCGGCTGGGCGCGCTGGGTGATCGGGCCGCTGGTCGTCGCGCTGCTCCTGCTCGGGACGCTCGGCTCGGCGCTGCTCGTGGCGGATCGCCTCGGCGCCCGCTTCCTGCGCGCACGCCCGCACGCGGTCGGGCGCGTGACGCTGATCGCCGCCGCTGTCGCCATCAGCCTCGCGCTCGTGGACGGCCTGCCGGCCACCTGGCCGATCGTGATCGGTTTCGCCCTGGTGTGCGGGCTGCTCGCGGCGGTCATCCTGGCCGGCGCCGCCCTGGGCACCCACTGAGTATGGGCGCAGGCGGCCCGAGAGCGGGTGAGCTCGTCACCGAGACGTTCGACTACGACGGTGGCCGGCAGGTGACGGTGTACGCCCCGCCGGATGCGCCGCAGGCAGTCGTGTTCGCCGGTGAGGGTCAGCTGATCGCGCAATGGGGCGGAGCCCTCGAGGCGGCTGACCTGCCGTCCACGATGATCGTCGGCGTGCACCGGACGGCCGATGAGACGCTGCGACTCCAGGAATACTCACCGGCCTTCGACCCGGAGCGGTTCGCTGCACACGAGACGTTCTTCGTCGAGGATGTCCGCCGATGGGCGCGGTCGCGTTTCGGAGTCGCCCTGCCCGCCGAACGCACGGCGGTGTTCGGTGTCTCGGCCGGCGGAGAGCTCGCGCTCGCCCTCGGGCTTCGGCATCCGGACATCTACGGTGCGGTCTTCTCCGCCTCGCCGGGCGCGGGGTATCGACCGCCCGACGCGATGCCCGGCCCGCTTCCGCGCGTGTACCTCGTGGCCGGCACGCTGGAGCCGTTCTTCCACGAGAATGCGACCCGCTGGGCGGAGGCCCTGCGCGATGCGGGTGCAGACGTCGTGATGACCGAGCGGGCCGGATCACACGGCGGCGCGTTCTGGCGCGAGGAGTTCCCGCTGATGGTGGCGTGGGCATTCTCGCCCCACGCCCCTGAATAGCCGGTGCCAGGCACGCGATATTCACGCCGCCGGTATCCTGCCGCGCGATGCGATTCGAGAAGTGGCAGGCGGCCGGGAACGCGTATCTGGTCATCGAGCGCGGGGACCTTTCGACGGCGCTCACGGCGGCCCGCGTGCAGCGCATCTGCCATCCCGACCTGGGCGCCGGGAGCGACGGGATCCTCGTGCTCGACGCGATCGAGCCGGGGCACGCGCGGGTGCAGATCCTGAACCCCGACGGCGGCGAGGCCGAGTTCTCGGGCAACGGCAGCCGCATCGCCGCGGGCTACGTCTCGGGCCGTGACGGCCACACTGACGTCGTCCTCGAGACGCTCAAGGGCACCGTCTCGGGCACCGTCGACGGCGGCTCCGTCACGATCGACGCCGGCGCCGCGACGCTCGAGAGCCCCGACCACCGCCCCGACGGCGGCGATCCGCCCGCGCCGCTCTACCAGTTCGTCTCGCTCGGCAATCCGCACTGCGTGATCGAGTCCGAGGGCGTCGACGGGCTCGACCTGGCCGCGGTCGGCGCCCCGATCGAGCGCCACCCGTGGTTCCCGAACCGCACCAACGTGGAGTTCTACCGCCCGCTCGGCGGCAACGACATCCGGATGCGCGTCTGGGAGCGGGGCGCCGGCGAGACGCTCTCGTCCGGCTCAGGGTCGAGCGCGGCCGCGGTCGCCGCGGTCGTTGCGAAGCGCGCGGAGAGCCCGGTCTCGGTGCACACCGACGGCGGTGTGCTGATCGTCGCCGTCGACGCGGACCTCGGCGTGCGCCTGACCGGCCCCGTGCAGTGCGTCCACCGGGGCGAGTTCTCGCCGGAATTCACCGCCGCTCTGGAGGAGCTCTAGCCATGCGGGTCGCAGCGCGCGTGCAGGCCCTGCCGCCCTACCTCTTCGCCGAGCTCGAGCGCAAGATCGACGAGCGCCGCAAGGCCGGGGTGGAGGTGATCTCGC
Source organism: Gaiellales bacterium (assembly GCA_036502065.1). Classification (GTDB taxonomy): domain Bacteria; phylum Actinomycetota; class Thermoleophilia; order Gaiellales; family JAICJC01; genus JAICJC01. Next base: position 21,456 of record DASXZF010000302.1, read on the forward strand.
TCGGCATCGGCGACCCCGACATGCCGACGCCGCCCGCGGTCGTCGAGGAGGCGCAGCGCCAGGTCGCGCGGCCGGCCAACCACCGGTATCCGTCCAACCGCGGCCTGCCCGCGTTCCGCGAGGCCGTCGCCACGTTCTACGACCGCCGCTTCGGCGTCACGCTCGACCCCGACACCGAGGTGCTGCCGCTCCTGGGCGGCAAGGAGGGCGTCGCGCACGTGTGCTTCGCGATGCTCGACCCGGGCGACGCCTGTCTGGCGGCCGACCCGGGATACCCGGTGTACACGTCGGGGACATCGCTCGCCGGCGCCGAGCCGGTGCTGATGCCGCTCACGGCCGAGCACGAGTTCCTGCCCGACCTCGATGCGATCCCGGCAGCCGTGGCCGACCGCGCCAACCTGCTCTTCTGCAACTACCCGAACAACCCCACCGGCGCGGTGTGTGAGCTCGAGTTCTTCGAGCGGCTGGCCGCGTTCGGCCTGGAGCGCGGCGTCCCGATCGTGCACGACAACGCCTACTCGGAGATCACGTTCGACGGCTACACGGCGCCGAGCTTCCTCGAGGCGCGCGGCGCGCGCGAGGCGGGCGTCGAGATGTTCTCGCTCTCGAAGGCCTACAACATGACCGGCTGGCGCGTCGGTGCGGCCGTCGGGAACGCCGAGATGATCGCCGCCCTCCTGAAGCTCAAGACGAACATCGACTCGGGCGTGTTCGACGCTGTCCAGATGGCCGGAGCGGCCGCGCTCACAGGGCCGCAGGAGCACGTGCGCGAGATGTGCGCGATCTACGCCCGCCGGCGCGACCTGGTGGTGGCCGCGCTCGCCGCGGTCGGCATCGAGGTGCCGCCGCCGCGGGGCACGATGTACATCTGGGTGCCGGTGCCGCCCGGGCACACGTCCGTGTCGTTTGCCGAGCTCGTGCTCGACCAGGCCGCCGTCGTGGTATCGCCCGGATCCGCCTACGGGCCGAACGGCGAGGGCTACGTCCGGCTCTCGCTGACGATCTCAGACGACGATCTGCTCGAGGCCCTGTCGCGCATCGAGCAGCACCTGCGCGTGGCCGTGTAGCCGCCCTGGGGCGGCTCTGCGGGCTCCGTATACTGCCTTCGTGACCCAGATCACCACCGACACGGCCCCCGAGCGCGGGGTCGTGGTGGCGTCGCTTGTCCCGGGCAGCGACGGCGCGGATGAGCTCGACGAGATGCGCGAGCTCCTGCGCACCGCCCGGGTGGACGCCGTCGCGACGCTCGTGCAGCACCGCCGCCGGCCGGATCCGCGCACCTACCTCGGCCCGGGCAAGCTCGACGAGCTGCGCGAGCTCGCGACCCAGGTCAAGGCCGAGGTGATCGTCTCGGACGACGAGCTCTCGCCGCGGCAGCAGCGCACGCTGGAGGACGCGCTCGAGATGCGCGTCGTCGACCGCACCGCGGTCATCCTCGACATCTTCGCCCAGCACGCGCACACCGCCGAGGGCAAGCTCCAGGTGGAGCTCGCGCAGCTCGAGTACTCGCTCGCGCGCATGCGCGGGATGTGGAAGCACCTCGAACGCCTGGGCGGCGGCGTCGGCACGCGCGGCCCGGGCGAGACCCAGCTCGAGTCCGACCGGCGCATGGCGCGGCGGCGGCTGGCGCTGCTGCGCGCGCGGCTGCGCGACGTGGCGGCGCGGCGCGGGGTGATGCGGCGCAAGCGCAGCCGCTCGGCGATGCCGGCGGTGGCGCTCGCGGGCTACACGAACGTCGGCAAGTCGACGCTCCTGAACGCGCTCACCGGCTCGGACGTGAGCGTCGACGATCGGCTCTTCGAGACGCTCGACCCCACCACGCGCGCCTTCCGGGAGGAGGGCCGGGCATACCTCGTGACGGACACCGTCGGATTCATCGGCAAGCTGCCGCACACGCTCGTCGAGGCGTTCGCGGCCACGCTCGAGGAGACGCTCGCAGGCGATCTCGTGCTCCTCGTCGCCGACGCCTCGACCGGCGAGGACGGCCTGAACCGGCAGCTCGCCGAGGTGCGCGCCGTCCTGGCCGACATCGGCGCCGACGAGATCCCGCAGATGCTCGTGGTGAACAAGATCGACGCCATCGACGCGCTCGCCCGCCGGCGCCTCGCCAACCGCTTCCCCGACGCGGTGCTGATCTCGGCCCGCACGGGTGAGAACCTGGACGAGCTGAAGCAGCGCGTCGCGGCGTTCTTCAGCGGCCGCTACGTCGACGTGCGGCTGCTCGTGCCGCACGCGGACGGCGGCGAGCTCTCCGCCCTGTATGCCACCGGCGCGCCGATCACCGCCCGCGAAGACGCCGCCGAGGGCGTGCTCGTGACTGCGCGCCTTCCGCGTGAGATGGTGGGCCGGTTCGCCGCCTACCGCGTATGACCGAACTGCTCGTCCGTCGCCTTCACCCCGATGCCCACCTGCCCGCCGGCGCCTATCCGGGCGACGCCGGGCTCGACCTCGCGAGCGTCGAGGAGGTCGTCCTGGGGCCGGGCGAGCGGCGCACGGTCGCGACCGGCCTCGCCGTCGCGATCCCCGACGGCCACGCCGGCTTCGTGCAGCCGCGCTCGGGGCTCGCCGCCCGGCACGGGATCACGGTCGTGAACGCGCCCGGGCTGATCGACTCCGGCTACCGCGGCGAGCTCAAGGTCGTGCTCCTGAACACCGACCTGGCCGAGCCGTTCCACATCCGGCCCGGGGATCGCATCGCCCAGCTGGTCGTGGTTGCCGTGCCCGGCGTCGAGGTCGTCGAGACGGCCGAGCTGCCGCCTACGGAGCGGGCGGAGCGCGGGTTCGGGTCGTCGGCGGTGAGCCGCCGAGCGTGAGCGAGCCGCGAATCCGCGTCGGGGCGCTCCTGCGGCACGGCGATGCGGTGCTCCTGCTGCGGCAGGAGAAGGCCGGCCGGTCGTACTGGCTGCTGCCCGGGGGCGGGGTGGAGGAGGGGGAGTCGCTGCACGTGGCTCTCGCCCGTGAGCTCTCCGAGGAGTGCGGCCTGGAGGGGCTGACCCTCGACGGGCCGATCGCGATCGTCGAGTCGATCGCCCCCGCCGGCCTGCGGCCGCGCAAGCACGTCGTGCACGTGATCTTCCACGCCGACGTCTCGGGTCGCAGCCTCGAGGACGTGGCCTCGGCCGACGGCGCGGTGCACGGGCACCGGCTGGTGCACGCGGGCGAGCTCGCGGCGGTCGATCTGCGCCCCCCGATCCACCGCTTCCTCGAGCGCTGGCGCCCGGGCGACCCGTTCGTCCACCTCGGCGAGCTGTGGGGGCGCTGACCCCGGTCCGGGCGGGGGTGCCGGCCGACGGCGTCTCGATCGGTGCGCTCGCGGCGCGCGCATGGCGCTCGGCGTATGCGGGGCTGCTCGCGCCCGACGTGCTCGACGGCCTCGACGCGGCGCAGCAGGGAGGCGAATGGCACGCGTACCTGAGCGGCCTGCCCGCCCGCGACCGGATGTGGGTGACGGGGGCCGTCGGCGCGATCACGGGCTTCGCGCGGACGGGCCCGTGCCAGGATCCCGACGTCGGCGCGTCAACCGGCGAGGTGCACGGCCTCTACGTCGACCCCGATCGGATCGGGACGGGTCTCGGCCACAGCCTCTTCCAGCACGCGGTGGCCGACCTGCACGAGCGCCACGCGCCGGTCGTCGTCTGGCACTTCGCCGGCAACGACCGCGCCGCACGCTTCTACGAGCGGGCCGGCTTCAGGCTCGACGGCGCCGAACGCGAGAGCGACTTCGGCGTCGTCGAGGTGCGCCGCCGGGCGACGGTCTAGCGCCCGGCGATCGCGACGGCGACCTCGTGTGCTGAGTGCTCGAGCCGGTCGTCGAGCGGCTCGAGCGCGACCGTCCCGTGGCGGCGCTCGAGCGCCGCGGCGATCAGGAGATCCGCGAGCGCGGGATTCTTGGGCAGGAGCGGCCCGTGGACATACGTGCCGACGATGCGCCCGGCGTGGACGCCCTCGCCGCCGTCGCGGCCGTTGTTGCCGTGACCGCGCAGCACCCGCCCGAGCGGCCGGAGGCCGTCGCCGAGCTGCGTGCGGCCGGCGTGATTCTCGAAGCCGACGACGGTCAGGGGCTCGCCGGGACGAAGCTCGCAGTCGATCGTGATGTTCCCGATCATCCGCGTCTGCCCGGCCTCGGTGACGAGGTCGACGAGCCCCGTGCCGCGCATCTCGTCGCCCCGGTGGCCGCGGTAGTAGTGGCCGAGCATCTGGTAGCCGCCGCAGACCGCCAGGAGCCAGGCGCCGTCGTCGACCGCGGCGCGCAGGCCGTCCGTCCGCGCGCGCAGATCGTCGGCGATCAGGAGCTGGTCGCGGTCCTGGCCGCCGCCGACGTAGTAGAGGTCGGCGGTGGGCAGCTCGTCGCCCGGCCCGCAGCCGTCGACGCGGAAGCCGATTCCACGCCACTGCGTGCGGGCGCGCAGGACGGCGATGTTGCCGCGATCGGCATAGATGTTCAGGTGCTCGGGGTAGAGGTGGCACACGCGCAGATCGGTCATGCCGGCTCCCAGTAGGGACGCACGACGCCGCGGCGCTGGAGCACGGCGCGCAGCTCGAGCATCGCCGTGTAGGTGCAGAGCAGATAGGCGGGGCCGTCGCCGTCGGCAAGCGCCTGGTCGAGCCCGGCGGCGATCCCTTCGGCCACGACCAGCCGGTCGGTCTCGATCCCACCGTACTTGAGCCGCATGGCCATCTCGGAGGCACGCGTCCCGGTCGTCACGATCTCCTGCACGCCGCCCGCGAGCAGCTCGAAGTCGACGTCCCAGATCCACGACACGTCGCGGCCGTCGGCGATGCGGTCGTTGAGGGCGATCAGGAGCTGCTTGGGGCGCTCGTCGGAGGCAAGCGTGCGGATGAGCTCGTTCGCCCCGGCCGGGTTCTTGGCCAGCATCAGCACGGCGTCGCGCTGGCCGATGCGCAGCCGCTCGAAGCGGCCGAACGCGGCATCGAAGCGCTCGAGGCCCACGGCGAGCCGCTCGACGTCCACCCGGCCGACCGCGCAGGCCGCCGCCGCCGCGGCGAGCGCGTTGTAGACGTTGTAGAGGCCCGGCAGCGGCAGCTCGACAGCCGCGTCGCCGAGCGGCGTGCGCAGCACGAACCGGGTGCCGTCGAGCCCCATCGGCGAGATGGTGTCGGCCCAGACGTCGAGGCGCGGACGCCGCCGGCCACAGCCGGGACAGCTCCACTCGCCCAGATGGCCGAGGTAGACGTGTTCGTAGCGCAGCCGTGTCCCGCACGCCGGGCACCACTTCGAGTCGCTCGCATGCTGCATCTCGGCCAGCTCCGACCCCGCATCGTCGATCCCGAACGTGAGCGCCGGCCCGGCATGCTCGAGCGACGCCAGCAGCGGGTCGTCGCCGTTTCGGACGAGCTGCGCCTCGGCGGGCAGCTGCGCCGTCATCTCCTGCCAGCGGGCGGCGATCGCCTCGAGCTCGCCGTAGCGGTCGAGCTGGTCGCGGAAGAGGTTGCCGAGCACGGTCACGTGCGGCCGCAGGCCGCGGGCAACGCCCGCAAGAGCGGCCTCGTCGACCTCGAACACGCCCAGGTCGGCCCGGCGGCAATGCAGGAGCGCCGAGGCGACCCCCGATGCCAGGTTGGCCCCGGCCGTGTTGCGGCACAGCGACCGCTCGGGCTCGAGCATCGATGCGAGCATCTTGGCGGTCGTCGTCTTGCCGTTCGTCGCCGACACCGCAACGGCTCCCTCGCTCAGGCGGGGCGCCATGCGCTCGATCGCGTCGGGCGCCATCCGCAGGAGCAGCTTGCCAGGCAGCGTGGTGCCGCCGCCGGCGTGCGTGCGCCGCGACAGCCCCGCCGCCGCGCGGGCGGCGGCGACCTTGGCAGGGAACCCGGTCACCCCCCGAACTCTACCCATGGCGCCGTTGACGCCGCCTCAAGGCACCGCTGGTTCACTTGCACGGTTCCCGAGTTTTGCTATAACCTCCGCAGGGCGAATCCGAGCCTGGGGGAGAGCCGAGCATGAGACGCAAGACGGTGTACCGCGCGATCGAGGGCATCGATCGCTCCCAGCTTGAGCAGTTCCAGGCCGGGATGCGCAAGCGCTACTCCGACGAGCACATCCTCGAGGAGCTGCGCGCGTGCGCGGACCGGCTCGGGCGGTCGCCGACGATGCGCGAGTTCGAGGCCGATCCGGGCACGACCGTGCACCCGCAGACCGTCATCGAGCACTTCAAGTCGTGGAACCGGGCCAAGCGCCTGGCAGGGCTCGTGCCGCGCCGGTTCGCCACCCAGGACGAGCTCCTGCGGCTGCTGCGCGATCTCGGCGACGAGCTCGGCCGCGTGCCGACGGCGAAGGACATCGAGGCGCGCAAGGGCGCGATGCCCTCCAAGTCGCTCTACTGGCACACGTTCGGATCCCTCAACAACGCCCTCAAACAGGCCGGCTTCGACGTCCCCGTCGGCGAGGAGCGGCTCGAGCGGGCCGTCGAGCAGGGCGCCGCGCTGTCGCTGCGCAGCGGCCGGCTGCCGAAGTTCGCCGACTGGGCTCAGGCCCGGCGCACCGATCCCTCGATGCTGACCGAGTGGCAGGTGTACCGCATGTTCGACGCGCGTCGCGGCGCGTGGTCGACCTTCCAGTACCTGATCCGCAAGCGCCTGGAGCAGCGAGGCGTGGCGATCTCGCCCGAAGGCCGCGTCAGCTAGCTGGCGGGGCCGCAGACCGGGCAGGCCGACTGCTCGAGCAGTTCGAGCGCGGCCACCTCGGCGAGCGCGTCGGTGAGGAGCTGCGCCCACACGCCCGAGCACACGTCGACGTCGAGCAGGCGCTCCCAGTGCAGAGTGTTGAGGCCCACAGTCACCTTCACCTGGGCGACGGCCGGCGCACCCGGCTCGGCGTCACGGGCGGAGGTGAGCTCGATCGGCGCGCACAGCGACACGGATGCGCACTGATCGCCCGCGGCGAGCCGCAGCAGATAGAACGGCGGCTCGGCGCCACCCAGGTCGACGTAGCGGTACCCGCGCGCGGCGGGCTGGTCGGGGACGAGGGCGTGCGAGCAGCCCGAGGCGATGCGCTGAGCGTCGCCGGAGCTGAGACCATCGGGAAGGGGAGCGTGAGCGGGATGCATGCAGTGGTATTCGGCCGCCGCCCGGGCCGGGTTATCCCCCGACCGCGTCAACACACACCGGCCAGGCTGCAAACCGGCGCAATCGGCCCGGCGCGCCTGAAAGCGCGGCCGAGGGAGCGCGCAGCGCTGCTCGATTCGGCGAGTGCCTCTCAAGAGATGAGGCGGGCACGCCGATTCACTTGGGCACAGGGTGATACCCGCCCGACGACGAGCCTTTCGACCGAAAGCCGATGCCCGTGACCCCCGTAGCGCCCGAAGACGATCCGAACACGCCCGGCCCGGCTGCCGCGCCCGAGTTCGACAAGCCCGACGCGGTCGAGGAGCTCGATCTCACGGACGCGCCCGCGGCCGCCGTCGACCTGCTGCACACCTACGTCCGCCAGATCGGCGACGGAGCGCTCCTGACGCGGGCCGAGGAGCTCGAGCTCGCCCGGCGCAAGGATCGCGGCGACATGGACGCGAAGCGGCGCCTCGTCGAGTCGAACCTGCGCCTCGTGATCTCGATGGCGCGCGCGTACTCGTCGTCCGGCGTCCCGCTCCTCGACCTGATCCAGGAGGGGAACATGGGCCTGATGCGGGCGGTCGAGAAGTTCGACCCGAGCCGCGGCTACAAGCTCTCCACATATGCGACCTGGTGGATCCGCCAGTCGATGTCGCGCGCGATCGCCGATCAGGGCCGTACCATCCGGATCCCGGTCCATATGGTCGAGACGATCAACAAGCTGCTGCGCGTCACTCGGCTGCTCGTCCAGCGGCTGGGCCGCGAACCGAGTCCTGAAGAAATCGCCGAACAGATGGAGATGCCGCTGGACAAAGTCCAGAAGGTGCTCAAGATTGTCAAAGAGCCGATCTCACTCGAGACGCCAATCGGTGATGAGGAGGAAAGCTCGCTGGGCGATTTCGTCGAGGACGAACTGGCGCCCTCGCCGGTCGAAGCCGCAATTCAAGGCAAT
>DASXZF010000303.1:0-11555 GCA_036502065.1 Gaiellales bacterium
CGCGCTCATCATTCCGCTCAAGCCGGGGCTCGGGCGCGGCGACTACACGCTGCGCTGGAAGGTCGTCTCGACCGACGGCCATATCGTCTCCGGCGTCCTTGCGATCGGCGTCGGGAAGGGCATCGCACCTCCCCAGGCCGCATCGACCGAGACCTCCAGCCTCGATTGGCCCTATCTGGTCGCCCGCTACGCCTACTTCTGCGGACTGATGGTGCTGGTCGGCGGCGCCGTGTTCCGGGTGGGCGTGTTCCGGCCGGCGCTCGCGGGCCTCGCCGAGCGGCCGCGGGCGATGGCCGAGCTGCGCGAGGGCGCGCGCGCGAACTCGCTCCTGCTCGGGGCGGCGGCGCTCATGCTCGCAGGCGGCTGGGTGGCGCTGACGCGCGAGGGCGCCGAGGTCGCGGGGGTCTCGTTCTGGCAGGCGTTCAATCACCGCGGGCCGATCGGCTCGGCCCTCGACGCGACCCGATTCGGCCGTGAGTTCGGCCGCGGCATCGATCTCGGCGCCGCGTTCTGCGTGGCGATGGCGGCCGCGTTCGCGGTGGCGCGCCGTAGCCGCGCCGGGGCGCTGGTGCTGGCGATCCCGGCCGCGCTGCTCGGCGTGTGGGCGGTGATCGTGCCGGGCCTCTCAGGCCACGCGGGCGATCCCGGCTTGGGCTGGCCGGCCGTCACCGTCGACGCCGTGCACACGGCCGCGGCGGCGATCTGGATCGGCGGGCTCGTCCAGCTCGTGCTCGTGACGCCGCATGCGACCCGCGGCCTCGCCGACGCCGAGCGTGCGCGGGTGCGAAACGCCGTCACCGCCCGCTTCTCGCGCGTCGCCCTGGCGAGCGTCGCGGTGCTCGCCCTGACGGGCGTCGGCCGCGCGCTCTGGGCCGTGTCCGAGCCGTCCGAGGTGTGGCGCACCGGCTACGGCCGCGCGCTGATCGCAAAGACCCTCCTGCTCGCCGGCCTGGTCACGCTCGGATACCTGAACCGGCGCCATCTGACCGCGTTTCGCTCGGTCAGGCGCCGCGGGCTCGTCGAGATCGGCCTGCTCGCAGCCGTGCTGGGGGTCGTCTCGCTCCTGACCGACCTGCCGCCCGCCAACACGCCGGGCCTGGCCTCGGCGGCATCGGCTAGGCGGGCGGCGGGCGGGCCGCTCAGCCTTCAGCTCGGTCCGGGCGCGCAGCTCGCGCTCTGGCCCGGGTTCGCAGGGCGAAACATGGTCGATCTGCGCATCCCGGCGCACACCGCGACCGCCTCGGTGATCGCCGGGTCGGGCGGCCGCAAGGCCACGCTGCGCCGGGCTCCCGACGGCACGTACGCCGGCCTCTTGCCGGCGCTCCCGGCCGGCCACACCGCGCTCGTGATCGCCGCGGGCTCACGCAGCTACGGCGCAACGATCACCCTCGGTGCCCCGCGCGCCGCCCCGCCGGTCGTCGAGGCGCCGACTCCGGCCGGTCCGGTCGCGGCGGGCGAGGCGGCCGACCTCGCCGTCGGCGCCCAGCGGGCCGGGCGCACGAGTGTTCGCATCACACTGCTGTCGCAGATCGGCGCCGGAGTGCCGAACGCGCTCGTGGTGGTCGACGGGCACGTCGCGACGCCCTGCCCGGGGGCAAACGGCGTCTGCTATCAGGCGCCCGTACCGGTCGCGGCGACGAACATGACCGTGGCGGTCACGCGTCCGGGTCGCGCGGCGGTGACCGCACACCTGGCCATGCCGGCCGCAGACGCCCGACCGGCAGCCAGGCTGCTGCGCCGCGCCGCCCGGACGTTCGGGGCGCTGCGCAGCCTGCGGGCGCTGAACGTGCTCGCATCGGCGCCGGGACGCTCGGTCACCACGACCTACACCGCCGGTGCGCCCGACCGGCTCGCCATTCACGTCCACGGCGGCGAGAACGCCCGCATCATCGGCACGAGCCGCTGGGACCTGCAGGCGAACGGCACCTGGAAGCGCTCGCAGACGGCCCCCGTCCGCCAGCCGGATCCCTTCTGGGCGCCGACGGCCGAGGCGGTCTACGTCGCCCGCACCGGCCGGGAGCTGACCCAGATCACGCTCGTCCAGCCCGGCGGCCCCACCTTCTTCCGCCTGTGGATCGATCGCCGCACCCACGTCGTCGTGCGGCTGCGCATGATCACGACGGCGCACTTCATGAGCGAGCACGAGTTCGACCTGAACCACGCGCCGCCGGTCGTGCCTCCGCCGTAGACCCGGCGCGGTACGATCTCGGCATGCCGGGCCTCGTCGAGCAGTGGGACGCGATCGTCGGCGCGCAGCCGTCGGACTGGTCGTCGCTCTTCCTCGAGCTGCGCCTGCGCGACGCGGTGCAGTCCGAGGAGTGCGCCCTGGTCATGTCGCCCCTGAACCCATGGCACGAGGACGACTGGCGCAGCGGCGTCTTCCACTTCCGCGCCGCCCACACCTACGGCTACGGCGCGGCGGCCCAGCTCGTGCGCAAGCGGCTCGGCACCCTGGACGGCGTCGGCATCGTGGGCACCCTGAAGCTCGAGCGGCGCCTCTCCGACGTGCGCCCCGTGGCCACTCAGGGCGTCACGTAGACGCTCGATGCTCGCGCCGGCCCGCGCTGTCCGGGCGGGCGGTCACGATTGACGGATGCCGAACGTGGATCTGTGGACGGACGGAGCCTGCGCCGGGAACCCCGGCCCCGGCGGCTGGGCGGCGATTCTGGTCGCGGCGGGTCGCACGCGCGAGCTGTCCGGCGGCGCGGCCGACACCACCAACAACCGCCAGGAGCTGACGGCCTGCATCGAAGGCCTGCGGGCGCTCACCACCCGCTGCGCCGTCACCATCCACACCGACTCCACCTACGTCCTGCACGGGTTCGAGAAGCGGTGGCTGGCAGCCTGGAAGCGCCGCGGCTGGAAGACGGCCGCGGGCAAACCCGTCGCAAACCGCGATCTGTGGGAGCGGCTGGAGGAGCTCGTCGCCGCCCACCAGGTCACCTGGATGTGGCACAGAGGCCACACCGGCGTCGCCCTGAACGAGCGCTGCGACCTGCTCGCCTGCGCCCAGCGCGACGGGCATCGCTGAGGCTGCAGCATCGGCACGAAGGGCCCAGTGCTCGTGTGCGTGGCCAGGAGCCGCCCCGCACCAAAAGGGGTCTGACCCCTTTTGGTGTTTGGGACGTCCGAGTTACATGTCCCGCAGGCGGTAGGTGATGTGCGTGACGCCCGGGGCCTCGACCACCCGCACCTGCTCCAGCGACACGCCCGCGAGGCCAGGATCGTCGAACAGGCGCACGCCGGCGCCGAGGAACGTCGCGACGAGGTGAATCATGATCTCACTGACGAGACCGGCCGCCAGGTACTGCTTGGCGACACCGGCGCCGCCGGACACGGCGACGCTGCGGCCGCCGGCCGCCTCGCGGGCCAGATCGAGGGCCGTCTGCGGCCCATCGGTCACGAACGTGAACGTGGTGCCGCCCTCGCACCGCAGCGGCGGTCGCGGATGGTGCGTGAGCACGAACACCGGCATGTGAAACGGCGGATCGTCACCCCACCACCCCCGCCACGGATCCTCACCCCACGGCCCCGGGCCGCCGCCGAACATCTTGCGCCCCATGATGGTCGCGCCGACATCGTCGTCGCCCTGCTCGAACACCGCCGTGCTGGCGTTGACGACGCCGCCCTCGAGCCCGGCGTGCCGCCGCCACACCGCAAGAACGCGCATCCACTCGTGCAGGCGCTCGCCGCCGACGCCGAGCGGGTGCGCCGTGCTCTGATCCGGCCCGGCCACGTAGCCGTCGAGCGACATCGACGTCGAGTATCTGAGCGCGTCTCCCATGATCTCCCTCCTCGGTCCAGGGGTGGACCGCCGCCGGAGGAGGAACTCATCGGTGTGTGGCGCTACACGGTCGTGTCGGGCGGCGCCGGCGTGAAGTCGACGTTCTCGTCGAGCGGCGCCACGCCGTGGTGCGCCGAGGCGTGCGCGGCCGCGTTTCGGATCCGATCCGGCTTCCAGACCTGCATCACGCCGTACCAGACCGCCGACAGCACCACGACGCCGAGGGCCCAGTACATCGCGAGCCAGTTCAGGTTGGTCGAGTCGTGCGGGCCCGGGTGCAGCGCGCCGTAGAAGCCCAGAAGCGGCGTCGCAACGGCAACGAGCACCACCACGTACTGCCACCATGTGCCGCCGAAACGCATGAGCAGCCCGACGGCGGCGAGCGCCAGGGCGAGGTAGACGAGCTCGATCGCGAACGATCCGGCCGTGGCCGACACCAGGAAGGCGCTGAACTCGCGCGTGCCGGCGATGGGGATGAAGCGGTTCATCGTGTGGCTGTACATCCCGAGCAGCGTCAGGCCGCCGCCGCCGACGATCACCATCAGGTTGCCGACCCACGGCGTGTTGTGCCGCGACGTCTTCGCGAACACCGAGGGCAGAAGGCCGTCGCGCCCGAGGGCGAAGTAGCCGCGGCCGACCGTGACGCAGATCGCAAGCGCGAGCGCGGTCGCGTCCATGATCACGACCAGGTCGATGATGCCGGCATACCACGAGCCGACGTACTGCTTGGCCATGATGTCGAGCGTGGCCGGGTTGAGCCACGCGCCCTGGTCGACGGCGGCCTTGCCGAGGCCGACCGAGATCGCGTACGCCATCAGCACGAAGAACGCCCCCGAGACGCCGACCGTCCAGAGGAGCGCGCGCGGGATCGATCGGTGGGGATCGTGGCTCTCCTCGCCCAGCGATGCCGCCGCCTCGAATCCGACGAAGAGGAGGATCCCGAGCAGCACACCGTTGAACACCGCGCTAACCGAGGTGGTGCCGGGGTTGAACATCTGCAGCGTGTTGCCGTTCTCTCCGCCCTTGGCGATGATCGCGATGGCCAGGATCGTCATCGCCGTGAACGAGATGGCGGCGAACCCGAGCATGAGACCGATCGCGAGCCGGATGCCGACGTAGTTCAGGGCCAGCACGAGCCCGAGGAACAGGAGCGCGAAGAGCCACCAGGCCGGGATCGTCGACGTGGTGATATGGGTGACCCAGAAGCCCTGCGTGAGGATGCCGAGGCCGAGGTAGATGCCGCCGCCGCCGAGGAAGAGCGTCCCGACGAAGAAGATCCCGGCGACGAAGACGCCGACCGACGGATGCGCGCCGTGGGCGAGGTACTCGTAAACGGCGCCCGCACCCTGGTAGCGGCGGGCGAAGAGCGAGATCGCGTAGGCGATCGCGAGCACCCCCAGGCCGGCGATCAGGACGCTCAGCGCGGTGTTGAACGTCGAGCCGTTGTCCGGGTTGGAGACCAGGCTGAGGACGAGCGCGGTCGAGAACATCGGGCCGATCGCGAGTGCCTGCGCGACGGCCGCCATCGTGCCGAGCCGCCGTTCGCCGAGCTCACCGCCGCGGGGCGGCTGCGGTGCCGTTGCTGCCATGTCTCCCTCCTCGGATTGACTCGATTGGATACAATCGCACGGTGGGCGGACGGCTGTCAAGGACGCCCCTGGCTTGACCCTGGCGGCCCTCGGCGTAATGTATGCAAAGACCATGGACGCCCGTCAGAGCCTCGGCCCACTCCACATCCAGAGCGTCGTCGACCACGTCTACACGGCGCTTCGCGAGCGCATCCTGTCGGGCGACCTGCCCCGCGGCGCCAAGCTGCGTCAGGCGTCGCTCGCGGACGAGCTCGGGGTGTCGCGCACCCCTCTTCGCGAGGCGCTGCGGCGGCTGTCAGCCGAGGGCCTGGTCGAGTTCCTGCCCAACCGCGGCGCGACCGTCTCGGAGCTCGACTTCGGCGACATGAACCACGCCTGGTCGGCCCGGGTCGCGCTCGAGCCCGGAGCGGCGCGGCTCGCGGCCGAGCGGCGCGACCCGCCCGCGATCGCCGCGATGCGCGCAGCCATCGACCACCAGCGCCGCGCAGACGGCGACAAGATCGAGAGCTTCGAGGCCAACCGCTCGTTTCACCTGGCTCTGGCCGCCGCCTCGGGCAACCCGCACCTGACCCGATTTGCCGAGATGCTCTGGGTGCCGCGGATCGGCGTGCCGATCTACCAGGCCCAGGCGGCCGATCCGGCCGGGCCGCGCGCATGGGCCGGCGAGCACGAGCGGATCGTGGACGCGATCGACGTGGGCGACGCCGACGCGGCCGAGCAGCTCACGCGCGCACACGTGCAAGCGCATCCGCCGGTCGCGCCGAGCTAGGGCAGCCGCAGCCGATCGGGGCTATCCTCGGGCCGACTTCGACCGAGGGAGACTCGAAATGCGAATCGTGGGCATGTTGGCGGCCGTCGTGGCGATCGCGGCTTCGGCATCGGCCGCGTCGGCGGCAACGGGAAACCCCTCGGGCGCGTTCAGCGCGTTCCACGGCAAGGTCAGCTGTCACTGGCAGGACATCAGCGGCAACGCCCGCGTCCGCTGCTGGGCCCTGTCGGATCCGACAAGCTACTCGCAGCTCCACGGAACATCTGCCCACGGAGTGCTCGGCACCAGGCATTGGACCTCGCCGCTCGGGCGCGGGATCGGCTTCAACAACCACCGCACCCTGCCCGGCGGGGTCAGCTGCGCCTTCCGCTGGTTCCAGGTGACCGACACGCACAAGCTGAAGACGGTGATCTGCACGAGCACGAAGGGTGGGCGCATCTTCGCCAACCCGAGCGGGGTCTCGGCGGAGTAAGCGCGACGGCGCGCCCGGCGGCGCAGCGGCGATCATGCTCCAGGTGGAAGAGGTCGAGGTCGTCGTCGCTCACAACGAGCGCGCAACGCTGCGTGTCGGCGACGTGTTCCTGAAGGTCGACGCGGATCGATCGCGTACGCACGTCGAGGTCGAGGCGATGGCTCTGGCGCCGGTCCCGACTCCGGAGGTCCTATGGCGGAAGCCGCCCGTACTCGCGCTCGCCGCCGTGCCAGGGACGGCCCTCGGCCGCCTCGGGGAGCCGTCGACAGCGTCCGCGGGAGCGTGGGCGGCCGCGGGTGCCGCCGCTCGGATGCTGCACGACGCGCCGCTGCCGCCATGGCCCGGTCGGAGCCTGGACGAGATCGCCTCGCACCTCGACGGCGAATGCGAGTGGCTCATCACGAACGGCGTCCTTCCCGCAGAGCTGGTCACACGCAACCGCCGAATCGCCGCGTCTGCACTCCGGCCGTGGACACCGGTGTTCACGCACGGAGACCTGCAGATCACCCACGTGTTCGTCGACGGTGATGAGGTCACCGGCGTGATCGACTGGTCAGAGGCGGGTCGGGGCGATGCCCTGGACGACCTCGGCACCCTGACGCTCGGACACCCGGAGCACCTGGGCGACGTCGTCGCCGGGTACGGCACCGTCGTCGACCTCGACGTGATCCGCGCGTGGTGGTCGCTGCGAAGCCTCGGGGCGGCCCGCTGGCTGATCGAGCACGGATTCGACCCGTCCTCGCCGGGCTGCGAGTTCGCCGTGCTGAGATCCCAGCTGTGACGCCTTGCCTCCCTCCGGAGTCCGGCGATAATCAGTACAGTGGCAGGCAGATGAACTCGGGCCTCACCGTGATGTGCAGCGGCGAG
The DNA here is from genome assembly GCA_036502065.1 of Gaiellales bacterium. Taxonomy (GTDB): domain Bacteria; phylum Actinomycetota; class Thermoleophilia; order Gaiellales; family JAICJC01; genus JAICJC01. The sequence continues at coordinate 7,482 of DASXZF010000303.1, forward strand.
CGGCGGGGCTCACCGTCGACGACGTTGTACGAGCTCGGCGCCGGGCCGTAAGGCCCGGCCGATCGATCACTTCGGGCCGTCGGCGACGAACTCGCACTGAAGGCCGAGCGCCCGGAACCAGTCCACCATCGCGAGCTGGGGCGGCACCTCGGTCCCGTAGTGGGTGCCGTCGACGACGGCCACGCCCGACTCGTCGGCGAGCGCGAGGAACTCCGCCGCCCAGCGCGTGAAGACGCCGCCCGTGACGTATGTCTGGCAGCCACGGTCGAGCGCCGCGGCGAGCGCGTCGCGATCGGCGCCGCCACCGCCGACGACCGCGACCCGGCCGGCCGCCTCGACCTCCGGCCGGCGGCGGACGATCCGCACGGGCACCTCGGGCCCGAGGTAGGCCTGCAGCCGGGCCGCCAGCGAATCGAGCGACACGTCGGAGGGCCCGATCACCGCCGCGCCGCCGGGGATGCCCTCGGCGATCGGCAGGAACTCCTCCTCGACCGGCACGCCCATGGCGGCGGCGCAGAGCCGCGACGGCGACACCTCCGCGTGGTGATCGATCGGCGCGTGCACGTGGTAGAAGCTGATCCCGTCGGCCCGCATGCGCTCGAAGCTCCCGCGCGCGAGCGGCAGGAAGCCGGCCTCGTCGCCGTAGTCGATCGGATGCTCCGAGAACAGGAACGTCCCCGGCTCGAGCAGGCCGATCACGCGGTCGGAGGGGAACACGCAGGTCACCACCCGCGCCACCTCGTCGCCGCCGCGCGCGAGCAGGCCGTTCCAGCGGCCCTCGTAGGCGGGCTCGGCGAACTCGCGCCAGTACGGGTCGGGATAGACGAGCTGGAAGAGGTCGTCCCAGTCGTCGCCGCGCACGTTCAGGGTGCCGAAGTAGGCGTCGAGCCGCGCGACGAGGTCGTCACGCTGCATCAGCGCAGCTCACCGCCGGCCTCGGTGCCAAGCGCCGCCACGACCCGGTCGCGCACGGCGTCTGCCTCGGCGTCGGTGAGGGTGCGGTCGGGGGCCTGGAACACCAGGTGCAGGGCGAGGCTCTTGCGCCCCTCCCCCACCTGCGGGCCGCGGTAGACGTCGAACACCTCGACCCCGGCCAGCACCGGCCCGGCCGCCGCACGCACGATCGCGACGACCTGCCCGGCGGAGACGTCCTCGGAGACCACGACGGCGATGTCCTGCCGCGCCGGCGGGAAGCTCGTCACGTCGCGATAGAGCACCTGCTCCGGCGGGCGTCCGCGCAAGCCGTCGAGGCCGAGCTCGAATACCGTCGCACCGCCTTCGAGCCCGAACGCCTCGGCGACCAGCGGGTGCAGCTCGCCGACGAAGCCGTCGCCGAACGCCGCCGCCCGGCCCGGGTGCAGGAAGGGCTCCGTCGATGGCCGGAACTCGGGCACCTCGACGCGAGCTCCCGCGATCAGCGTCTCGACCACGCCCTTGGCGTCGAAGAAGCCGCTGCTCTCGCCCGCGATGACGCCCGCGACCCGGGCGGGCTGGTCGGGCAGACGCTCGCCGCTGCGCAGGAACACGTGCCCGATCTCGAAGAGCGCCACCCGCGGCGCCGACATGGCCAGGTTGCGGCGGGCCGAGTGCAGCAGGCCGGGGAACACGAGCGTGCGCATCGCCGCCCACTCGGCGCTCATCGGGTTCTGGAGCTCGACCAGCGCCCGGCGCGGATCGTCGCCGGCGAGCCGCAGGCGGTCGGGCACACCGACATCCCACAGGGTCAGCGTCGCGGCCTCGCTCAGGCCCGCGCCGCGCAGGACGTCGACGACGGTGCGGCGCAGGCGCTCCTCGGCACTCAGCCGGCCGCCGCCGGCCGCCCCGCCGGGCATGCGCGTCGGCACCCGCTCGAGGTCGTAGACGCGGGCCACCTCCTCGATCAGGTCGATCTCGCGCGTCGTGTCGGCCGCCCGCCACGTCGGCACCCGCCATCCGCCGCCAACCGCCTCGTAGCCGAGCCGCGTGAGCGCTCGCCCGACCTCGGCGTCGGTGTACTCCGCGCCGATCACCGCCTCGAGCCGGCTGCGCCGAAGCGGCACGACCGGCGGCTCGGGCAGGTCGCCGTGCACATCGATCGTGCCCGGCACGAGCGTCGCGCCGCACAGCTCCACCATCAGCTGCGATGCGAGCCGCAGCGCCCGCGGCGAGAGGTGCGGGTCGAGGCCCTTCTCCCACCGGCTCGAGCCCTCGGTGCGCAGCCCGAGGCGGATCGACGAGGCCTGCGTGGTCGGGCCGTCGAAGTTCGCGCACTCCATCAGCACGGTGGTCGTGCCCGCGGTCACCTCGCTCCACTCCGACCCCATCAGCCCGGCCACCGCCGACGGCTTCTCGGCATCGGCGATCACGAGCGTGTCGGTGTCGAGCGCGCGATCCTGGCCGTCGAGCGTCGTCACCCGCTCACCGGCCGTCGCCCGGCGCACGATGATCTCGCGCCCGGCCACCTTGTCGAGGTCGAAGGCGTGCGTCGGCTCGCCGATCGCGAGCATGACGTAGTTCGTGATGTCGACGACGTTTGAGATCGGGCGCATCCCCGCCGCCGCGATGCGCGCCTTCATCCAGGCGGGCGACGGCCCGACGCGGACGTTCGTAAACACGCGCGCGGCCCAGCGCGGGCACATCTCGGGAGCGTCGATGCGGGCCTTCACGTAGTCGCCGGCCGTCCCCTCGCCAAGCGCCGGAGGCTCGCCTCCGGGCCATTCGGCGAGGTCGGTGTCGAGCACCGCGGACACCTCGCGGGCGATGCCGTAGACGTTCTGGCAGTCGGGCCGGTTGGACGTGATCTCGAACTCGAGCACCTCGTCGGCGATCGCGAGGTGGTCGATCAGCGCATCGCCGACCGGCCAATCGGCCGGGAGCAGCATGATGCCGTCGTGATCCTGGCCCAGCTCGAGCTCGCGCTCGGAGAGCATCATCCCGCGCGACTCCAGGCCGCGCAGCTTCGCGACCCGAAGCTCGGTGCCGTCGGGGAGCACCGCGCCCGGAAGCGCCACCGCCACCGTCGCGCCGGCCTCGAAGTTGCGGGCGCCGCACACGATCTGCTGCGGCTCGCCGGCGCCGATGTCGACGCGGCAGAGGCTCAGGCGATCGGCGTTGGGATGCTGCTCGCGCGAGAGCACGCGGCCGACGCGGTAGCGGTCGAGCCCGGCCGGGACGCCGCGCCGGTGCAGCGCCTCGAGCTTCGTGCCCGTCATCGACATCCGCTCGCCCAGGTCGCGCGGGTCGAGGTCGAACGAGACGTACTCGCGCAGCCACGAGACGGGCACCCTCATCCGAACTGCTCCATGAAGCGCAGGTCGTTCTCCCACAGAAGCCGGATGTCGGGGATGTCGTGGCGCAGGCCCGCGACGCGCTCGACGCCGAGCCCGAACGCGAAGCCGGACACCTGCTCGGGGTCGTAGCCCTCGACGTAGGTGTAGAGGTTGGGGTCGACCATCCCGGCGCCGAGGATCTCGATCCAGCCCTCGCCGCGGCACACCCGGCAGGGCGAGCCGTCGCGCGCGCAGTTGAAACAGCTCACGTCCACCTCGACCGACGGCTCGGTGAACGGGAAGAAATGCGGCCGCAGGCGCACCTCGCGGTCGGCGCCGAAGATCGCCCGCGCGAACCGAAGCAGCGTCCCCTTCAGATGCGCGAGCGTGATGCCGCGGTCGACGACCAGGCCCTCGATCTGCGTGAACATGGCGGTGTGGGTGGCGTCGGGCGTGTCGCGGCGATAGCAGCGGCCGGCCGTGGCCATGTAGACCGGCGGCGGGTGGGCCTCCATCGTTCGGATCTGCATCGGCGAGGTGTGCGTGCGCAGGACGACGTCCGGGGCGATGTAGAAGGTGTCGGTCACCTGCCGCGACGGGTGCGTCGGCGCGTGGTTCAGGGCGTCGAAGTTGTAGTAGACGGTGTCGATCTCGGGGCCGTCGGCGATCTCGTAGCCGAACCCGACGAACACGTCCAGGATGTCGCGCCGCGTCTGCTCGATCAGGTGCGACCAGCCGCGCGGACGGCGCGCCCCGGGGAGGGTCACATCGACGCGGTCGTCGCGCAGGCGCCGCTCGAGGTCGGCGCCGCGCAGCGCCTCGTCCT
>DASXZF010000304.1:0-8337 GCA_036502065.1 Gaiellales bacterium
AGACGCTGCTCGAAATCGGCTCCAACCAGAACACCACGGTCGTCTTCCCGCTGCCGATGGACGTGATCGAGCCGTTCCTCGGCCGCGATGACCTTGGCGCGCCGCTCGCGCTCGGCCTCGGCCTGGCGCGCCATCGCCCGCTGCATCCCGCTCGGGATCTCGACGTCCTTGACCTCGACCACGCTCACCTTGATGCCCCAGGGGGCGGTCTGCTCGTCGATGATCTTCTGCAGGATCTGGTTGATCTTGTCGCGCTCGGACAGCAGCTCGTCCAGCGTGTGCTGTCCGAGCACGCTGCGCAGCGTGGTCTGCGAGATCTGGGACGACGCCTGGGCGAAGTCCGCCACCTCGACGATGGCCGCGGTCGGGTCGACGACGCGGAAGTAGGCCACGGCGTTCACCCGCACGGGAACGTTGTCGCGGGTGATGACCTCCTGCGGCGGCACCACGAGCGTGATCGTGCGCAGCTCGACCTGCACCATGCGATCGATGATCGGGATGAGCAGGAAGAGGCCGGGCCCCTTGGGCGCTCCGAGCAGGCGGCCGAGCCGGAACACGACGCCGCGCTGGTATTCGCGCAGCACCCGGACGGAGCTCGCGAGCAGGGCGATCGCAAAGGCGGCGAGCACCGCCAGGACGATGATGGGGGCGAGCGAGACGAGCACGATCACGTGGTGGCTCCTTCGGTCGGAGGCGGGAAGCGGTGCGGGGCGACGTGGAGGGTCAGGCCCTCGACCGATTCGACGACCACCTCCCCGCCGGGGTCGACGTCGCGGTCGGTGGTCTCGGCCAGCCACAGCTCGCCGTGGAGGTATACCTGGCCGCGCGGCTGCAGCGCCGTGCGGACGATGGCGGTGCGGCCGACCATGTCCTTCACACCCGAGCCGATCGCCACAGGCCGGTGCCTGGCCTCGACCACCTTCGTTGCCACGACCGCGAGCAGCGTGCCGGCGACGACGCTCATCCCGATCACGAGCAACGGGCTCACGCCCTCACCCGGGGTGCGGAACAGCATCAGCCCGCCGGCGCCGATCGCGATCACGCCCGAGAGGCCCATGAGCCCGTGGCTCGGCACCCAGGCCTCGAGGCCCAGCAGCAGCACCCCGAACACCATGAGGACCACACCGGCGAGGTTGATCGAGACGATCGAGAACCCGAACAGGGCCAGGATCAGCGAGACGGCGCCGAGCGTTCCCGGCAGGATGATGCCGGGGTGGAACACCTCCCAGGCGATCCCGATGATGCCCGCCAGGAAGAGCAGGTAGAGCAGGTTCGGGTCGATCAGGATGTTCAGGAGCTCGAGCGTCCAGGGCATGCTGATCGTCTGGATGCGCGCGCCGGCGGTATGCAGGACGATCGGCTTCTGCGTGTAGGTCGTGGTGGTGCCGTCGATCTGGTCGAGCAGCACCGGCAGGCTGCGGGCGACGTGCTCGATCAGGTGGTCGTGCAGCGCCTCGGCGGCGGTGTACTCGTTCGCGTTCGTGACGATCAGCCGTGCAAGCTTCGCGTTACGGTGGTGCGCAGAGGCCAGCCCCTCGATCTGGGCGACGGAGTCGTGCAGCACCTTCCGGCGCAGGTCGGAGCCCAGGTTCTGGCCCGAAGAGTCGATCGGGGTTGCCGCGCCGATGTGGGTCGTGGGCGCCATCGCGGCCACATCCGAGGCCATCGTGATGAACGAGCCCGCGGACGCGGCCCGGGCGCCCTCGGGGCTGACATAGACGATGACGGGCACCTTCGAGTGCAGCTCGGCCTGGATGATGTCGTTCATCGAGTCGGAGTCGCCTCCGGGCGTGTCCATCAGGATCACGAGCGCCGCCGCGTGGTCGCTCTGCGCCTGGCTGATCGAGTCCTTGACGTAGCTGGCCGTGACCGGGTTGATCTCGGCGTCGAGCCGCATCGCCAGCACCAGCGGCCGTGCTCCCGCCGCCGCAGCCGCTCCGCCATCCACCCCGGCGACGAGCGCCAGGGACACCGCCATCACGACCAGGATCAGAATCCGTCTTGGCACTCGGCCTCCGCGTCAACCGAAGTGTAATGCGCGCGATCTGCGCCCACGAGGACGGCGCTCACCTCGGCGGAGGAATGCGGACGCCCGGCGACCACGAGCCGGCCCTGCTCGTCGACGCCGTCACAGGGCCCGCGGGCGCCCCCCGCGAGCTCGACCGTCCGGCCGCGCAGCTCGTCGCGCTCGAGGCCGGTGAAGCCGTCGCGCTCGAACGCGGCGTAGCGCGCCTCGATCGCGGCCACGAGGTCGGCGAGCAGCTGCGCCCGGTCGACGGGGGCGCCGCGCAGGATGCGCAGCGACGTCGCGGGCACGCGTGCGTCCGCCGGCAGCTCCTCGGCGGTCAGATTCGCGTTCACGCCGATCCCGACGACCAGCCGGCCCTCCCGCAGCTCGGCCAGGACGCCGGCGAGCTTGCGGCCGCAGACGACGACGTCATTCGGCCAGCGCACACGCGCCTGTGGCCAGGTCACCTCGCAGACCGCCTCGGCGACGACGAGGCCGAGCGGGGGCAGCCGGTCGGGCGGCGTGCGCGGCTCGAGGGCGAGCGAGAACAGCACGCCGCTGCCCCACGGGCTCACCCAGGTGCGGCCCATCCGGCCACGGCCGGCCGTCTGCTGCTCGCACGCGCCCACGGCGCCCTCGCCCAGCCCGCGCACGAGCTCCTGCGTGCTCGGGCAGCTGGGGCGGTAGATGTAGGGATGTCCGAACCGGCCTCGAAACAGCGGTGAGACGGCCTCGGGCCGGAGCGTGTTCTCCACGTCACCACTAGAATACTCGGCTCATGTTCCCGCAACCCAAACGCGCGGAAGCGCGTCTGAAGGTCCGTGATCGGGTACGTGACCGGCCGGCGTACGAATCCCTGTCCGACCTCGTGCTCGCGGTGCGGGCCAAGGACGGCGACCAGCGCGCGCTCGAGGCGCTCGTCGAACGGCATGCTCCAGGCGTTCGCCGGCTGACCGCCTACCTGCTCGCCGACACCCAGGATGCGGAGGACGCCGCCCAGGAGGCGCTGGCCAAGCTATGCACACGGATCGGACAGTTCAGGGGGGAGGCCCGGTTCCAGACCTGGCTCCACAGCCTGGTGGCCAACACCTGCCGCGACATGGCCGACCGTCAGCGCAGGCGGCGGCACCAGCCGCTCGACGCGGTGGCGGAGTCGGCCGCGACGGAGGTGCCCGAGGCCGTCGCGCTGCAGCGCGAGCAGCGGGCGGAGTTGCGCGCGTGCATGCAGGGGCTGTCCGACGACCAGCGTCGCGTGCTCGTGATGAAGGACGTGCTGCAGCTCTCCTACGAGCAGATCGCCGCCGAGATGAGCATGCCCGTCGGCACGGTGAAGTGCCACGCCCACCGTGGCCGGGGGCGCATGCGCGATGCGATGGCGCCCGGGCTGCGGGCGGCCGGTCTGTGAAGGCGCCGCTCGATCGCGACGGCATCCGCGCGATCATCCCCCACCGCGACCCGTTCCTGCTGGTCGACGAGGTCACCGAGCTCGAGCCCGGGCTGCGCGCGGCGGGCCGTTACCTGGTGAAGCCGGAAGACTGGTACCTGGCCGGGCACTTCCCAGGCAACCCGATCATGCCCGGGGTGCTGCAGGTCGAGGCGCTCGCGCAGCTCGGGGCCGTCTGCGGCCTCTCCCACCCGGATTACGCCGGCAAGCTGGCCCTCTTCGCGGGCATCGACGACGTGCGCTTCAAGCGCATCGTTCGGCCCGGCGACGTGCTCGATCTGGAGTGTGCCATCACCCGCCTGCGGGGGCCGATCGGGAAGGCCGACGCGAGCGCCCACGTTGCGGGCGAGCTGGCCTGCCGGGCCACGCTCACGTTCGCCCTCACGATCCTCGAGGCGACCGCGTGATCACGGCCTGCCGGCGTGGCGTCGAGGTGCTCGGGATCGGATCGTTCGCGCCGGAGCGCGTCGTGACCAACGAGGAGCTCGCGACGCGCATGGACACGAGCGACGAGTGGATCGCGTCTCGCACCGGGATCCACGAGCGCAGGATCGCCGCCGACGAGGACTCCTCGGCCGCGCTCGGCTACGAGGCGGCGAAGCGGGCGCTCGCCTCGTCGGGTCTGGCTGCGACCGACCTCGGCCTGATCGTGGTCGCCACGGCGAGCCCCGATTACTACTTCCCGGCCACGGCGGCGCTGATCGGCGAGCGCCTGGGCGCCTCGGGCGTTCCCGGGTTCGACCTCTCGGCGGCCTGCACGGGCTTCGTATTCGCGCTCGCCCAGGCCTACAGCCAGGTGGCGAGCGGCCTCGTCGACACCGCGCTCGTCGTCGGCACCGAGGTGTTCTCGCGACTGCTCGACTGGGACGACCGCTCGACGTGCGTGCTCTTCGGCGACGGCGCCGGGGCGGTGGTGCTGCGCGGCAACGGGTCGCAGTCGGGGCTGCTCGGCTTCGAGCTCGGATCAAACGGCGGCGGCGGTGACCTGCTCAAGGTGGCGGCCGTCGGCCACGCGGCCAATCCGGCCGCGGGCCCGTACGTGATCATGGACGGGCCCCAGGTGTACAAGTTCGCGACGACCGTCAGCGTCGAGTCGGCCGGCCGCGTGCTGGATGCGATCGGGATGACGGTCGCAGACGTCGATCTGTTCGTGCCCCACCAGGCCAACCAGCGGATCATCGAACACGCCGCCCGGCGGCTCGGCATCCCGGCCGAGAAGGTTGTGTCGAACGTCGAGCGATATGGAAACACGTCGGCGGCGTCGATCCCGATCTGCCTCGACGAGGCGTACCGTGCAGGTCGCATCCGGCCCGGTCACACCGTGCTGATGGTGGGGTTCGGCGGCGGCCTCTCGTGGGGGTCGTGCGTGTTGGAATGGTCAATCCCTCTGAAGGAGCGAGGATGAGCAAGGTTGCGTTCTGTTTCCCGGGGCAGGGAAGTCAGCGCGTGGGCATGGGCCGCGATCTCGTGGCCCAGTTTCCGGAGGCCGCGGCGGTGTTCGACGAGGTGTCGGACGAACTCGACTTCGATCTGCGCCGCGTGTGCTTCGAGGGGCCGATCGAGGAGCTGTCTCAGACGGAGGTCACCCAGCCCGCGCTGGTGGCGACGTCGCTCGCCGCGCTACGGGCGATCCAGGAGCGGCTCGGCATCGCTGCCGACGTCGTGGTCGGCCACAGCGTCGGCGAGTACGCCGCGATCGCCGCGGCCGAGAGCCTTGGCATCGGCCTCGTCACCCGGCTCGTGCGCGAGCGCGGCCTGGCGATGGCCGCCTCGAAAGCGCGTGGTGCGATGGCCGCGATCCTCGGCCTGGCCGATGAGGAGGTCGAGCGCCTCTGCGCAGAGACCGGCGACGTGTGGCCGGCCAACTACAACTGCCCCGGCCAGCTTGTGATCTCGGGCCGCGAGCACGGCGTCGCGGGCGTGGGCGACAAGGCCCGCGACCTGGGCGCGAAGGTGGTGCGCCTGCGCGTGTCCGGCGCGTTCCACAGCCCGCTCGTCGAGGACGCGGCCCACCGGCTCGAGCCGGCCCTGCGCGCTGCTCACTTCGGCGAGCTGCGCACGCGGTTCATGTCCACGGTGTCGAGCAAGCTCGAGACGGTCGACCGCGTGCCGGGCCTCCTGGTCGAGCAGATCACCGCGCCGGTGCGCTTCACGCAGTCGGTGCAGTCGCTCGTCTCCGACGGCGTGCGCACGTTCGTCGAGGTCGGCCCCGGAGGAGTGCTCTCGGGTCTCGTCAAGCGCATCGACAAGTCGGTGACGGCGATCTCGGTCGGCACGCCCGACGAGCTGCGGGCGGCGGAGGCGAGTCTTGCCCGATCGTGAGCTCGGCGGCCGCGTCGCCCTGGTGACCGGCGGCTCGCGCGGGATCGGCGCTGCGGTGTGCGCAGAGCTCGGCGCCGCGGGTGCCGAGGTCGTCGTGAATTACGCGAGCGCGGCCGACCGGGCCGAAGAGGTGTGCGCCGGAGTGCGCGACGCGGGTGGCACCGCCCACGCGGTGGCCGGCGACGTGTCGACGCCCGAGGGGGCGGCGGGGCTCGTGGCGCACGTCGAGGCGCAGATCGGGCCGATCGCGATCCTCGTGTGCAACGCGGGGATCACCCGCGACAACCTGATCATGAAGCTCTCCGACGACGACTGGCGCTCGGTGATCGACACGAATCTGGGCGGCGCGTTCTACACCTGCCGGGCGGTGGCGCGGCCGATGCTCAAGCGCCGCGGCGGCGCGATCGTCGCGATCAGCTCGGTGGTCGGCGTGCACGGCAACGCCGGCCAGACGAACTACGCCGCCTCCAAGGCGGGCCTGATCGGCCTGACGAAGTCGCTCGCGAAGGAGCTCGGGTCGCGCGGCATCCGCGTGAACGCGATCGCGCCTGGGTACATCTCGACCGCGCTCACCGACGCCCTGCCGCAGGAAGCCCGCGATGCGATCCTGGCGCAGACGCCGCTCGCCCGTCTGGGCGACCCGGCGGATGTCGCCCGCGCGGTGCGGTTCCTCGTGTCGGATGCGGCGGGGTTCGTGACCGGAGACGTACTGCAGGTGGACGGAGGGTTGGGGATATGACCGAGAACGGCAGGCGCCGGGTGGTGATCACCGGCATGGGGGCGGTCACGCCGAACGGGGCGAACATCACGGACACGTGGGCGAGCATCCGCGCCGGCCGGTCGGGGGTGTCGCGCATCGAGGGCTTCGAGATGCCCGAGGGCACGGTGAACATCGCCGGCCAGGTGAAGGGGTTCGATGCCACCGAGTACATGGACAAGCGCACCGTCCGGAAGACCGACCGGTTCGCGCACCTCTCGGTCGCCGCCGCGACGCAGGCGGTCGCCGACGCCGACCTCGACATCGCGAGCGACGCCGCCCGGATCGGATGCTCGATCGGGACGGGGGTCGGCGGTCTGAAGACGCAGGAGATCGCCCACGAGAAGCTCTTCGAAGCTGGGCCCGACCGCCTTAGCCCGTTCTGGGTGACCGCGCTGATCGCGAACATGGGCGCCGCCGAGGTGTCGATGGCGCTCGGCACGCGCGGCCCCCTGACCACGGAGTGCACGGCCTGCGCCGCGTCGGGCATGTCGATCGGAAACGCCACGCTCTACATCCGGGCGGGGATGGCCGACGCGATGCTCGCGGGCGGCGTCGAGGCGCCGATCGTGCCGCTCGCACTGGGCGGCTTCGGCACGATGCGCGCGCTGTCGCGCCGGCTGGACGACCCCGAAGGCGCGAGCCGGCCGTTCGACCTCGGCCGCGACGGCTTCATCCTCTCGGAAGGCGCGGCGGTGCTCGTCCTCGAAGAGCTCGAGCGTGCCCGCGGTCGCGGCGCCCGGATCTATGCCGAAGTGCTCGGCTACGGCATGTCGAGCGACGCCCACCACGTCACCGAGCCCGACCCGGTGGGGACGAACCCCGCCCGGGCGATGACGATGGCGATGCAGGACGCCGGCATCACCCCGGCCGACGTCGGCTACGTCAATGCGCATGGGACGTCGACGCCCGCGGGTGACTCGGCCGAGACGCGCGCGCTCAAGCTCGCCCTCGGCGACGACGTCGCCGCCCGCGTGCCGATCTCGTCGACCAAGAGCGAGACCGGCCACCTGCTCGGCGCGACGGGCGCCCTCGAGGCGGCCGTGACCGCCCTCGCCATGCGCGACGGGTTCCTGCCGCCGACGATCAACCTGACCGATCCCGACCCCGAGTGCGACCTCGACTACATCCCGAACGTGGGTCGTGAGGCCGACGTGCGGGTGGCCGTGTCCAACTCGTTCGGCTTCGGCGGGCACAATGCGGTACTTGTCCTGCGACGCTGGGACGCCGGCGACTAGACGGATCGGAAGGCGGAAGGGCCGTGGCCCAGAACATCAACGTCGACATCAGCCGCTCCGATGACGGGCACGGGCCGCAGGAGCCACCGCAGCGGACGCGCAACACGTGCCCGACGTGCGCGTCGCACTACCGCGAGGACGAGATGGTGCGGAACCTGCGGGTGTGCACCAACTGCGGCCACCACTTTCCCGTCACCGCGCGCGAGCGGATCGTGCAGCTCGTCGACGAGGGCAGCTTCGCCGAGGTGGCGGCCGGCCTGCAGTCGGGCGATCCGCTGGAGTTCACGGACACGCGGGCCTACCCTGAGCGGGTCGAGGCGGCCATGCGCTCGACCGGCCTGCGCGACGCGGTGCTCGTCGGGGCCGCCGCGATCGGCGGGACGTCGGTCGCGCTCTCGGTGATGGATTTCTCGTTCCTGGGCGGTTCCATGGGATCGGTGGTGGGCGAGAAGTTCACGCGGGCCGCCGATCTCGCGCTCGACAGACGGATGCCGCTCGTCTCGGTGGCGGCTTCCGGCGGCGCCCGCATGCAGGAGGGCGTGCTCGCCCTGATGCAGATGGCCAAGAC
>DASXZF010000305.1:0-13623 GCA_036502065.1 Gaiellales bacterium
GCCGTTTCTGAGCGATCCGGAAGCCGTCGCCGCGCTCGCCCAGGATGTTCGCGGCCGGGACGCGGACGCCGTCGAGGCGCACCTCGCAGTGCGTGTTCCAGCCCCGTCCGGTGTGGCCGAGCACGGGGATCGCGCGCACGATCTCGACGCCCGGAGCGGCGGCCGGGACGATCATGAGCGATGCGCGCCGGTGCGGCTCGGCGTCCGGCTCGGTGATCACCATGACGATGCCGAAGCCGGCTCCCTCGGCGCCGCTCGAGAACCACTTGTGCGCGTCGATCACCCACTCGTCGCCGTCGAGCCGCGCCGTGCCTGCGAGCGTCGTCGGATCGGCGCCGGAGACCTCCGGCTCGGTCATGCCGAAGAACGAGCGCACCTCGCCGGCGACGAGCGGGCGCAGCCAGGCCGCCTTCTGCGCGCCGGTGCCGAACAGCTCCAAAATCTCGCCGTTGCCCGCGTCGGGCGCCTGACACCCGAATACGAGCTGGCCCCAGTGGCTGCGCCCGATCGCCTCGTTCAGGAAGGCATAGGCGAGGAAGCCGCGCCCGGTGCCGCCGGCCTCGGGGCCGATGTGCGGCGCCCACAGGCCATCGTCTCGGGCCTGCGCGCGCAGCGCCTCGATCAGCGTCTCCGAGGCATCGTCGCCGGCTGCGAGCGCCGTCTCGTTCGGGTAGACGCGCGCGTCCATGAACGCGGCGTAGCGAGCCCGCAGCGCGCGCAGCTCCGAGGTCACTGCGGGCAGGGCGTCCTCGGGCATCGCGCCGTGTATAGCACAGCGGTCAGGTCGTGGAGATGACCCCGGGTGGCAGCCTGTGTGCGGTTTGTGCGCCACGGTGCGGGGGTACGCCCCGCCCAGACGACGAGGAGGATCACGATGAGCGGATACACCAAGCAGAACCTGCGCGAGGTCGAGGACTCGGCCCCGAAGTTCAAGATGCCGTCCGCGCTCCACGCCCGCTTCGCCCGCACGCCGATCGGTGGCGAGACGCTCGGGCTGAGCCTGTTCCAGCTCGAGCCGAACTTCCGCATCCCGTTCGGCCACAAGCACGTCTCCCAGGAGGAGGTCTACGTGATCGTGCAGGGCTCGGGGCGCGTCAAGGTCGGCGACGAGATCGTCGAGCTGGCGCAGTGGGACGCGATCCGCTTCGACAAGGACACGATGCGCGCGGTCGAGGCCGGGCCCGACGGAATCGAGTACGTGGCGTTCGGCGCCGGCGAGGATCCGAACGAGGTCGAGATGGCGCAGGGCTGGTGGTCGGACTAGCGCCTGGGCCGTAACGATCCCGGGACGTCGAACCTGGCAGAATTCGGGTGTGGGCTCCTACGCACGAGTTGGCATGAACCTGCGCGCCGCGCTGCGCTCTCCCGTCGCCGTGTGGACGGGTCTCGCGGCAATCGTCGTTCTGACGGCCGGACAGATCGTGCTGAACGACCTCACCCACGGCTCATGGACGATCGCGGCGCCCCTGATCGCGATCATGCTGCCGTTCGTCGGGGTCGGCGCGCTGGTGGCGCTGCGCAGGCCGGAGAACCCGCTCGGGTGGATCCTGATGGGGATCATCGGGCTGTTCCTTCTGAGCACCGACGGCGGCGCCTACGGGCAGCTCGTCTACCAGCACCACCGTCACTGGCCCGCCGGCCCGGTGTCGCTGTTCCTGGAGCCGCTGTGGGTGGCGTCGCTGATCGTGCTGCCACCCATCGCGATCCTGCTCTTCCCCGAGGGCCGGGTGCCGACGCGGTTCCTGCGGTGGATGCTCGCCGTCTACCTCGCAGCGGTGGTGGTGGAGATGCTGAGCGAGTGGGCGCTCGTCGCGAGGGCGATCATTGACGACAACATCCATCTCGTTCCGGACGGCGACCTGACCGCCATCAACTCGCCCCCCGCCTGGTTCAGCGCCGTTCAGGGGCTCTCCATCGCGTTTGTCGCCGCGTCCGCGGTCGTCTGGGTCGGCGTCCAGTCCGTGCGCTGGCGGCGCGCCACGGGCGAGCAGCGCCAGCAGGTGAAGTGGCTCATCGGCGGCGCAGCGATCGCCTTGTTCAGCCTCGGATTCCTGCTCTTCGGCCCCGGCACGAGCTCGGACGGTGCGGTGCAGGTGGCCGTGAGCGTCGCGCTTCCGATCGGCCTTGCGGCGCTGCCGGTCTCGATCGGCGTCGGCATCCTGCGCTACCGGCTCTACGAGATCGACGTGATCGTCCGAAAGACGCTCGTGTACGCGGCCCTGGCCGGATCGCTCGCGATCGTCTATCTGGGCGGCATCTCGCTCATCGACCGCGCGCTCCAGGCCGTCACCGGCCAGTCCGGCGCGCTCGCCGTGACCGCCTCGACGCTCGCGGTCGCGGCCGCCTTCCAGCCGCTGCGCTCGCGCATCCAGCGCGCCGTCGACCACCGCTTCTACCGGGCCAAGTACGACGCCGCCCAGACCCTGGAGAGCTTCGCCGGACGCCTGCGCAGCCAGATCGAGCTCGACGCCCTGACCGCGGACGTGCTCGGGGTCGTGCGGCTGACGCTGCAGCCGCGCCAGGCGAGCCTGTGGCTGCGCCCGGCGGAGCGGCGCAGCGATGACATGCGCGCCGGCTAGCCGTCCGCCCTGCGCGCGAGGAAGTCGCGGATGCAGGCGAGGTAGAGGTCTGCCTCCTTCTCGAGGATCGTGATGTGGCTGGCGTTGCCGAAGACGACGAACTCGTTGTCGGCGATGCCGTCGGCGAGCGTGCGGCTGCACCGCTTCGGCGAGAGCTCGTCGTACCAGCCGCACAGGATCAGCGCCGGGACGGCGATCTCGCCGAGCCGGCCGGAGATGTCGAAGAACGCCTGCGGGCCGGTGCCCTTGAACTCGTGCGGGCCCCAGAGCGCATAGGCGGGGCCGATGTCGCCCATGTACCGGGCCTCGACCTCCTTGAACTCGCGCCGCGACCGCTCGGGGTCATAGGGGCTCGAGCGGCGCAGGTGGCGCGAGTTCAGCTCGAGCACGGCGTCCAGGTACTCGGGCGCGTCGAGGTCGTCGGCGTGCTCGTGGCGGAGCATCAGCGCGTGCAGGTCCTTGCCGAGCGCCATCCGGTGCTCGGAGATGTCGAGCAGGTAGTCCTTGCCGTTCGCGTAGGTGTTCGAGAGCACGAGCGCGTCGACGTTCTCGGGATGGTCGAGCGTGTAGGCGAGCGCGAGCATGCCGCCCCACGACTGGCCGTAGAGCGTGACCGTGCCCAGGTCGAGCGCCGTGCGCACCGTCTCGACCTCGGCGATGAAGCGCGGGATCTGCCACAGCGACGGGTCGTCGGGACGGTCGGAGTCGCCGCCGCCGAGCTGGTCGTAGAGCACCAGCCGGCGGTCGCCGCCGACGACCTCGGCCAGGCGGTCGAGATAGTGGCTGCTCGCACCGGGCCCGCCGTGCAGCGCGAGCAGCGTGCGGCTGCCGGTGCCGTACACCCGGTAGGCGATCCGGTAGCCCTGCTCGACCTCGATCCGACCCTCGTCCGTGAGCGCGGCGGTCATCGCGCCATCGTACGAGAACGGGCATCGGGACGTCAGGTAGGCTGGCCCGATGCGTGACGTCGGCATCGGCCTCGTGGGGTCAGGGTTCATCGCAGAGGCGCATGCCGAAGCCTTCACACACGTCCCGGCGGCAAGCGTGCGGGGCGTCGCCTCGCCGACGCCGGGCAAGGCCGAGCGGTTCGCGCACGAGCGCGGCATCCCCCGCCACCACACCGACTACCGGGCGCTGATCGAGCAGTCCGACGTCGACGTGATCTGCATCGGCGCTCCCAACGACCTGCACCGAGACATCACGGTCGCCGCGGCCGACGCCGGCAAGCATGTGATCTGCGAGAAGCCGCTCGCCCGCACGCTGGCCGAGGCCGACGAGATGATCGCCGCCTGCGAGCGCGCGGGCACGCTGCTCATGTACGCCGAGGAGCTCTGCTTCGCTCCCAAGTACGTGCGTGCGAAGGAGCTCGCCGACGAGGGCGCGCTCGGACCGGTGCACGTCGTCCGTCAGGGCGAGCAGCACTTCGGGCCGCATTCGGGCTGGTTCTGGGATCCCGACCGCGCCGGCGGCGGCGTGCTCATGGACATGGGCTGCCACGGCATCGAGTTCGCCCGCTGGGTGTACGGCAAGGCGCCGGCCGAGTCGGCCACCGCCGAGCTGGGCACGTTCGTGCACGGCGACCGCACGGTTGCGGAGGACCACGCCGTCGGGATCGTGCGCTTCGCCGGCAACCGGCTCGGCGTGATCGAGACGAGCTGGGCCAAGCCGGGCGGGATGGACGACCGCGCCGAGCTGACCGGATCCGAGGGCGTGACCTACGTCGACATCCTGCGCGGCTCCTCGCTCATGACCTACAGCGAGCACGGCTACGGCTACGCGGTCGAGAAGGCGCCGCAGACCAGCGGGTGGACGTTCACGATGTTCGAGGAGATCTGGAACTACGGCTTCCCGCAGGAGATGCGCCACTTCGTCGACTGCGTCCTCTCGGGCTCACAGCCCGACGAGACCGGCGCCGACGGCCGGGCCGTGCTCGAGATCATCTACGCGATGTACCTCGCAGCCGGCGATGCGGGCCGCGTCTCGCTGCCGCTCGACATCTCGCCCGAGGTGGCCGAGCGGCCGCCGTACCTGTGCTGGAAGGGCGGGAGCGGGGCTTGACGTGCCGGTCGACGTCGAGACGACCATCGAGATCCTGCGTCCACGCGCGCATGTCGCCGCGTTCGCGGCCGATCCGGACAACGCCACCGCCTGGTACCGGAACATCAAGCGCGTCGAGTGGCGCACGCCGCGGCCACTCGCGGTCGGCACACGCGTGGCGTTCGCCGCCGAGTTCCTCGGGCGGCGGCTGGCCTACACGTACGAGGTGGTGGCGCTCGAGCCGGGCGAACGGCTCGTGATGCGCACAGCCGACGGGCCCTTCCCGATGGAGACGACATACGCCTGGGCCGACGGACCGGGCGGGTCGACGCTGATGGTGCTGCGAAACCGCGGCAACCCGGCGGGCTTCTCGCTGGTGGCGACGCCGATGATGTCGGCATCGATGCGGCGGGCGAACCGCAAGGACCTCGAGCGGCTGAAGGCCGTGCTCGAGTCACAGCACTGACGGCAGGCTCGCCTCCCAGGCGTAGTAGGTCGCGTAGCCGAGCGGGTCGCGCGTCATCTCACGCGCGTACGCCAGCACGGCGTCGACATAGAGCTGCGAGCGGTTGTAGGCGAAGAGCGCGCGGCGCTCGTTCGCCGGCGCGCCCGAGCGGTGCAGGTAGTTGGCGGCGCCGAGGATGGCGTCGCGGGCGTCGTGCACGTTCCCGCCCAGGCCGTAGGCCCTCCACGTCGCCGGCAGGAACTGCATCGGCCCCTGGGCGCCCGCGCTCGACCGGTTGACGACACGCCCGAACGCCGACTCGACCAGGTTGATCGCGGCCAGCACCTGCCACCGCACGCCGAAGCGCGCCTGCGCCCGGCGGTAGTACCCGAGCAGCCGCCCGGCCGGGAGCGGATTCGCGAGGTGCAGGCGAACGGGCTTGCCGCTCGGCGGCCCGTCCAGGCGGCGCAGGTCGACGGCGGCGTCGACCTCGAGCCGGGTCGTCGCCGCGAGGCCCGGCGAGACCATGCGGGTCACCGTCCGCGCGAGCGCGGGTGACCTCGCCAGCTCGTGGATGAGCGTCCGGTCGGCGGCCGCCGCGCGCAGGACGCTCGCCGGGGCCGGCGAGTCGAGGCCCGGATCGGCGTCGTGCCAGGCGCGAAGCGCCCTCCGCAGCCGCAGGTCGGCGCTACCGAGCTGGTGGGCCGGCCCCCTGTCGGGCGGGGCCACCGGCATGGGCGTGGCGGCGTGTCCGCCTCCACAGGCCGCGGACGCGAGACACGCCGCGGCGAGAGCGATGCCCAGGGCTGACCGTCTCACACCCGCGAGGATAGTCAGCCGGATGCGTGCGCCTCGCGGCGCACCGCGCCGATCCGCAGGTGCCCGAAGAGCGCGAACACCGCGACCACTCCGAGCAGGAGGTTGAACGCCATGATCACCGCCTGCGCGCCGATCGAGTAGGCCATCACCTGCGCCGAACCCGCCGCTCCGCCGAGGCCGAACACCAGCAGGCCCTGCTGGGCTCCGATCCCGCCGGGCGTGAACGGCAGCGCCGTCGAGACGGAGTCGATCACCACCGCAAGGACGGCGTAGCGGAGCCTCGCCGGGATCCCGAAGGCTGCGAGCAGCGCGTATGCCGTTGCGATCCGAAGCGCCCAGTCGACGAGCTGCGGAGCCGCCACGATCCGCAGGAAGCGGCCGGGCGTGCGCAGGATCCAGAGACCCTGGATCGCGCGCTGCCCGAACCCGCGCAGATGGTGCGTCGCCCACTCCGCGCCGAGCAGCACGGCGCCGCCGGCAAGGGCGAGCGCGACCGCCACCACTGCGGGGTGGTCGGCGTAGAACGAGAATTCGAACGCCCTGGCGTCGGGCAGCCGCACGATCGGGGGCAGCCAGCCGAGGCCGATCGTCGCCGCCACCATGGCCGCCACGACGACCGCGCCGAACGCCGTCTCGGCCACGAGAGTCGAGACGATCGTCGTCACCGATGCGCCGCCGAGCTCGCGGCGGATGGTGAAGATGCGCACGACGTCACCGCCCCGGAACGGTGCGACCACGTTTGCTCCGACGCCGGCCAGATACGACCACACGGCCGAGCGCATGCGCACGGGCCGGTCGGGAAACGCCGCGGCGAGGATGCCGCGCCACACGCCGGCGCGCACGAGCAGGCTCAGCAGGTGCAGGGCAAGCGCGATCGCAAGCGGCAGCAGATGCGTGTCGCCGAATCGGTCGCCGTATGCCGTCGCCGCGGCGCGCAGCTCGGACAGGGAATCCTGCATGTACCCGGATCATGGTGCCGGTCGATGAGGATCGCATCAGCGTTTGCCGCGAATGTGCATGGGGCCTGGCCCCGATCTCGATCGGGGCCAGGCCCTGGTTCTCTCAGGCGTAGACGTCCACGCCGCCGTTGGCGGTCGACGTGCCCGCCACCTTCGAGTCCTCTTCCGAGGTCTCGTGGGCGCGGCTCTCGGCCTTCTCCTCCGCCCGGGTGCCTTCGGCAGCCGGCCGGGTCTGGTGCATCGGCATCGCTGCCGTGTAACCCGCATGGATGGCGCTGATACTCAAAGTGCGTTCCTTCCATAGTGCGCACGTTGATTTGTGAAACTTCGTGTGCACTACAGTCATCGGCCTAAACGACCCCGAAGGTGAGGGTCAGGGCAGCTCGACCCGGCCGAGCGCGCGAGCGGTCGCCCACGCGGCCACGGCTGCGACCGCGACCAGGACGATCGCCGCGACGGCCGTCCCCGAGACCGGGCGCGACGCCTGCGGCAGGACATGGCCCACGAACGCGCGTCCGTATGCCGAGATCGAGAGCTTGGCCGCCGACGCGGCGAACGTCGCGATCGAGCCCTCCCAGAGCAGGATGTACAGGACGCCGATCACGATCGGGCGGCGGGTGTAGAGCGAGAGCAGCACGGCCGCTGCGCAGTAGGCGAGGCTCGCGAGCACGACGCCGAGGAGCGGCCAGCCGATCAGGCCGACCGTCAGCCCGTGGCGGATGCTGAGCAGGCCGCTCGCGACGAGGCTCGGCACGAGCAGGATGAGCGCCGCCGCCCATGCGGCGGCGATCTTCGACACGACGAGGCCCAGGCGCGACTGCGGCGTCGCGACCAGGTACAGGATGGTGCCGTCCTCGCGCTCGTCGCCGAACGCGCTCACGCCGAACACGAGCGAGATCAGCGAGGCGACCGTCGGCACGAACAGCTGCTGCACGAGGTCGGAGTAGAACGAATGGTCGTGGCTGTTCGCCGACCGCGCGAGCGCGTAGACGAGCGCCATCAGCGTCGGGGCGGCGGCGACGACGCCGAGCACGATCGTGCGCTTCTGCAGCAGGAGCGCACGCAGCGTCAGCCGGAACACGGGGCCGATCACCGGGCCTGCCCCCGGGCGCGCTCGTGCAGGTAGGCGTAGACGCTCTCGAGGTCGTCGCCGATGGGGCGGATCCGGCGCAGGAGCGTGTCCGTGCGCTGCGCGGCGAGCGGCAGCTCGCGGCTGAGGGCAGCCGGGTCGCTGGTCTCGATCTCGATCGTCCCGTCGTCGAGCCGGACGGCGTCGACGTCGGCCAGCGCCAGCAGCTCGCGCGCGAGCGCGCGGCTGTTGCCGTCGGGGCTCACGAGCACGCGCCGCGGCCGCTCGCTGATCAGCCGGCGGATCGCGTCGGTCGCGCCCTCGGCCACCAGATGGCCGTTCACGAGCACGAGCACGCGCGGCGCCATCCGCTCGACCTCGTGCAGCACGTGCGACGAGACGATGACGGTGCGGCCCTCGGCTCCGAGCCGCGTGAGCAGGTCGATGACGTGGCTGCGCTGGGTCGGGTCGAGGCCGTTCAGGGGCTCGTCGAGCAGCAGCAGGTCGGGGTCGTGCGCGAGCGCCTGGGCGAGCTTCACCCGCTGCCGCATCCCGTGGGAGAACCCGCCCACCGGACGGTCGGCGGCGTCGGCGAGGCCGACGGTCTCGATCGCCGCCGCGGCGGCGGCGCGGTGGTCGGGCACGCGGCGAAGCTGCGCGGCCAGCTCGACGACCCGGCGGGCCGTGAGGAACGGCCACGGCGGGCTGTGGTCGGGCACGATCCCGACCCGCCGGTAGACGTCGGGCGTTCGCCGCGGGTCGACGCCGAAGATGCGCACCTGGCCGCTGCTCGGGGTCGAGAAGCCGGCCGAGAGCTTGAGCGTGGTCGACTTGCCCGCGCCGTTGTGCCCCAGGAGGCCGATCACGCCGGTGTCCGCGACGAACGACACGTCGGCGAGTGCGACCGTGTCGCCGAACCAGCGCGAAACGCTGGTGAACTCGATCGCGGGGTCGCTCATCCGGTGTCCCGTCCGTACCGGATCGCGAGCACCGCGAGGGCGACGACCATCAGCTCGACCGAGGTCGCTCCCCACACCCCCGCGCTGATGTGGCCGCGGTCGGTGTAGCCGGGGTAGAACCCGCGTGCGGTCTGGATCGGCGCGGCGGCGAACGCGAGCAGGCGCAGGTAGCGCTCGTTGATCGCATGTGCGAGCACCCCGCCGATGATCGTCGGGATGGCGAGGAACGCGAGATAGCCGCCGACTGCGAACGCGCGCCGGGCGCTGAGCGACGAGATGGCGAGGCCGACGAGCGCGTAGAAGACGCCGATCACGAGGCCCGAGCCGATTATGCGCAGGATGTCGGCGGCGTGCTTGTCCAGATAGCCGAGCGGGTGCACGGCGAAGAGCAGGTTGCCGGCGTAGAGGATCAGCGGCGGCGCGAGCGTGACGAGCAGGAGCGGCATGAGCGCCGCGAGGATCTTGCCGGCGACGTAGTCGCCCCGGCTGATCGCCGTCGAGAAGTAGAGCGAGAGCGTGCGGTCGCGGCGGTCGGGGCACACGAGCTCGGGCGTGATCACGACGCCGAAGACGAGGATCACGATCGCGGTCGCCGTGCTGTAGTCCGAGTAGGGCAGCGCCTTCACGAGGCTGGTGGTCAGGCTGGACGTGCCGAAGAGCGCGCGCAGGCCGAGGATGACGAGCGCGGGCGCGAACGCGAGCAGCGTCAGCGTGATCGGGATCAGCTTGGCCTTCCAGCCGCGGCGGGCGCCGAGCGCGCGCAGCGCGCTCCACCGCGCGAGCGACCAGATCGCTCCCAGACGGCCCGACCGCGGTCCGTCGTAGCGGCTGTAGGCGACGTCGGCGACGCGGGCGTCGGTGCTCATCCGATCGCTCCGATCAGCGACTCTTCGAGCGTCGGGCCGGCCGGCCGCAGCTCGTGCAGTCCGACGCCCGCGGCGCAGGCCGCGTCGCGCACGCCGGCGAGCACGCCCGCGGCGTCGAGGCCGTGCACGGCGATCCAGTCGCTCTCACCGTCGCCGTCGCCGCTCACCTGCAGGCCCAGCCGCTCGGCTTCGCGCGAGAACGCGGCGTGGTCGCCGGTGATGCGCACCTGCACATCGCCCTGCACGGCCGCAGCCGCGTGGTCGATCTGCCGGGTCGCCGCCACCCGGCCCTCGCGCAGGACGACGACCGAGTCGCAGGTGCGGGCGACGTCCTCGAGCACGTGCGACGACATGATGACAGCGATGCCGAGCTCGGCCGACAGCCGCCGCACGAGGGCGAGCATCTCCTCACGCCCGGCCGGGTCGAGGCCGTTCGTCGGCTCGTCCAGGATCACGAGCCCGGGGGAGTGGACGATGGCCTGGGCGAGGTTCGTGCGCTGCTTCATCCCGACCGAGAAGGTGCGGATCAGACGCGAGCGCTCCTCCTCGAGCCCGACCTGGAACAGCACCTCCGACGCGCGCAGCACCGCGACGCGGCGGGGCAGGCCGCGCAGCTCGCCCATGTGGACGACGAGGTCGCGCGCGGTCATCCCGAGCGGCAGGCAGCTGTGCTCGGGCATGTAGCCGAGCAGGCGGCGCACGTTCCAGGTCTGCTTGGCGGCGTCGATGCCGAGCACGCGCACGCGCCCGGCGTCGGCCTTGATCAGCCCGAGCATGACCCGCATCAGCGTCGACTTGCCGGCGCCGTTTGCGCCCAGGAGGCCGACGGCCCGCTCGGTCAGGGCCGCCGACACGCCGTCAAGCGCCACGATGTTGCCGTAGCGCTTGGTGACGCCTTCGATCTCGACGAGCGGATCGCCGCCCCCGTTTTGGCTCACGCCAGGGCTTGTGCTGCCGTCATGATCGTCGCCGCCGTCTGCGACCCGACGACCGTGTAGGTGATGCCGCCACGGTTGAACTGGATGAGCGACCCGAGCGTCGTATCGAGCTCGCGGCCGGCCATGCCGTCGATCGAGGCCGAAGGCAGCGCGGCCAGCGGCCCCTTGTCACCGCTCGCATGCTGCTCGAGGACGAACACGGTGCCGAGGCCGCGACCGTAGGTCACGAGTGCCGCCGGGGTCTTGCCCATGTCGACCGACCGCACCTGGCCCTGGGGCAGGCCGGCCAGCGTCTCGGGCGCTGCCACGGTGAAGCCGACCGCCTTCGAGACCGCCGCCGCGCCGATCGCCGGGGCGACGTGGGGCTTTTCCGACTGCATGTGGTGGCTCGGCATGTGCACGTGCACGATCTTCGTCCCCGCCGGCAGCGTCAGCGCGAGCTTGGCGGGCGCGACCGGGCCGTAGCTGATGTGCGTGACCGTGATCGAGACCGCGGCCGTGCTCGACCCGCGCGGGTAGATCGCGAAGCGCAGCGGCACGGCGTGGGCGGCATCCCAGGCCAGCTCGAAGTCGCCGAAGAGGCCGCCGTTTCGGCGCGGCGACACGTGCACCGTGTAGGCCTCGCGGCCGGCGACGTTGCTCGGGATGGCGCCCGAGAGCACGGCGAAGCTGCCGGCGCGGGTGATCGCGCGCTCGATCGCGGCGATGCTCGGCACGGCGTGGGCATCGGCGGTGTCGCTCTTGGCGGCGGTGTGGTGCGTCACGGGGAGCTCGTAGGCGGTGTGCTGCTTGCGGTCGTACAGCGTCACCCGGCTGCCGTCGTAGGCGACGACGGTGGTGCCGAGCTGCGACTTCACGAGCAGGCGCACGTGGCCGCCGCCGAACCAGACGCTGCCGGTCGCGCCGGCGAGCGGGCTCGTCGAGAAGGTGGTCGAGGTTCCGGCCAGGAGGTGCTCATCGACGCTGAACTGCGCCGAGACGCCGGTCACGGGCCGCTGCGTGAGCGCGTTGTGAACGGCGCTTGCGAGCGAGCGCTTGGGCGGCTTGGGGGCGCCGCTGCGCGTGACCGCATAGGCGGTGACGGTGATGGCGCAGAGCAGGGCGACGAGCAGGACGATCCAACCTGCCAGGCTCGTTGCCGACGAACGCTTGATGATGCCCATGTGTGTGCTTCCTTCCCTGGCGAAACTGAAGGCTACGGTAGCCGCGGTCCCTGAGAGGTGCGTGAGGGCGGGCCGTCGCCCGCAGCCCGGCGGTCAGGCCGCGCGGGTCGCCTGCGGCTGCTGCTCGACGGGCGCCGTCGCCGGCTCGGCCATGCGCCCGCCGCGCATCAGCGACGCCGCGGCGGCGATCAGGCAGGCCACGATCGCAAACGCGAACGCCTCGTGCAGGCCGTTTCGAAACGGCGCCGAGATCAGGTGCGGGAAGAACGAGCGGCCTGTCAGCACCGCCCGCTGGTGGGCCGTGAGCGCGTGCAGCGCGCCCGGCCCGAGGAGGTGCCCGATCGGGTTGTAGCCGAGGAACGCGGCAAACAGGATCGAGACGGGCGGTAGTTGGGCGACGTGGGCCGCGGTGGCGTGCGACACGCCGTGGGCGGCGAGGCCGGTGCGGATCGCGGTCGGCAGGGTGGCGGCGAGGCCGAGGATCATCAGGGTGAAGAAGATCCCGACCGAGAGCACCTGGGCCGAGTTCTGGAAGGTCTGGTTCATGCCGCCGCCGGCGCCGCGGTCGCTCGCCGGCAGGCTGTTCATCACCCCGGCGCGGTTCGGCGATGCGAAGAGGCCCATCGACACGCCGTTCAGGGCCAGCACTGCGGCGAAGACCGGATACGAGAAGTCGGTGGGAAGCAGCAGCAGGAGCCCGAAGCTGAACGCGGCGCTCACCATCCCGGCGGTCGCGAACAGGCGCGAGCCGAACCGGTCGGACAGGTATCCCGACGTCGGGCCGGCGATGAGCATGCCGACGGTGAGCGGCAGCATGTAGATCCCGGCCCAGAGCGGCGTCTCCCGGAAGTTGTATCCGTGCTCCGGTAGCCAGATCCCCTGGAGCCAGATGATCAGCATGAACATCAGCCCGCCGCGGGCGACGGCCGAGAGAAACGTCGAGAGCGTGCCGAACGTGAACGCGCGGATGCGGAAGAGCGGCAGCCGGAACATCGGATAGGGCACGCGCGCCTCGACGATCGTGAAGGCGACCAGGCTGACCGCGGCGCCGGTCACGAGCACGATCACGCGCATGCTCGTCCAGCCGGTCGCGTGGCCGCCGGCTGGGCGGATCCCGTAGGTGACGGCGACCATCAGAAGCACCAGGCCGAGCGCGAAGGTGATGTTTCCCCACCAGTCGACCGGCGAGCGCTTGGGCAGGCTGCGCTCCTCGAGCTTGAGGTACGCCCAGATCGTGCCGAACACGCCCACCGGCACCGAGATCAGGAACACGAGCCGCCAGTCGATGGGGGCGAGCAGGCCGCCCAGGACGAGTCCGACGAACATGCCGCTCACCCCGACGATGTTGTTGATCCCGAGCGCCATCCCGCGCTGGTTCGACGGGAATGCGTCGGTGATGATGGCCGCGGCGTTTGCGAGCAGGCATGCCCCGCCGAGTCCCTGCACGACGCGGAACACGATCAGGTAGCTCGCACCCGCCCGCCCGGTCATCCAATCGACGGTCAGAAAGAGCGACGCGACGGTGTAGATGACGAAGCCGAGGTTGTAGATCCGCACCCGGCCGTACATGTCGCCGAGCCGGCCGAGGCTCACGATCATCACGCTCGAGACGACCAGGTAGCCGAGGATCATCCACAGCAGGTAGAAGCTGTTCGAGGGCACCAACGGGTCAAGGTGGATGCCGCGGAAGATGTCGGGCATCGCGATCAGCGTGATCGAGCCGTCGAGCGTCGCGAGCAGCACCCCCAAGGTGACGTTCGACAGGGCGATCCACTTGTAGCGGTCGCTG
>DASXZF010000306.1:0-12898 GCA_036502065.1 Gaiellales bacterium
GGGCGGAATCTGCCCTATTTCGACGATAGCGTGGGCCAGACGACGACGAGCGGGGGGAGACGAGATGCACGACACGATGCAGATGCAGGGAACCGAGACCGATTTCGACTTCTGGTTCGGCGACTGGGACGTCCGCAACCGCCGCCTGCGCGAGCGCCTGGCCGGCTGCGACGAGTGGGTCGAGTTCGCCGCCACCTCGCACGCGCGGCCGATCCTGGACGGGCTCGGCAACGAGGACGAGTTCCGCACCGACCACGCCGGCGGGTTCGTCGGCATGTCGTTCCGGTTCTTCGATCCCGAGACGCGGCGCTGGTCGATCTACTGGGCCGACAGCCGCCGTTCCGGCCTGCTCGACCCGCCCGTGATCGGCGGGTTCGACGGCGACGTCGGCGTGTTCCACGGCGCCGACACGTTCTTCGGCGAGCCGATCCTGGTGCGATTCATCTGGTCGGGCGTGACCACGCCGACGCCGCGCTGGGAGCAGGCGTTCTCCGACGACGGCGGCGATACGTGGGAGACGAACTGGATCATGGACTTCACGCGCGCAAAGGACGATCGATGAGCGTCGTCGTCGGGGTCACGCCCGGCTACCTGCACCGGGCGAAGCTCGCGACTCCGGGCGAGCGCCTCAGCCTGGCCGGCGCCGACCTCAAGTGGTACGAGGTGGCGCCGGCCGGCACGCCGGTGCCGGCGCATGTCCGAGAGCTGGCGCACGCGCGGCTTGCGGCCGACGCGCGGGCGGGAGCACTCGGCATCACGGGCGAGACGGGCTTCGTCATCCTGCACCGCTGCGGTGAGGGCTTCCACTTCCTCATCCTGTGCACATGGCGAAACCGAAACGAGGTGTGGGAGACGGTGTGGGCCAAGGACGGCGACGGCGACCCCGAGTTCCGGCCGTGGCCGGCGCACGGCCCGCACCGGCCCACGTTCTGCGTCTGGGAGCTCGGCGTCGTCTGCCACGAGAGCCGCGCCTGGTCGCGCTGCCTGCGCGCCGGGTGCACGCCGGCCGCGCTGCGGACGTATCTCGACGACCGGTTCGACGGGACGGTGTGACCGGGCAGCACCCGCGATTCACCCCAAATGGGGGTTATGGCAAAGTTTGTAATATGCCATGGTGAGCTTGACGCTCTGTCCCTGATCGAAGGTGGCGGCACACCGTGCTTCGACGGATCCTCCTGCTGGCTGTGACCGGTCTTCTGGTCGCGGCGCCCCCGGCGCTCGCCGGCACATACTGGAACTCCCAGATGAAGACCGGCGCCGCCACGGCCTCGCGGACGCCCGGCCGCTGCCTGATCGGCACCGGTACGCAGGCCGGATCGCTGCACATCACCTGTCCGTTCAATCAGAGTGCGACTCTGACCTACGCCTTCAAGAGCAAGGGCGCGGTGATCGGGCACCCGATCGCGTTCATCTCCGGTGGCCGGGGCAGCTGGTGCACGGCGACCGCCACCGCCACCGGCAGCACGGTGCACGTCGCGGTCACGGTCTGGGGACGAGCCGACATCGACATGGTCGGCGTGGGCTACTACTCGCACGCCAAGCCGATCCACCACTGAACGGCTCAGCCGAGCACGTTCACGAACTCCTCGAGCTCGCGCTCGGTGTGGTGGCCCGGCACCTCGTGGCCGCTGTAGTGGTACTCGACGATGCGCTTGGGTGCCGTGATCGCGTTGTAGGCGGCGAAGACGGTCGACGGCGGGCAGCAGCCGTCCATCAGCCCGACGCTCACGGTCGTCGACGCCCGGATGCGCTGCGCCAGCACGGCGTTGTCGACGTAGCGCAGCGTGTCGAGCACCCGTGGGATGTGCTCCTGGTGCTGGGCGAGGAACTCGACCAGCTCGGTATAGGGCGGCTCGGCGGCGATCGTGATGGCGTGGGGGATGTCGCACAGGTAGGGCATGTGCGCCTGGCACAGCTTGACCCGGTCGGGCAGGAGCGCGGCCGTGGCGAGCGCGAGCGCGCCGCCCTGGCTGAACCCGGCGACGCCGATCCGGCCGGCATCGACGCGCTCGTGGGCGGCCGCGGTCTCGACGCCGCGCAGGGCATCGACGTAGAGCCGCCGGTAGTAGTACGAGCGGGCGTCGAGGATGCCGCGTGTCATCACGCCGGGCGCCTCCGGCCCCGGGGCTGACGCGGCGCCGGGGTCGCCGGTGTGTCCCGACGTCCAGCTGCCGCCCTGTGCGCGCGAGTCGACGACGAGCTCGGCGTAGCCCGCGGCGGCGTAGAGGGTGTGCTCCGCGGCGACTCCGCGACCCCCTCCGTAGCCGATGAACGTCACCCGGCAGGGCAGCGCGCCGTCCCCTTCGGGACACAGGAACCATGCGCGGACGGGATCGCCCGCCGCTCCGCTGAACGTCACATCGAAGACCCGGATCCGGCGGTAGACGGACGTGCGGTGGGGCTCGAACACGGGTGGCGTGGCCTTGGCATGGGCGTCGGCCATCGCCTCGCGCCAGTAGTCGTCCAGATCGTCGGGGGCCGTCACGGCCGAGCGGTACGTGCGCAGCTCCTCCAGAGGAGCGTCGAAGTAGGGCATGGATCCTCGCTTCTGCCGGGTGGGAGGTCGGGAGGGTTATCTCACGTCCGCGGCCGTACAATCGCACCCACGGTGACCCAGAGCCCCTTCGACTTC
Organism: Gaiellales bacterium; assembly: GCA_036502065.1. GTDB lineage: Bacteria > Actinomycetota > Thermoleophilia > Gaiellales > JAICJC01 > JAICJC01. The sequence goes on from DASXZF010000306.1 coordinate 2,633, forward strand.
GGCGGCCGCGTGGCGCTCGTGACGGGATGCGGCAGCGAGTCCGGCATCGGCCAGGCCTGCGCGCGGCTGCTCGCGCGCCTCGGCGCAACGGTCGCCGTGACAGCGACGACCGACCGGGTGCAGGCGCGGGCCGGCGAGCTGCGCGCCCTCGGCGCCGAGGCGAGCGCGCACGTCGCCGACCTGACCGTGCGCGACCAGGCGTTCGCGCTCGTCGCGGCCGCCGCGGAGGCCCACGGCCGCATCGACGTGCTGATCAACTCCGCCGGCATCGCCCAGACCGGCATCCCCGCCCCGGACGCGGCGTTCGCCGACATGACCGAGGCGCAGTGGCGGCGCGAGCTCGACGTGAACCTGATGACCGCCGTGCACACGTCCCAGGCCGTGCTGCCCGGGATGGTGAGCCGGGGCTACGGGCGCATCGTCATGATCTCGTCGGTCACCGGCCCGCTCGTCATGGCGCCGCGCCAGGCCGGCTACGGCGCTGCGAAGGGGGCGATGGACGCCGTCATGCGCTCGATCGCGCTCGACTACGGCCGCGGCGGCATCACCGCGAACTCGGTCGCCCCCGGCTGGATCGACACGGCGTCGTCGCTCTCGGACGAGCTCGTCGCCGCGCGCTCGACGCCGGTCGGCCGCGCCGGCACGCCCGAGGAAGCGGCAGTGGTGGCCGTGTTCCTCGCATCGGAGGCGGCGGCCTACGTCACCGGGCAGGTGTTCGTCGTGGACGGCGGCAACACGATCCAGGAGCCGCACGGCATCGACCTGTACGGCGACGCGTAGCGCGACGGAGGGGATGGGGACTGTCCCCTCGGGGGACAGTCCCCGGTTCTCAGGCCGGCTACGACGCGCTGACGCCGACGCCGATCGGGCACGAGACGCCGGTGCCGCCGATGCCGCAGTAGCCGCCCGGATTCTTTTCGAGGTACTGCTGGTGGTAGTCCTCGGCCGGGTAGAACGGGCCGGCTTCGGCGATCTCGGTCGTGATCTCACCGCGGTTCGCCTGCCGCAGCGCGGCGGAGTAGGCGTCGCGGGTCGCGATCGCGGCGTCGCGCTGCTCCGGCGTGCGCCAGTAGATCGCCGAGCGGTACTGCGTGCCGTGATCGTTGCCCTGGCGCATGCCCTGGGTGGGGTCATGCCCCTCCCAGAAGGTGCGCAGGATCTGCTCGGTCGAGATCTTGGCCGGGTCGTAGGCCACGAGCACGGCCTCGGTGTGGCCGGTCATGCCCGAGCACACCTCGCGGTAGGTCGGGTTCGGCGTGGTGCCGCCGGCGTAGCCCACGGCGGTCGTGTAGACGCCGGGGGTCTGCCAGAAGATGCGCTCGGCGCCCCAGAAGCAGCCCATCCCGACGTACAGGTACTCGATGCCCTCGGGGTAGGGAGGCAGAAGGGGTGTGCCGAGCACGTCGTGGCGCTCGGGCACGCCGAACGCCGGCTCGTCGCGGCCGGGCAGCGCCGCGTCCGCCTCGGGGATGGTGCCTGGCTTGCGCATGAACATGCTGAGGAGTCCTTTCATGGTGTCGCTCATACCGTCTCGCCTAGCTCTCGAGCGTTACAGCGAGGCCGATCTCGACGTTGCCGCGCAGCGCGTTTGAGACGGGGCAGCCCTTCTCACCCTCGTGGGCGAGCCGCTCGAACCCGGCCTGGTCGAGGCCGGGCACGCGGCCGGTGACGGTGAGGTCGATCCGGGTGATGCCGACGCCGCCGGCGGGCAGCGGGTCGAGATGGGCGCTCGCCTCGACCGAGACCCGCTCGGGCGCATGCCCCGCCTCGGCGAGGGTGTTCGCGAGCGCCATCGAGTAGCAGGCGGCGTGCGCGGCGGCGATCAACTCCTCGGGGCTCGTCTTCGGATCCGGCCGGTGCGTGCGCGCGGCCCAGGTGACCGCCTGCTCGGGAAAGGCGCCGCTGGCGACGCTGACCCGTCCCTTGCCTCCTGCCAGATCGCCTTCCCAGACTGCGTTTGCTCGCGAGACTGCCATGCTCTTCTCCCTCGTTGGGTCTGCCGAGCACCATAGCCTCCGCGGCGAGGATCCGCCGTCCGATACGTCACCAGCATAAGGTTCTAGTAGATGGTGAGAGTACGGTTCCGCGCGGCCCCGCGACGCCCACCATCCTCACGGTCGCGCGAAGGGGCCATACTTGGGGGCGGAGAGGAGACGCTTGTGACCGTCGTGATCGCGGGCTATGCCCGCTCGCCGTTCCACCCCGCCCGCCGTGGCGGCCTGGCCTCGGTGCGCCCCGACGACCTGGCCGGCGCCGTCATCGCCGCGCTCGTCGAGCGCACCGGCGTCGATCCGGGCGCGATCGAGGACGTCGTGCTCGGCTGCGCGTTCCCCGAGGCCGAGCAGGGCATGAACCTCGGCCGCATCGCCGGGATGATCGCCGGGCTGCCGCGGTCGGTCGCCGGCGCGACCGTGAACCGCCTGTGCGGCTCGTCCATGCAGCCGTGCACACCGCGGCCGGGGCGATCGCCATGGGCGCCGGCGAGGCCTACGTCTGCGCCGGGGTCGAGTCGATGAGCCGCGTGCCCATGGGGGGCTACAACCCGCTCTACAACCCGGATGTCGTCGAGCGGCAGCCCGAGGTCTACGTGAGCATGGGCGAGACCGCCGAGAACGTGGCCGCCCGGTTCGGCGTCACGCGCGCCGACCAGGAGGCGTTCGCCGTGCAGAGCCAGCACAAGGCGGCCGTCGCCGTCGCGGCCGGCCTGCTCGCCGACGAGATCGTGCCCGTCGCCGGCGTCGGCGCCGACGGCTGTCTGCGGCCCGACACCACCGCCGAGGGGCTGGCGGCGCTCGCCCCGGCGTTCCTGCGCGACGGCACGGTCACCGCCGGAACGTCCTCGCCGCTCACCGACGGCGCCGCCGCGGTGCTCGTCACCTCGGAGGATTTCGCCCGCGCGAACGGCCTCGAGCAGCTCGCACGGGTGCGCGCGATCGCGGTGTCGGGCTGCGATCCCGAGGTGATGGGGATCGGCCCGATCGAGGCGACTCGCAAGGCGGTGCAGCGGGCGGGCATCGACGTGGGCGACCTCGACGTCGTCGAGCTGAACGAGGCGTTCGCGTCGCAGGCGATCGCGTGCTTGCGCGAGCTCGGCATCGACCCCGACCGCGTGAACGTGGATGGCGGAGCGATCGCGCTCGGCCACCCGCTGGGCGCGACCGGCGCGCGCATCACCGGGAAGGCGGCGCAGGTGCTGCATCGCCAGGGCGGCCGCTACGCGCTTGCGACGCAGTGCATCGGCGGTGGCCAGGGCATCGCGACCGTGCTCGAGGCGGTCGCGTGAGCCCGATCGAACGCGCGGCGGTGATCGGCTCCGGCACGATGGGAGCCGGGATCGCAGCCCACCTCGCGAACGCCGGACTGCCGGTCGTGATGCTCGACCTCGGCGATGCCGCCACGAAGGCGCTCGCCGCGCTGCCCAAGCGCTCGCCGCCGCCGCTGGTCTCGACCGCGGCCGCCCGGCTGATCCGCGCCGGCAGCCTGGAGCACGACCTGGACATGGTCGCCGACGCCGACTGGATCGTCGAGGCGATCGTCGAGGATGCCGAGGCGAAGCGATCGCTCTTCCGCCGGCTCGATGCGGTGCGCAGGCCGGGGTCGATCGTCTCGTCGAATACGTCCACGATCCCGCTCGCTGCCCTGCTCGAGGGCGCTCCGGCCGGTCTCGAGCGCGACCTCGTGATCACCCACTTCTTCAACCCGCCCCGCTACATGCGGCTGCTCGAGATCGTCCCCGGCGACGCGCGGCCCGACGCTGTGGACGTCCTGGAGGACGTGTGCGACCTGCGCCTGGGCAAGACCGTCGTGCGCTGCAACGACACGCCCGGCTTCATCGCCAACCGCCTCGGCGTCTACTGGATCGGCACCGCGATCGGCGAGGCGCTTGCCCGCGGCCTCACCGTCGAGGAGGCCGACGCGGTGATGGGCGCGCCGCTCGGGATTCCACGGACGGGCGTGTTCGGGCTGATGGACATCGTCGGCCTGGGCCTGCACGAGCAGGTGAACGCGTCGTTCGACCGGCTGCTGCCCGCCGACGACGCGTGGCGGGCCGTGCCCGATCATGGCGACCTGCTGCGGCGGATGGTCGCGAAGGGGGCGACGGGGCGCGGCGCGGGCCGTGGCTTCTATGCCCGCGACGGCGCCACGCGGCTCGCGATCGACCTCGAGACGCTCGAGTACCGCCCGGCCGCGCGTCCGCCGCGGCTGCCGCGCACCGCGCGCGAGCTGGTCGAGCTGCCAGGGCCGCTGGGCGAGTACGCCTGGGCGGTGCTCGGCCGCACGCTCGCCTACGCGGCGGCGATGGTGCCGGGCGTGACCGACCGGCCCGAGCTGATCGACCTGGCGATGCGGCGCGGGTATGGCTGGGAGCGGGGCCCGTTCGCGCTGATCGGCGAGATCGGCCCGGCCTGGGTGGCCGAGCGGCTCGAGGCCGATGGCGTTGCGGTGACTGCCCCGATCCAACACACGGCGACGGTGAGCCGCTCCCGGCCCCGCGATCCGATCGACGGCAACGACTCGGCCTCGCTGTGGGACACGGGCGACGGCGTCGCGTGCCTCGAGCTGCACTCCCGGGCGAGCGCCATCGACCTCGACATGCTGGCGATGATCTCGCGTGCGGTCGAGATCGCCGCCACCGACTTCCGCGGCCTGGTGATCACGAACGAGGGCCCGCACTTCAGCGTCGGCGCGAACCTGGCCTACGTGCTCGGCCTGGCCAACGTCGCGGCCTGGGAGCGGCTGGCCGAGTTCGGGGACGCCGGACGGCGGGCATTCGCCGCGGTCAAGTTCGCGCCGGTGCCGGTGGTCGGGGCGGTCGGCGGGCGGGCGCTCGGCGGCGGCTGCGAGCTCCTGATGCACTGCGCAGCCGTCCAGGCGCACACCGACACGTTCATGGGCCTCGTCGAGCTCGGCGCCGGGCTCGTCCCCGGCTGGGGCGGCTGCCGCGAGCTGCTCCTGCGTACCTCGGCCGCCGCTTCGGCGCATGGTCCGATGCCCCCCGCGCAGGCCGCGTTCGAGACGATCGCGCGGGCGCGGGTGTCCACCTCGGCGCAGGAGGCGCGCGAGCTCGGCTTCCTGCGCCCGCACGATCGCATCACGCCCAACCGCGACCGCCTGCTCGCCGACGCCCGGGCGTTCGCACTCGAGCTCGCAGACGGCTACGCGCCGCCCGAGCCTGCCCAGCTGACGCTTGCCGGCCGCTCCGGCCGGGCGACGCTCGAGCTCACGGCCGGGCAGCTCGCCCGGGCCTCCGACGCCGTCACCGAATACGACCTGCACCTGGCCGGCGTGCTCGCCGGCGTCCTCACCGGCGGCGACGCCGACCTGGCCACACCGGTGCCCGAGGCGGCCGTGTCCGCGCTCGAGGCGCAGGCGGTCTCGGCGCTGTTCCGGGAAGAGCGAACGCTCCAGCGGATGACCCACGTTCTCGCGACCGGCCGCCCCCTGCGCAACTGACCATGCTGACCTACCGCGCCCCGATCGCCGACTTCCGCTTTCTGCTCCGCGACGTGTTCGATCACGACGGCGTGGTGGCGGCGCTCCCACCCTTCGCCGACGCGCCGCTCGACACGGTGATGGCGGTGCTGGAGGAGGCGGGCGGCTTCAGCGAGCAGGTGCTCCTGCCGCTGAACGGCGTCGGCGACGAGCAGGGCTGCACCTACCGCGACGGGGCCGTCCGCACTCCCGACGGCTTCCGCGAGGCCTACGCGGCCCTCGTCGCCGGCGGCTGGAGCGGGATCGGCGTCGCGCCCGAGCGCGGCGGCGCGGGCCTGCCCGGTGTCGTCCAGGCCGCGTTCGAGGAGATGGCGTGCTCGGGCAACCTGGCCTTTGCGACCTATCCCCTGCTGAGCGCCGGCGCCGCGTCCGCGCTCTGCGCCCATGCGTCCGCCGAGCAGGTCGAGCGCTACGTGCCACACCTGGCAAGCGGCGAGTGGAGCGGGACGATGTGCCTGACCGAGGCGCAGGCCGGCACCGATCTCGGCCTCCTGCGGACAGCCGCCGAGCCGGCCGGCGACGGCACCTTCCGCCTGAACGGCACCAAGGTGTTCATCACCGGCGGCGAGCACGACCTGACCGACCAGATCGTCCACCTGGTGCTCGCCCGGCTGCCGGATGCTCCTGCGGGCACCGCGGGCATCTCGCTCTTCGTCGTTCCCAAGCTGCGGCCCGACGGCGATCCGAACGGGGTCACCTGCGGCTCGATCGAGCACAAGATGGGCATCCGCGGCTCGGCCACCTGCGTGCTGCACTTCGAGGGCGCCGTCGGCGAGCTCGTGGGCGCGCCGCACGCGGGCATGGCGCAGATGTTCACGATGATGAACCGCGCCCGGCTGGGGGTGGGCATCCAGGGCGTCGGCATCGGCGAGGTCGCCTATCAGACGGCGGTCGCCTATGCCCGCCAGCGCCTCCAGGGCCGTGCGCCCGGCCGCGCGCACGGCAACGGCGCGGGGGCAGATCCGATCATCGCCCATCCCGATGTGCGCCGGGCGCTCCTGCGCATGCGCGCGCTGACCGAGGCGGGCCGTGCGCTCGCGGTGTGGGTCGCGGTCGAGCTCGACGTCGCCCATCACCATCTCGTCGCGTCCCGGCGCGAGGCGGCCGACGACCTGGTTGCGCTGCTCACTCCGATCGTGAAGGCGGCGTGCACCGACAACGGCTTCGAGGCCGCCAACCTCGCGATCGGCGTCCACGGCGGGGCGGGGTACATCACCGAGTCGGGCGTCGAGCAGCTCGCGCGCGACGCGCGCATCAGCCAGATCTACGAGGGCACGAACGGCGTCCAGGCGCTCGATCTGATCGGGCGCAAGCTGCCGCTGCATCACGGCCGCCTGCTGCGGCGCTTCTTCCATCCCGCCGTCGCGCGGGCGACGGCGCCCCAGCCCGCCGAGCTCGCCGCCGTGGCCGGGCCGGTCGCCGACGCGCTCACGCACCTGCAGGAGACGACCATCTGGCTCGGCACGGCCGGGCGCGATCGCGAGCAGGCCGCCGCGGCGGCCACCGACTATCTGCGCCTGTTCGCGCTCACCGCGTTCGGCGACCTGTGGCTGCGGATGGCCGCCGCCTGTCTCGAGCCCGCCGCGGGCGACGCCGCCTTCGCGACGGCGAAGCTCGCCACCGCCCGGTTCTACGCCGACCGGATCCTGCCCGAGACCGCCGCTCTCGCCCGGGCGGTGCGCTCGGGAAAGACCTCGATCACCGCGATGTCTGACGACGCCTTCTGAACAGGAGCGATGCGTGATCTACGAAAGCCCTCACCCGCCCGTCGAGATCCCCGACGTGTCCCTGGCCGAGTTCGTGCTCGCCGACGCCGCGGTGCGCGGCGACCGGCCGGCGCTGATCGATGCTCCGAGCGGGCGCACGCTCACCTACGGGGCCCTCGACGCGCTCGCGCGCGGCGTCGGCAGCGGCCTGCAGCGGCGCGGCCTGCGAGCCGGCGACGTGGTCGGGATCCTGGCGCCGAACGTGCCGGAGTACGCCGGCGCCTACTTCGGCATCGCCCTGGCGGGCGGGACGAACACCACCATCAACAGCCTCTACACGCAGGCCGAGGTCGCCCACCAGCTGCGCAGCTCCGGGGCGCGGTTCCTGTTCACCGTCTCGGCGATGCTCGACCGCGCGCTCCCCGCTGCCGCCGAGGCGGGGGTGGAGGAGGTGTTCGCGCTCGACGGCGGTGCGGGCGCGACCGCGCTCGCCGACATGCTCGGCCCGCCGGAGGAGCTGTGGGTGCCCGCCCTCGATCCCGCGACGGCGCTCGTGGCGCTGCCGTACTCGAGCGGGACGACCGGCCTGGCCAAGGGGGTCATGCTGACCCACCGCAACATGGTCGCAAACGTCATCCAGAGCGCGACCGTCATGCCGACCGAGCCGGGCGAGGTGCTCGCCGGGATCCTGCCGTTCTTCCACATCTACGGCCAGACGGCCGTCATGAACTGCGCCCTGCGCGCCGGCAACACGATCGTCATGCTGCCGCGGTTCGACTTCGAGCAGTTTCTGCAGATGATCGCCGAGTACCGCGTCACCCGCGCCTACGTGGCGCCGCCGATCGTCGTCGCCCTGTCCAAGCATCCGGCTGTCGAGCGGTACGACCTCTCGAGCATCCTGATGATGAACTCGGGCGCCGCGCCGCTCGACGCAGCCATCGAGGAGCTGTGCGCGGCCCGGGTGGGGACACGCATCCAGCAGGGCTACGGGCTGACCGAGGCGAGCCCGGTGACGCACGCGACGCCGCTCTGGGAGCCGCACATCGGCGGGTCGATCGGCACCCTGCTGCCCAACACCGAGGCGCGCATCGTCGCCGTCGGCACGCACGATGACGCCGAGCCGGGACAGCCGGGCGAGCTCTGGATCCGCGGCCCGCAGGTGATGACCGGCTACCTGGCCGACGAGCGCGCGACGCGGCACACCCTCGACGCGGACGGCTGGCTGCACACCGGTGACATCGCCACGTTCGACGACGAGCGCGGCTGGCGGATCGTCGACCGGCTGAAGGAGCTGATCAAGTACAAGGGCTACCAGGTCGCCCCCGCGATGCTCGAGGCGGTGCTGCTCGAGCACCCCGCGGTCGCCGACGCCTGCGTGATCCCCGCCCCCGACGAGGACGCGGGTGAGATCCCCAAGGCCTTCGTCGTCGCCCGCGCGCCAATTGGCGTCGACGAGCTGATGACATTCGTCGCGGCCCGCGTCGCGCCGCACGAGCGCATCCGCGCCCTCGAGCTGATCGACGAGATCCCCAAGTCGGCGTCGGGCAAGCTCCTGCGCCGCGTCCTGGTCGAGCGCGAGCGGGCGCGCGTCGTTGGGTGAGGCCGGTCTCAGCCCGGCACGTATGTGGCGATGATCACGCCTGTCGCGGCCGCCCTGCTGTCGGCGAGCCGTAGCTCGATGCGCTGCGAGCCATGTTCAAACAGACGCCGTCCAGAGCCGAGCACCAGCGGGTGGATCATCAGGAGGAACTCGTCGATCAGGCCGTGTGGCAGGAGCGAGCCGATCAGCCGGCCGCTCCCCATGATCACGAGGTTGCCGCCGTCTCGGCGCTTCAGCTCGGCGACACGGGACGGGACGTCGCCGGAGAGCAGGGTCGAGTTGGGCCACCTGAGCTCGGTGTCGGGGCTGCGTGAGGCGACGAACTTGGTCGCGGCGTTCAGCGCGTCCTTGAAGGGGCCGCCACGCTCGTTCCACGTGCCGAGCATCTCGTCGTAGCTGCGGCGTCCGAGCAGCATGCCGCCCTGTGGCGACATCCGCTCGCCGACCGCCTCGAAGATGGCCGGATCGTCCGAGGCCGAGGCCCAGCCACCGTGGATGAAGCTGTCGCGCGGGTCCTCGTCGGGGCGGCCGGGGCCCTGCATCACCCCGTCGAGCGTCACATGGTTGATGACCACGAGTCGCAAAGCGCTCACCTCCCATCGTCCGGCGCGCGTCGTTCCAGCTGGGTCGTGCCCTGGGCTGCGTAACGTTCAAACGTCGCCGCATCGCGGTGGTGGGGCGGGGAGGCGGGGATACGCCACTTGTCGCGTGCGACAGGTGTCATTTGCAGTTCCGTGACACCCTCGCCACACCCCGACACCCATACGCAACACGCCACGCGCCACACTCGCCCCATGCCCTGGATCTCGCCACCGACGTTGTACAAGGCCCGCGGCGTGCCGACGAAGCAGCCGGTATGTGCGATCTGCGTGGATCGCACGCGCGGCAGGACGCAGCGGGTGCACCTGACCCACCGCGTGTCGGTGTGGCTGTGCCGGGATCACGCCGCGGTGGAGTTCCAGACGCGGCGCTCCGGGAGGGACTTCGTGCGCACGCTGACGGGGATCTGGAAGGCGAACGACTGCCTGACGGCGGCGCGCGGCCGTGCCCTTGATGCGCACCTCGCACGGCTCACGCAGCCGCCGCCGGCGCGCCCCCGACCCGGCAGCTACTCGTGGCCGCAGCTGCGCCTGCAGCTCGAGAGCGAGTACGCGGCGGGCGCGACGCCGGCGCAGGTCACGCCCGCCGTCCGGCTCACATACGGTTCGTGCCCCGCCCGGCCGCCCAGCGGGCGCACGATCCAGCGCTGGCACGCCCAGCGGCGCTGGCTGACACGCCAGCCCAACGCTCCCTGAATTGACTCCCACGGCCCGGTGCTCTAGACCTCCCGCCATGCGCGACGCATACGACATCGTCATCGTGGGCGGCGGAGTGGTGGGGTGCGCGATCGCCCGCCGGCTCTCGTTCACGACGGCGCGCGTGGCGCTGCTCGAGGCGGCCCACGACGTCGGCGAGGGCGCGTCGAAG
>DASXZF010000307.1:0-10954 GCA_036502065.1 Gaiellales bacterium
CGGCGTGGGCGACCCACGCCTCGATCTCGGCTTCGACGTCGCGGCCCCAGCCCTCGGCATCTGCGCGGCCCGGCAGATAGGTGACCTCGCAGGTCATCCGGCAGGACGCGGGATAGGTGACCGTCCACTCGCCGCCGCCGATCTTCACAGGGATGATGTCGCCGGGGGGCAGATGCTCGTGCCGCTGCTGCGGGCTGCCGCGCCACTCCTCGCGCAGCCGGCGCACGGCGTCCATCACGACGGCCATCTTCTCGATCGCGTTGACGGCGCCGCCGTCGCGCCAGTGCGGTTGGGCCATCTCGGCGTGCCCCGGCCGGCCGGTGACCGTGAACGTCGGTGTGAGCGATCCGCGGCACGCCACCCACACCTCGAAGGCGGTCGGCTCCGGGACGATGCCCGCATCGGCGGCCACCCCGTGCCGCACGGCCGCCAGGCCGCCGGCGCCGGATGACTCCTCGTCGGTGATCGTGTTCACGATCAGGTCGCCGCGCAGCTTCACCCCGAGCCGGTGCAGCACCTCGGCCGCGAACACCATGCAGGCGACGCCGCCCTTCATGTCACACGAGCCGCGGCCGTACAGGTTGCCGTCGCGCACCTCGGCGCGGTTGGGGTCGCTGGTCCAGCGGTCGCGCGGCTCGGACGGGACGACGTCGATGTGCCCGTTGAAGAGCAGGCTCTGGCCGCCGCCGCTGCCGGCGAAGCGGGCCGCGAGCTGCGGCCGTCCGTCGAACCCGAGGCCGGGCGGCATCTGCCGGGAGCCGGCGATGTCGTCCGGGGAGGGCTCCCAGATGTCCACGGCGGCGCCCGCGGCGGACAGGCGCTCGCCGATGTAGGCCTGCAGGTCGGCCTCCTGCCGGGGCGGGTCCGTCGGGGCCCGGGCGGTCGTGTCGAACTCGACCAGCCGCGCCGTCAGCTCGACCAACTCATCCCTACCGGCGGCGACCGCATCCAGGATGCGTGCCTCCAACGTCACGGTGGGCGATGATACCCACGGGTGGGACGGACCGACGCATATGCCCGCCGGCGCAGGCGCAGGAAGCGGCGCGGGAAGGCCGTCGCGCTGGCCGTCGCCTGCGTGGCCTCGTTCGCGATCGGCTACGTCGCCCACGGGCTCGTCCGTGACGTTGGCGGCTCGTCGTCGGCCGCGACCACCACGCCCGGCGGCGGCTCTCATCCGCAGGCGGGCGGCGGATCGTCAGGCGCCAGGAAGACGCGCACCGTCGACCGGCGCACGCTCACGGTCACGGCGGTCGGCGACACGATGCTCGGGTCGACTCCGACCCTGCCGCCGTCGCCCTCGACCTATCTGTCAGCGATGCGGTCGCAGCTCCAGGGCGACATCGTGTTCGGGAACCTCGAGGGCACGCTCACCGACGCCACGGGGGGCAAGTGCGGCACCAACACGACCAACTGCTTCCAGTTCCGCGCCCCGCCGGCGTTTGCGCACGACCTGCGGCTGGCCGGATTCACCGTCATGAACAACGCGAACAACCACTCCTACGACTTCGGCCCGACCGGCCAGGCCGACACGGTGGCCGCCCTCCACGCCGCCGGCATCGCCCAGGACGGCCTCCCCGGCGAGATCACGATCGTGCACGCCGGCGGCCTGCGCGTTGCGATGCTCGGCTTCGCGCCTTACTCCGACACCGCGTCGCTGCTCGACCTGCCCGCCGCCCGCGCGCTGATCGAGCGCGCCGGCACGATGGCGAACATCGTCATCGTCGCCATCCACGCCGGCGCCGAGGGCACCGGAGCGGAGCACGTCACCGGTCAGGAGGAGACCTACGTCGGCGAGGATCGCGGCAACCCCGAGGCGTTCGCCCACATGGCGGTCGACGCCGGCGCCGATCTCGTGCTCGGCTCCGGGCCGCACGTGCTGCGCGGGATGGAGATCTACCACGACCGCCTGATCGCCTACAGCCTGGGCAACTTCGCCGGGTACCACAACTTCGCCCTCGACGGCGTGCTGTCGGACTCGGCCGTCCTGCACGTGCGGCTGGCGGCCGACGGCGCGTTCCGGTCGGGGCGGGTGAGCTCGGTGCGGCTCGTCGACGCGGGCATGCCGGAGCCGGATCCGAGCGGCGCGGGCGCGCAGCTGATCGCGCAGCTCTCGCGGGACGACCTGGGATCGCGGGCCGTCTCGATCGGCTCGGGCGGCCGCATCACGCGCTAGACGCGGAGCCCTACCTCTCCCAGGTTCTGGGTGCGATCACTCCGGCGGGGGATTCCCGTCTACGCCATCCCTCGTCCATAACGAGAGAGACGCCTCCGTGGCACCCCGAAGCCCGGACGTGCGGCTGGTTTCACCCCCATCTCAGCAGCCGCGGGCGTCACCCCACCCCGAACCCCCATGCTCCTCGAGGGAGGCCGCCCCATGATCAAGTGGAATTACCCCGCCCTGCGCGTCGTTCTGGCCGTTGGCGCGATCGCGTCGTTCGTGATCGCTTCCGGCGCCGGCATCCGCTGGCAGTAGCAACTCGCGGAGTGAGGGCATTCGCTCACGAGGGCGCCCGCTCCGGCCGATAACGGAACGAGCCCCGTGAAGTCTGCCGCCGTCACTCCACAGCCCGCTTCTTTACCGCCCCGACTGCTCCGATACGTCACCGTCGTCATTGCGATGACCGTGCCGGTGGCGGTCGGGGCGGTGCTGAAAGCGGTCGCATCACCTCCTTCCCGGGCGACGCTTCTCGGCGTCCTCGTCTTCGCCGGCGCCGCGCTCGTGGCCGAGTTCAAGCCGGTGCCACTGGACGAGCAGGGCGCGCGCAAGGTGTCGCTTGCGTTCGTCTTCCTGATGGCGTCCCAGATCCTGTTCGGCTGGCAGTACGCCGTCATCGCCGCGTTGATCGCCACCGCGATCGTCGAGTGCGTCGAGCGCGGCCTGTCGCTGCGCGGCACGTTCAACGCGTGCGCGTACGCGCTCTCGGCGTTCGTCTCGGCGCTCCCGGCGTTCCTGCTCGGCTGGAACGGCGGCACGATCGGCGCGGGCGACGCCGCCAAGCTGACGGTGCTCGCATTCGCCGGCGGCGCCGCCTATGTGATCACGAACGTCACGCTCGTCGCGGTCGCCGTCGCGCTCGCCCAGCAGATCCCGCTGCGCGAGGCGCCACGCGGATACCTGCGCCACCCCGGCCCGGCCTTCGCCATCATGGCGTTCATCTCGGCCCTCTCGGTCTCGCTCTGGAAGGTCGACCCGCCGCTCGAGCTCCTCCTCGCAGGCCCGGTGTTCGCACTGGCCCTTTACCTGCGCTCGTCCTACCGGACGGTGCTCGCGGTGCGCGACGCCGAGACCGACGCGCTCACGGGCCTCGGCAACCATCGCTCGTTCCAGCTCGAGCTCCTGCGCGAGCTCGAGGCGGCCGGGTCGGAGGACGAGCTCGTGGCGCTCGGCCTGATCGACCTGGACGCGTTCAAGGACGTGAACGACCGCTTCGGCCACCCCGTCGGCGACGCCGTCCTGCGGTTGGTCGCCGACGTCATCCGGGCCGAGTGCCGCGAGGGCCGCGCCTACCGGATCGGGGGCGAGGAGTACGCCGTGCTGATGCCCGAGGCCTCGGCGGCGGCCGCCGAAGCGACCTTCGCCCGCGTGCACGAGCGGCTCGAGGCGACGGAGTTCCCGCACGGCGAGCGGGTCACGGTCAGCGTCGGCCTGGCGGTGTTCCCCGAACATGCCCGCGACCGCGAGGCGCTCTACGACGTCGCCGACGCGGCCCTCTACTGGGCCAAGAACCACGGGAAGAACCGCACCTGCGTCTACAGCACGTCCGTGGTGCGCTCCTACACGCCCGCCGAGCTGGCCGAGGCGGCCGAGCGCCATGCCCGCCTGCGGGCGGCCGAGGGCCTGATCCGCGTCGTCGATGCGAAGGACACCTACGCCGGCACCCACTCCCAGACGGTGTCGCGCCTCGCCGAGGCGATCGCGCGCGCGATGGAGCTCGACGTCGAGGTGGTCGAGCAGGTGCGCCTGGCCGGCCTTCTGCACGACCTCGGAAAGATCGCGATCCCCGACCGCATCCTGCAGAAGCCGGGCAAGCTCGATCCCGACGAGCTGCGGGTGATGCGGGAGCATCCCGTGCTCGGCGCACGGCTGCTCGAGGGCCTCGGCGTCTCGCCCGTCGATCGCTGGATCCTGCACCACCACGAGTGGTGGGACGGGTCGGGCTACCCGCTCGGCCTGGCGGGCGAGGAGATCCCGCTCGGGTCGCGCATCATCCTCGTGGCCGACGCCTACGACGCGATGACGTCGGATCGCTGCTACCGCGCCGCGGGCACGACCACCGCGGCAATCGCCGAGCTGCGCAAGCGCTGCTGGACGCAGTTCGACGCCCGCGTCGTCGCCGCGCTCGAGCGGCTCCACGCCGAGGAGCCCGCGTTCGCCGACATCCGCAGGGCCGGCTGATGGTGCTCGTGCTGGCGGTGGCCGCCGGCCTCGTCCTCGGGCGCCTGCTCGGCGGCCGTGTCTCGGCGCTTGCGACGCTGCCCATCCGCGGCGTGTGGCTCTTCTATGTCGCGATCGGCCTCCAGGTGGCCGGGTACCCGTCGGGCGTCCTGCCGTGGAGCATCGGCAACTCGCTCGCAACCGCGCTCTGGCTCGTCTCCTACGCCGTCCTCATCGCCGCCGTTGCGGTCAACGTCCGGCTTCCAGGGGCGGCCGTCGTCGGCCTCGGCATGCTCTGCAACCTGGCCGCGGTCGTCACGAACGGGGGCCACATGCCGGCGCGTGCCTCGGCGCTTCGGGCCGCGGGCGTGCTCTACCGCGGCGTGCACAACAACAGCGCCGTCGCGTCGCACCCGAGCCTGCCGTGGCTGATCGACCGCTGGCCGGTGCCGGCGTGGATCCCGATGGGCAACGTGTACTCGGTGGGCGACGTCCTGATCGCCGTTGGCGGCGTCGTGCTCGTGACCGCGGGCATGGGCGTGCGGCTGCGCCGCCGCCGGCCGCTCGCGCCCGGCGTGGCGTAGCGTCGCTTAGATCAGCACCCCGGCCACGCCGAGATCGATCCCGCGCGGCCCCGCCACCGCGGTTGCACCCGGCACGGGATGCCAGGCACGGCCGCGAGGCACGACGATCAGCGAGCCGCGCTTGTCTCCGACGGCGGCGAAGGTGATGCCGTCGCCGCTCCAGGGCCGCGCTCCGATGCGCTGCTCGAGCCCGGCCAGGTAGCCGGGCATGTCGTCGACCGGCATGCCGACCTCGCCGATGCCGAGCAGCGTCGTCTGTGTGAACGGCGGCGCATAGGGGTCGGGCAGGTCGTGGTGGGCGATCAGCTCGAGCACGTTTCCGTCGGGATCGCGGAAGTACATCGCGTCGGCGTTCCAGTCGGGGAAGGCGTGCCGCGGGCCGCCGTCGCCGGCCGGCAGGAGCGAGACGCGTGCGCCGAGCCACTCGAGCGCGTCCGCGTAGGCGGCCGACGGGATCCGCAACGCGACGTGCTGCGGCGATGCGACACCGGGCATGAAGACGAGCCGGCTCTGGCCGATGCGCAGGCCGAGCCCGTCGCCGGCCGCGTATGTGGGCAGGCCGAGAAGCTCGGCGTAGAGGGCGCGCTGGGCGTCCACGTCCATCGCCGCCAACCGGATCTCCGCGAGGTGCATCCCGACACCATAGGGTTCTCGCGAATCCGGAGCGAACGAGAGGACGTGCGATGGCGATCCCCGTGCGGCTGAAGGACAGGGTGGCCGTCGTCACCGGTGCCGGTCACGGCATCGGCCGCGCGTCGGCGCGGCGGCTGGGGCAGGAGGGTGCGCACGTCGTCGTCACCGACATCCGCGCCGACGCCGCGCGCGAGACGGTCGCGCTTCTGCGCGGCGAGGGCATCGGCTGCGCCGCGCTCACCTGCGACGTGCGCGACCCCGGCCAGGTGGCGGCGCTCGCCGAGTCGGTGATCGCCGAGCACGGGCGGATCGACATCCTGCACAACAACGCCGGCGTCCTGATTCCCGGCACCGCGCTCACACAGACGCTCGAGGAGTGGGACCTGCATTTCGCGGTGAACGTGCGCGGGATGCTGCTCGTCTCGCGTGCATTCATCCCCGCGATGCAGCGGCAGCGGTCGGGAGCGATCGTGAACACCGCATCGATCAGCGGGATGATCGGCGAGCCGAATCTGGCCGCGTACGACTCGTCCAAGGGCGCCGTGATCAACCTGACCCGCCAGCTTGCCGTCGAGTACGCCCGCGACGGCATCCGGGTGAACTGCGTCTGCCCGGGCTGGATCGACACCGGCTTCAACGACCCGATCTTCGTCGAGGCGGGCATGGACGCCGCGGCGATCGCCGCCATGGTCGAGCAGTGGGTGCCGATGAACCGGCAGGGCAGCGCCGAGGACATCGCTCCCTCGATCGCATTCCTCTGTTCCGACGACGCGGCTTACATCACCGGCCAGGCGCTCGTCATCGACGGCGGCCTGATGGCGCAGTAGCCGCGGCGGGCTCAGGCCACGCGCGTCGCGCCGGCGTAGTGCTGCGCATACCAGCCGCCCGCCAGGCTCGAGATGCGCACGTGGTCGCCCGTGTGCGGCGCATGGATGAACCGGCCGCCGCCGATGTAGATGCCGACGTGGTCGAGGTCGTCGAAGAAGACCAGGTCGCCGCGACGGAGGTGCTCGAGGCCGATGTGGCGGCCGTCGCGGTACTGCGCGGCGGCGAAGTGGGGCAGTCGCACCCCGAGCTGGGCGTAGACGTACATGACGAGCCCCGAGCAGTCAAAGCCGCTCGGGCTCGCGCCGCCCCACGCGTAGGGCACGCCCAGGTAGCGCTCGGCGATCGCGGCGGCGCGCGCGCCGATCGGGTCGGGCCGCGGAGCGGATGTGTGCACGTGCCGTGGGGCCGGTTGCCCGCGCCGGCGCAGGGCGGCCAGCGTGTGGTCGCCCACCTGGCCGTCGACGACCAGGCCGGAGCGCTCCTGGAACGCGCGCACCGCGGCGAGTGTGATCGGGCCGAAGTCGCCGTCGGCGGTCAGGCCGAGCAGGCGCTGGACGGCCGCGACCGCCGGCCCGGTCGACCCTTCGCGCAGGACGGCCTCTCCGGCGAAGCCGCGCCACTCCGCCTCGAGGGCCGCCCATGTGCGTGGGCCCACCTGACCGTCGACGAGCAGCCCGTGCTCGGCCTGGAAGCGAAGCACGGCCCGCTCGGTCGTCTCGTCGTAGCGGCCGTCGGCGTGGATCCCGAGCAGGCGCTGGACGTGGACGACCTCGTGGCCCGTCGCGCCGAGACGCAGGACGCGGCGGTCGTGGACGCGGGTGCGGTTCTTGCCGGTGGCGGCGCCCGCTGCCGGCACGAACGACGTCGCGTTCGCGCCGACAGCCGCTGCGGCCACGGCCAGGGGGACGGTGATGCGCTTGACTGTCCGCCGATGCCGGGCCGCCGCCCGCCGGCGCAGCGCGCGCTCCTGCGAATAGCGCCACAGGTCCTCGGAGGCGAGGTCGCGTGAAGGAGTGCTGGTCATCGTCCCCCCGGCGTGACTCACCCCGCAGACGCTACAGAGTTGTCCGTGACGGGGTGTGGGCAACCGGTTAGCGAAGTGTTCGAACGCGCCGTCCGCCGGCCTGGGTAGGGTGGCGGCACGCCCCTTACGACCTCATCGAACGGTGCTCACCGAGCCCCGCTGCGGGCCTGCCCCGCGACCGCCCCCGGGGCCGGCGGTGAGCCCTGCCCGCGCTGCGCCGCGACCATGATCTGGACGAAGGCCTCGTGGCACTGCCTGGCGTGCCGCTACAAGGAGGGGTGCTGCTGATGCGGCGGGCCTGGCCGCCGGCGTTCAGCTCTCCTGGAAGCCGGTGCGGCGCATCGCGCCCCAGCCCTGCTTGCGGCGGGCGATGTCGTAGACCCCGGCGAGGCGGTAGAAGTCGATCAGCTGGCGGAACCACATGTTCTCGAACACCGCCAGGACCATCATCCGGCCCAGGTCGCGGCTGCGGCGATAGTTGCGGTAGCCGTTCTCCTCGAGGCCGCACGCCACCAGCGTGACGAGCGATCCGAGCACCCACGAGCAGAGGATGAACGCTGCCACCAGATGCCAGCTGACGATGCCGAGCGCGAGGCCGATTGGGAAGGCGATCCAGGCAGCCACCTCCATCAGCGGCCCGCAGAACTCGAACACCAGGAAGTAGGGCAGGGCGACCATCCCCGGCGCGCCGTAGCGGCGCCGCAGCATCATGCCCTTGTGCCGCCACAGGCACTCCCACAGACCGCGGTGCCAGCGGCGGCGCTGGCGGCCCAGCGAGCCCATGTCCGACGGCACCTCAGTCCAGCAGACGGGATCGGGGGCGTAGGTGATGCGATAGGGGCGATTGTGATCGCGCATGTGCCTGTGCAGGCGCACGGTCAGCTCGAGATCCTCGCCGACGGTGTCGGTCCAGTAGCCGCCGACCTCGTCGACCACGTCGCGACGGAAGAGGCCAAAAGCGCCGGACACGATGACCAGTGCTCCGATCGCGTCCCAGGCGACCCGGCCGAACAGGAACGCGCGCAGATACTCGATCACCTGGTAGGCGGCCAGGCGCCCGTTGGGCAGGCGGGCCTCCACGACGCGGCCCGACTCGACGCGGCAGGAGTTGCCGACGCGGATCGTGCCGCCGACCGCGATCACGCGCTCAGGATCCTCGAGCACCGGCCGCACCATGACCGAGAGGCCGTCGGGATCGATGATCGAGTCGGCATCGGTGACGACGACGTAGGGGTGTCTGGCGACGTCGAGGCCGGCGTTCAGGGCATCGGCCCGGCCGCCGTTTCGCTTGCGGATGAGCGTGATGTCGTGCGGCACGGCGCCGCGGTACATCTCGGTGACCTGCTCGTACTTGAGCTTGCCGCGCGGCGCCGGTGACACCTGGCGCAGGTCGTAGGCGTCGATCAGCGTGCGGGCGGTCGCGTCGGTCGAGCCGTCGTCGACGATCACGACCTCGAAGAGTGAGTAGTGCTGGGCGAGCAGCGAGGCGACGGACTCCAGGATCACCGCCTCCTCGTTGAACGCCGGCACGACGATCGAGATCCCGGGCGTGAGCGGCGAGGCGAACGCCTCCTCGTGCCAGGCCCAGCTGCGGCGGCGCACGGTGCGGGTCATGCCGCGGCGCGCGAGCGGCCACAGGAGCAGGTAGGAGAGGTTGAGTGCGAGTGCGTAGATCGTCGAGCTGATGCCGACGATCTCGACCGCCGTCCTCACGCGATGCCGGCTTCCAGGAGGCTGGCGGCGTGACGCAGCTGCGGGTGAGCGTCGGGGTGCCCGCCGAGCCGCGTGACAAGCGTGGGAGCGACCGCCGAAAGCGCTCGTGCGGCCACCTCGGCCACCTCGACGGCGTCGTGGTGGACGAGCCGGAGCAGGGTCGGGGCGCTGCGCTCGTCGCCGACGGCACCGATTGCGGCGGCCGCCGAGATGCGCACGTCGGCGACATCGTCGGAGAGCAGCTCCTCGAGCGCGTCGCCGGCATCGTCGGCACCGAGCCGGGCGAGGGCCTCACACGCGCGACGGCGTACGAGCGGGGCGTCGTCGGAGAGGCGCTCGCGCAGCGAGAGGCTGTCGCGCGGGTTGCCGAGCCGTCCCAGCAGCTCGACGGCGTTGGCGCGGGCGGCCGGCTCGTCGTCGTGCAGGAGGTTGCGGATCCCGGGCAGCGCGGCGGCGCCGATCGAGAGCAGGGCGTTGGCCGCGACCGCCCGCGGCACGAGGCCCTGAACGAGCGCATAGAGAAGTGGCCCTGCGGCGGTGCGCGGGCGCAGGCGGCCGAGGCTGCGGGCGGCAGCGAGGCGGACATCGGGGTCGCGGTCGTTCAGGGCCTGCATGAGCGGCACCTCGGCCAGCGTGCTGCACATGTCTCCGAGCAGCGCGGCGTGCTCGGCGCGGCGGTGGGCGCGGGGATCGGCGAGGCGGCGGCTGGTGCGGGTGACCGCGCCGCTCGACTCGAAGTGGCCGGCGATCGCGTCGCGCGACTCGCCGGTGAGCGCGGGGGCGAGGTCGGCGAGGATCTGGGTGAGGGCCTGCTCGTCGCGGCGTGCGGTCGTGCCGGCGGGCTCGCCCTCGAGCAGCGCGTGGGCGAGCGGCTCCAGGCGGTCTCGCGCCTCGGCCCGGGCCTGCTGCGCATGCATCGCATGGACGCGTCGTGCCCAGAGCAGGAGTGAGTACATCACTCCCACCCCGATCAGGGCGAGGGCTACTTGGAGGGGGGCCGCCATGCTCCGGCCTCTATCGACCGGCCATCGCCCGGGTCCGCCCACATATTCGCGTATTTCGGCCTCCCCCGAAATGGTGAGTCTCCGGAGGAGTTGCGCACCTAGACTAATCATGTTAGTCTAAAACCTATTCACCGTAGTAATTGAGGAGCCTCACATGCGCACACGCACCGAACGATCCCATCTGACCCGGCTGAGCCGGCTCGGCTTCGTCAACGCCTATCTCGTCGCCGAGGACGACGGCCTGACCCTGGTCGACACGATGCTCAGCGGCAGCGCCCCCGGCATTCTCGCGGCCGCCGAGGCGATCGGCCGGCCGATCGCCCGGATCGTGCTGACCCACGCACACGTCGATCACGCCGGCTCGCTCGATGCGCTCGCCGAGCGGCTGCCCGGCGTCGAGGTCGCGATCTCGGCGCGCGAGGCGCGGCTGATGGCCGGCGACCGCGGGCTCGACGCCGACGAACCCGACTCGAAGCTGCGCGGCGGCTGGCCCGCCGTGGCGACCCGGCCGACGCGGCTGCTTGCCGACGGCGACCGGATCGGCTCGCTGCGGGTGGTCGCCGCCCCCGGCCATACGCCGGGGCACATCGCGCTGATCGACGAGCGCGACGCCACCCTCATCGCCGGCGACTCCTTCTCGACCCTGGGCGGCGTCTCGACCAGCGGGCGCACGAACCCGCGCTTCCCGCTCGTCGGCATGGCGACGTGGGATCGCCCGACCGCCAACCGCACGGCCGCGATGCTGGCCGGCCTCGAGCCCGCCGCGCTCGCCCCGGGCCACGGCCGCGTCGTG
>DASXZF010000308.1:0-2985 GCA_036502065.1 Gaiellales bacterium
CCAGAAGAGCGCTTGGGCGAGCAGCGCCGACGGCGCCCGCGGCGCCCCGTAGCGGAGCACGGCGCGCAGCTCGGCGCGGGTTGCCGGACGGCTGTCGGGCCATCTCGCGATCCGCCGCCACATGACCGCGGCGGCGGCGAGCGCGCCGAGCCACGAGAGGTCATAGGCGGCCACCGCGGCGTCGACCCGGCCGCCGAGCGCGATCGCGACCGCGGCGAGCGCGATCCATGCGACCGGCTGGCCGATCCAGAACACCCACAGCGTCGGCCCCATCCGCTTCAGGCCGCGCGTGGCGCCGAGGTAGACGTTCGCGGCCGCGATCAGCGGCAGCGACGCCGCACCGACGGCGATCGCCTCGCCGCGGCTGCCGGCAAACGGCGAGAGCGCGGCGACGACCGCAGCCAGGACGATGCCGGCGCCGAGCGCCACCGCCGCGCAGCGGTCGACGAGGCTGCGCAGGCCGGTCATGTCGGCGCCGCCCGCGCCGATCGCGACGGCCCGCACGGCGGCGAGGTCCATCCCGAAGCGCGCCCCGGCCGCCGCGACGAATGCGACCTGCACCGCCACGGTGACGAGGGCGAGCCCGCCGTGGGCGAGCTCGCGGCCCAGGAGCAGCTGCACGCCGAAGGCGGCGAGCACCCCGACCGCGAGCCCGACGACGTTCGCCCCGGTTCCGGCGAGGAGCGTGCGCTCGTCGCTCACGACCGTGCCCGCGCCGCTATTCGAGGTAGCCCAGCCCGCGCAGGCGCTCCTCGACCTCGCGCTGCTCCTCGTCCGAGAACACCGCCCCCTCGGACGCGACGGGGGCCGCGGCCTCGTCGGGCGCCGACCCGAGCCCGGCGGCGGCCGCGATCAGCCCGGCGAAGTCGGTGAGCGAGATCTCGCGGCCGTCGGCGGTGCCGGCGCCGGGGCCGGCGGCGACATAGACGCCCTCGGGACGGTGGTCGCCCGAGAGCCAGTCGGCCGCCTCCACCACCTGGCGCGCGTGGGTGAGCGAGTAGAGCGGGGCGGCTTCGAGCAGCAGGTCGGGAGCGCGGTCGAGATAGGCGCCGGCGAGCACCTGCTCGCGCGGGATGGCGCGCAGGATCGGATGGCGGCCGGTGGCAGGGTCGGTGAAGCCCTCGAGCGCCGCGGCGAGCTCGGCCCGGACGCGCTCGTAGTCCTCCGGCGCCACGGTGCCCTCGGGCTCTCGCCCGCGCAGGGCGAGCGAGACGCCCTCGCCGGTCGAGACGACGCTCGTGTAGGCGCGGGTGTGCGCCCAGTCGATCGGGGCCGTGGGCACGGCCACCTTGCCGTGCAGGCCGAGCTTGTCGTAGACGACGCGCGCCACCGAGCGCACCCGCCCCCAGGCCAGCAGTCCGATCAGCGCCGATCCGCGGCCCTGGTGCAGGTAGCCGAGCTGCTCGAGCACGCGGTTCATGTTCAGCGCCCTGGTGCAGGGCTGGTGGCCGTGGTCGGACATGACGACCACGGTGTCGTCGGCGTCGGTGCGCTCGACGAGCGCTCCGAGCTCGCGATCGAGCAGGCGGTAGACGTCGCGCACCCGCTCGGCGACCGGCGTGGCGGCGGCGCGGGCGTGGTCGGGGTGGCCGGGGTGGACGTACTCGAGCAGGCAGTGCTGGATCCGGTCGGGCGAGACGAAGACGGCGCAGGCCACGTCCCACGGCTCGGTGTCCATCAGCCGGCGGACGGCGGCGGCCCGGGCCGTCGTGACCCGCTCGACGTCCGCGATCAGGTCGAGCGGCCGGTTGCGGAACGTCGTCCACGAGCCGCCGTTGATCGGCCAGCCAAGCTCGGGGCCGGTCTCGGCGGGGGCCGAGTAGACCGCCTTGGGCGGGATCACGCCGCCGGAGATGACGACACCGCGGACCGGGATCGGCGGGTAGGTGAGCGGGACGTTCACGAGCAGCACCGTGCGGCCCGCATCCGAGAGCCGCTGCGGCCAGGTGGGCGCGAGGATCGAGCGCGACGACACCGGCATGCGCCGCGTCTGGCCCGGCTGGTGCTCGAGGATGTCGAACACGCCGTGGCCGGACGGGTCGACGCCGGTCAGGAACGACGGCCACGCCGCCCAGGAGTGCGAGGGCAGCACCGAGCGGGCCACGCCGCGGGCGCCGCGCGCGGCGAGCGCCGCGAAGTTGGGCAGGTCGCCCGCGGCGAGCAGCGGGTCGAGCACCTCCCAGTCGGCGCCGTCCCAGCCGACGACGAGCACACGGTTGGCCATGGGCGGGCAGGATACCGATGCGGATGCGGTCGAGGCCCCGCCCGCGAGCAGTTGCCGAGCGGGCGAATCGCCCTTGTCGCCGCCATTATGGTTGGCTCAGATGGCCGAGTTCCTGCTCGGGGTTGGCGAGATCGTCGTCGGTATGGCTGTGGGCTTCGCATGGGCCCGCATCGGCGGACGACCGTTCCCGATCACCGTCTTCGCCGGCGCCGCCGTCCTTGTCGGCATCGTCGTCTATGCCGTCACGAGCACGAACCCGTGCCCCGCAGGCGAGGATTGTGAGCCGACCACCGCCGCGAACTGGGTCTTCCTGAGCGCGGGCTTGATCGGACTCTGGCTGCTGGCCGTGGCGATGGGCTACGGCGTTGCCGGCAGGTTCGCGACGCGAGACCGACCCGATCCGCGGTAACAGCGGTCGCCGCCCCTAGGATGGCCATCCAATGAGCGTCCTCCCCGACTCAGCGGCGATCGTGGACGGCCGGCTCGGCGTCGGCGGGATCCCGCTCGGCGACCTCGCCGCCCGCCACGGCACGCCGCTTCTCGTCTATGACGAGGCCACCCTGCGTGCCCGCACGGCCGCCTACCGGGCCGGTCTCGGCGCCTATCCGGGTCGCTCGCGGATGGCGTTCGCGTGCAAGGCGCAGATGAGCGTCGAGGTGCTGCGGCTGCTCGTCTCGGAGGGGCTGGGGATGGATGTCGCCTCCGAGGGGGAGCTGGCGTTCGCGCTTGCCGCGGGCGTCGCTCACGAGGATCTGATCGTG
>DASXZF010000309.1:0-6351 GCA_036502065.1 Gaiellales bacterium
GATGGCGTCGACATAGCGCTTCTGGCCGACCGTCTTGGGCGTGACCTTGTTTCCGCGGTGCATCCAGACCACGTCGTGGAGGACGTCCACCGCCCGGCCGTTGTCGGTCAGCACGCCGGCCACGGCGTCGACCGTCTGCGGGCCGACGTTGACGCCCTCGGCGACGAGCTGCGCCAGCTCCTCGACCACCGACCGCGCCCGCTCGACCGCCTCGTCGTCGCCGTCGAGGGTGAGCTCGTTGCCGCGCAGATAGGCGCTTACGCCGGCGCGCTCGTTCAGGGCGTCGAGCATCGCGTCACGGTCATTCCCAAGCTCCGTTGCGAGCTCGTTTCCCACCGACATCTGTACGCGCGCCATCGGGCCGAAGTCTAGGCGGCTGTCAGACGGTTTCCGTGAGCCGCTCGCGCACGAGCGCGGAGGCGGCCTTGCCGTCGACGCGACCGGCGCCGCGCTTCGTCACGAGCCCCATCACCTTGCCCATGTCGCGCATCGACGTGGCGCCGGTCTCGGCGATCGCTGCGTCGACGAGCGCGACCAGCTCGGCCGCGTCCATCGCAGCCGGCAGGAACTCGTCGATGACGGGGACGTCGGCCTCCTCGTGCGCCGCGCGGTCGGCGTGGCCGGCGGCGCGGTAGGCCTCGGCCGCCTCGATCCGCTGCTTGCGCTCGCGCCGCAGCACCGCCTCGGCATCGGCCTCGGAGAACGCGCCGGCCGCGCCGTCCTTCTCGGCCTTCTGGAGCGCAGAGAGCATCAGCCGAAGCGCCCCCACACGGCTGCGGTCGCCCGCGAGCATGGCCGCGCGCAGCTCGGCCTGGATCCGGGCGATCACGCCCGCACCCCCACGACGGCGTCGCCCGCGACTCCCACCCCGACCACGTCGACCATCGCCCCCGGCGCCGCGCCGGCGACGACGAACGCCGTCAGATCGTCGCAGTGGCCGCGGCCGGCGGCGGTCTCGACCAGCACCCGCTCGCGGCGGCCGCGCTTGGCCGCGCGATGGGCGGCGCCGCGCGCGTCGGAGAGCGCGCGCAGCTCGGCGCCTCGCCGGCGCTTCACGGCGGCGGCGACCCCGGCGCGGCTCCCATCGGCCGTCCCCGGCCGCGGCGAGTACGGGAACACATGCACCTTCGTGAACCCGGCGGCGTCGGCCGCAGCCATCGTCGCCGCAAACGCGGCGTCGGTCTCGGCCGGGTGGCCGACGATGACGTCGGTGGTCAGGTTCACGCCGGCGATGCGCCCGCGCGCCCGCCGCATCCGCGCCAGGAAGCTCGCGGCGGTGTAGCGGCGCCGCATCGCGCCGAGCACGCCGTCGTCACCGGACTGCATCGGCACGTGCAGGTGCGCGGCCACGCCGGGATGTGAGAGCGCGTCGAGCAGCGCGTCGGTGAGGTGGTTCACCTCGATCGAGGACAGCCGCACCCGCTCGATCCCGTCGACGTCGGCCACGGCGACGAGCAGGTCGGCGAGCCGCATTCCGGCCGCGCGGTCGCGGAAGCAGCCCAGGTTGATGCCCGTGAGCACGACCTCGCGGTGGCCCTGGGAGGCGCGCCGCCCCACCTCGGCCAGCACGGCGGCGGACGCGCGGCTGCGGCTCTCACCGCGCACCTGCGGGATAACGCAGTAGCTGCACCGAAACGAGCAGCCGTCCTGCACCTTCACGTAGGCCCGCGTCCGTGCGAACGCCGGGGGCGCAGACGCGCCGGCGCAGCCGAGCCGGCCGACCCAGCCCGCGACGGCCCCGGGCACGATCTCGGCGCGGGCCGGGAGCACCGTCACGTTCGCGGCGACCTGCTCGAGGCCCGCGCCGTGCAGGTTTGCGGCGCAGCCGGTGACGACGACGCGCTCGGCGCTCGCCGCGGCCCGTCGCACCGCCTTGCGCGACTTGGCCACCGCCTCGGCCGTGACGCAGCAGGTGTTGACGACCCGCACCTGCGCCAGGCCCGGCTCGACCTCGGAATGGCCGTCTCCGGCGAGCCGCTCGCGCACGGACTGGGCGTCGGCGAGCGACACCTTGCAGCCCAGAAACTCGACGGCGAAGGTGCTCACCCCAGGAATCCCATCTCGCGCAGCGCGAGCGCGGCCGCAACGACCGCGGCGGTCTCGGTGCGCAGCACGACGGGCCCGAACGTCGCCACCGCGACACCACGCGAGCGCGCCAGCTCGAGCTCGTCGTCGGAGAAGCCCGGCTCGGGCCCGATCAGGAGCGTCGCCTGACGGCGGCCGACGATGCGGTCGGCCAGACCGCCCGAGGCGCCGGTGTGGCTCAGCACGACCGCCTCGGGCGAGAGCACGTCGGCGTAGTCGGCCACCGCCACGACCTCGGGGACGCGCTCCTGCTTGGACTGCTTCGCCGCGGCGACGGCGATCCGCCGCCAGCGCTCGATCCGGGCCTCGGTGAACTGGCCTTTCAGGTAGCGCGTCCGCAGGGCGCCGATGCGGGCCACGCCGAGCTCGGTCAGCTTCTCGACGGCGTCGTCCGAGCGGCCGCCGGGCTGGGCCAGCCAGACGGTGATGGGTGGGGCGGTCACGCTTTCGATCTCCTCCATGAGCTCGAGGCCGCCGGCCGCCACCCGGGCGCGGTAGGCCCGGCCGCCGGCGACGACCTCGCAAGTATCGCCCACGCGCAGGCGCAGCACCTGCTCGAGGTGGCGGCGGTCGCGCGGGCCGAGCAGCGCCAGCCTGCCCTTCACTTCGGCCGCGAAGAACCGGTAGGAGTGCCGGGTCACGGTGACACCACCACGAGCTCGGCCGCCCAGCCGTCGGCCACGACGCGCTCGACGCCGCCGACCGTCTCGGGATCGAGCAGGCCCGACGCCAGGATGCACGCGGGCAGGTCGGGCCGCTGCAGCAGCCGGCGCAGCAGGCCGAGCTCGAGGTTCGCGATCCAGAGCGGCGCCTCGGGCAGCGGGTCGACGAGGACGTCGGCCCTGGCCACGGCAAGCTCGACGCCGTTTCGCTCGGCGTTCTCGGCCGCCGCGCCGACCGCCAGCGGATCGAGGTCGAACGCGCCGCAGACGTCGAACCCGAGCCGGGCCGCGGCGATCGCGAGCACTCCCGAGCCGCAGCCGAGATCGAGCGCACGCCCCGGCTCGAGCCGCTGGAGCAGCTCGAGCGCGGCCCGGGTCGAGCCGTGCCCGCCGGTGCCGAAGGCGCGGCCGGGATCGATCACGACGCTCAGGGGACTGTCCCCGCTTCCCCGGTCCGGCCACCACGGGGGGCCGACCCAGACACGGCCCACAGTGACCGGGCGGTGGTACTCGCGCCAGCGGTCCTCCCAGCCCGGGGCAACCTCGGTGCCCTCCAGGCCGTCTGCGGGCGCGGTCTCGGCATAGCCGGCGAACGCGACCTCGCCGCCGTCGCGCTCCTCCTCGAGACCGTCCGGGAACAGGTCGAGCATGCGCGCGAGGGCCGGCTCGGCCTCGGCCACCGGCACGCGCAGCACGTACCGCTTCACCGAAACGCTGTCCTCAGGCGGTGGAAGAACCCGTCGTCGGCCGCATACGTGCCCTCGTCGACGGTGGTCTCGAAGGCCTCGAGCATCGACCGCTGCTCGGGCGTGAGCTTGCGCGGCACGCGCACGTTCACGACCACGCGGTGGTCGCCGCGGCCGCGGCCGCCGAGCACCGGGATCCCCTTGCCGCGCAGCACGAGCGTCTCGCCGGGCTGCGTGCCCGGCCGCACCTCGATCTCGTGCGGGCCGTCGAGCGTCTCGACCGTCACGCTCGTCCCCATCGCGGCGCGTGTGAACGGGAGGTCGAGCACCGAGACGAGGTCGTTGCCCTCGCGCTGGAACCGGCTGTCCTCGGCGACGGTGACGCCCAGGTAGAGGTCGCCGCGCGATGCGCCCGCCTCGCCGGCGTGGCCGCGGCCCGCGAGCCGCAGGCGCTGGCCCGACATGATCCCGCCCGGGATCTGCACCTCGACCGATTCGCTCGTCCGCCGCCGGCCGCGCCCGCGGCATGCGGTGCAGGGCGAGTCGATGCGCGCGCCCCGGCCGCGGCAGGCCGGGCACGTCGATGTCTGGACGAACTGACCGAAGGCGGTGTTCGAGACGTGCTGGACGTGGCCGCTGCCGCCGCACGTCGGGCACGTGTCCGGGGTCGTGCCGGGCTCGGCGCCGTTGCCGTTGCAGCGGTCGCAGACGGCGATGATGTCGACGTCCACCTCGCGCGTGACGCCGAACGCGGCCTCGGCGAGCGTGAGCTCGACCGCCGCCGTGGCGTCGCCGCCGCGGGCCGGCCGGCGCGTGCCGCCGCCGAACAGGTCGTCGCCGAAGAAGGCCCCGAGCAGGTCGGACAGGTTCGAGAAGTCCATGAACTGCTCGGGGTGGAACTGGGTGCCGGCCATGCCCGCGTGGCCGTAGCGGTCATAGCGGGCGCGAGTGTCGGCGTTGCTGAGCGCCTCGTAGGCCTCGGAGGTCTCGCGGAAGCGCTCAGCCGCGCTCGGATCGTCCGGATTGACGTCGGGATGCAGCTCCCGCGCCAGCTTCCGAAACGCCTTCTTGATGTCGCCTTCCGACGCGTCCCGGCTCACGCCGAGGACGTCGTAGTAGTCGCGCTTGCTCGCCACGCCCGTAGTCTACGGGCGGGCGATCACCACTCGTGGAACCCGCGGGTGGCGCCGTGATGGCCGACGTGCGCGAGGAACAGCGCCACCGTCGTCGCCCATACGAAGAGCACCGGTCGCTTCGAGAGAAGCCTCATCGTCTACCTCCAGTTCCGTCTTGCGTGGTCGTGCCTGCGTCCGCTACCAGCGGACGTCCTGCAGGGCGTCGGCCGCCCTCCGGTACAGCTCGGCGGCGCGTGCCACGTCGCCTCGCCGCGATGCCACATCCCCGATCGCAACCCACGCTCCGGCCATGTGGCTGATCGACTCCACGGCGGTGAAGCAGTCCGCCGCCGCGGTGAAGGCCCGCTCGGCCTCGTCGATGCGCCCGCACTCGAGATGTGCGCGGCCCATGACCAGACGAGCGTTCCCCTCTTCTTGTCGGTATTCCTCGCGCGAGCCCAATAGCTCGATCGCGCGATCTGCGCTCTCGATCGCCCCGTCGGCGTCGCCCGAGTGCAGCCGCGCGGACGCAAGCGACGAGGCGGCGAACGCGGCATCGATGCGGTTGTCCTGCTCGACCGCGATCCGGAACGCCTCGCGCAGCAGCGGCACCGCCTCGTCCGGCCGGCCCGTGATCGCGCGGAGCTGGCCGAGGTTGTTCAGCAGCTTGCCGACGTAGGCGTGATCGGCCACCCGCTCGAAGAGCGCCTTCGACCGCTCGGCGTAGTCGCGCGCCTGGCCGTACTCGTGCCGGCGCTCGGCGACGAGCGACGCGTCGAGGTAGGTCTCGGCCAGGACGCGGTCGTCACCGAGGCCGCCGGCCAGCTCGAGCGCCGCCGTCACATCCTCGGCCGCCGCGGTGAAGTCCTTCTGGCGGCGGCGGATCTTCGCCCGCGTGTTCAGGATCCGGGCCCGCAGCGCGTCGGACGGCCGCTCGGCCGCCGTCGCGCACCGAAGCGCCTCGTCGAGCGCGGCGACCGCCGTGGCATGGCTGCCCATCTTGAAGCGCACGACGCCGAGCCGGTAGAGCGCGTTTGCGCGATCGAGGTCGTCGCCGGCCTCGGCCAGGCCACGGGCGCGGTCGAGCACCGCCGCCGCCTCCGGCAGGCGGCCGACATGGTGAAGCGCCCAGCCCTGCGCGAGCGCGTGGCGCAGCTCGAGCGCGCCGTCGGCGGTCGCAGCCGCGTCGAGCAGCGTGAGGGCATCGGCGTGCCGGCCGGCCTCGATTGCGGCCTCGGCCTGCACGAGCACCGCCTCGGCGGCGGCGGCCGCGGCCGGGCCGGCGTCGCCCTCGAGGCGGCCGGCGGCCACCCCGAGCCGCGCCGAGAACCACTCGAGCGCGGCCGCCGACAGGCGCGATTTGCCGAGCTCGACCTGGCTCACGTACTCCTTGCTGAAGCGGGCGCCCGCGAGCTCGGCCTGCGTCAGGCCGGCCGCCACGCGCAGCTCGCGCACGCGGCTTCCGACCCCTGCGGCGGGGTCCGCCGCGCTCGTCCGCGGGCGGCGGACCGAGACGGTGCGGGCGCGTTCCATGCTCTCACGGTAGCGCACGAACACCTACTTGACCAGACCGCCGGACACGATCCTAAAACATCGACCCGTATCGCATTCTTAGGCGCAGTGACACTGTGAAGCGGTTGGTTTCCGTATTGCTTGATTTACCCCTTTCGAAGTACTTGACCAGACGGGAGGGCCGACCTATGTTGAGACCACAACGCGAGACGGCGAGGCCGGGAAGCGATGAACGCAGATCACCCCTCAGTCGGCGGGCCGCCGGCAAAGGAACTGACGATCTGCGGGGGT
>DASXZF010000310.1:0-13463 GCA_036502065.1 Gaiellales bacterium
GGTCGCGAGTGTGCCCAGGCGGGTGCCGCGCAGCCGCTGCAGCGAGCGGCGCCGGTAGCGCAGGTGGCCGCGCTCCTCGAGCCAGCGGTTGAGGTGCAGCACCCAGTACATCGGCTTCATGCCGTGATCGGACATCATCAGCACGGTCGGCTCCTCGCCGAATCGCTCGCGCGCCGCCTCGCTCAGGCGCCCGCAGGCGGCGTCGACGGCCTCGTAGACCTGCACGAGCTCGTCGCCGGCCTGCGCCGGGTCGTGCGCCGGGTGGTTGGGGTCGAGGCGCGCGTAGCCGAGGTGGCCGGCGAAATCGGTGCTCATGAAGTCCACCACGAGCACGCCCAGGTCGGGCTCGAGCTCGAAGCACTGCTCGCACACCGACTCGACCTGGCCCACGTGCTCGATCAGGAGCCGCGCGTAGCGGTCGAAGTCCTCCCAGTAGCGCTCCTTCATCGGATGGTGCGCGGTGACCAGCCCGGGATGGCGGGCCTCGATCGCCTCCGCCGCCGACCGGGGCAGGATCTGAGGCGTGGCGGGGCCGCCGTAGCCCGTCACGACGATCCCCTCGATCGGCTCGGCCGGATAGGTGAACGGCACCGTCACGAACGCCGAGCGGATGCCGGCCGCGCCGAGCGTGCGCCAAAGCGGCGTGCCGGCGCGGCTGCGCGCGCTCTCGACCCGCGACGGCGCCCGGTTGGCGTTCGTCGAGAAGTTGAAGATGCCGTGCCGGGCGGGGTTCAGGCCGGTCAGGAACGACGACCACGCCGTCGGCGTCGCGGCCGGGTAGGTCGAGCGCAGCGGCCCGTAGGCGCCGTCGCGGATGACGCTCGCGAGCACGGGCAGCCGGCCCTGCTCCAGGAGCTCGCCGACCAGGCCGTGGTCGGCGCCGTCCATGCCCAGGCAGAGCACTCTCATGCGCGGGCGAGCATCTCGCGGTAGAGGTCGACCAGCACCGGGCCGGGCGGTGGCAGCCGCTCGCGCGTGATGCGCACGTTGCGCTCACCGTAGCTCGCGCGCAGCTCGGGATCCCGGATCAGCTTGAGCAGCGCGGCGGTCACGGCGTCCTCGTCGCGGCACTGCACCAGCTCGCCGCCCTCGCCCTGCGTCACCCACTCGTCGATCGTGATCGCATCGCCCATCACCATCGGCAGGCCCGACGCCATCGACTCGATCATCGAGGCCGGGGTGGCGTCGGTCGAGGCGATCGAGATGCCGATGTCGGCCGAGGCGCACAGCTCGGGCAGCTCGTTCGCGGCCGCGAAGTGCTGGGCGACGCGGTCGCGCAGCCCCAGCTCGTCGAGCAGCGCCTCGGTCTCGTCGCGCGTCCAGCCGCCGCGGGCGGCCATGATCAGCCGCGCGTGCGGCTCCTCGCGCGACACCCGCTCGAAGGCGCGCAGCAGGACGTCGAGGTTCGTGTTGGGGCGATAGTTGCGCAGCGACAGGATCACGATCGAGTCGTCCGGCCAGCCGAACTTGGCCGCGAGGCCGGGCACGCGGTGCTCGGGGCCGAACGGACGCAGATCGACGTACCAGACGATCCGGTGCACCTTCTCGGGGTCGGCTCCCAGGCGCACGGTCTCGTCGGCGTTTCCGATCGAGCTCACGACGTACTCGTCGCCCGCCGCCACGGCCGCCTTGACCCACCGGCGCCCGCGCGGCCGCTCGCGGCCGTACGTGAAGATGTCGGTGTTCCACGGGCTCATCACCAGCGGATGCACGTCGGCCTCGGCCGCCCAGAAGCCGTAGGGGAGCAGGTAATGGGCGTGCACGACGTCGACGTCGAGCTTCTTCGCCAGGTTTCGGATCGCCGGGGCGAAGCGGATGCGCCGAAGGCCCTTGACCCGCGTGCCGAGCTCGAGCTCCTGCAGGCGGTGGGCGGTGATGCCGTCGAGCTCGCCGGGCCGCTCGCTCAGGCGGTCGGAGACGATGTGGACGTCGTGGCCGAGCTCGGCCACCCGCCACGCCCAGCGCAGGAAGATCAGCGAGCGACCGTCGCCGACGCCGAGCACCCGCAGCGGCCGGCCGCCGTTTCCGTCAGCCATCTTTGCGGAACACCACCATCTTCTGGTTGTAGGGGTTGTCCCAATCGCCCAGATACTCGGCCACGAGCGAGGTGCCCGTGCATGCCCACTCGAACGACGCCATGTCGTAGTGGTAGTAGTCGCTGTCGAAGTGCGTCGTCACCGTGCCGGTCTGGTGGATGTCGGCGACGTTTCGGCGGCCGCGCTCGTTCTCGTAGAACGTGGCGAAGAACTGGCCGCCGGGGCGCAGGGCCGTGTCCATGTTCACCAGGCAGCGGATGATCGAGTTCAGCGACAGGTGCGTGAACACCGACTGGGCGATCGCGTAGTCGAACGACTGGTTCAGGCGGTCGAAGCCGAAGTCGCCCATCGCGAGCACGGTCGGTCGCCGCGAGGCGAGCCCGCTCGCCGGCAGCTCGGTGCGCAGCGACTCCTCGATCACGTCGGCGCGCTTGTCGACGCCGTAGTAGTGGCCCGGCTCGAGGTAGGCGATGAACTTGAGGCCTCCGCGCAGCGGGCCGCAGCCGACGTCGAGCAGGTGGTGCTCCGGCTTCAGGCCGTGATCGACGAGATAGTCGAACTGGAGCTTTCCGAGCTCCTCCCACAGCGGCACGCTTCCGATCGTGCGCCGGTGCCACTCGGGGTCGAAGTGGTGGTGATAGCGGGTCGGGATCGCCGCTCTGATCGGTCGCTTGACGGCGACGGGGACGAACGGCTTCGTCTTGGCGACGACCTTCTCGAGAACGTCTTGCATACGGGCTCGCTCCATCAGGTGATGTATCGGGACTTGCGGAACCAGGCGACGACGGGCCGGTGCACGCCCTTGCGGACGAGCCGCACGATCTGCGTGGCCGGCGGGCGCATGTCATCGATCGCGAACACGCCGTCGGTGTAGGGGGGAAGCTGGAAGCCGTTGCGGGTGCCCGACATGAGCGTGATCGCCCAGCGGCGGTGCTCGACGGTCATCCGCTGCGGCGGCGGCGGCGTGCCGATCATGTCGAGATAGGCGATGTGCGTCAGATCGGCGCCGCATGCGCCCGACAGGCTGTGCCACTGCCACAGGCGCGGGTTCACCTCGATCAGCTTGTACTCGCCGGTGCGCGGGTCGAGCTTGAACTCGACCTGCGAGACGCCGCGGAAGCCGAGCTCGCGCAGCAGCCGCAGGCCGTCGTCGACCACCCGATCGACCCACACCGACTCTCCCACCCGGCAGCTGCCCATGTGCTCGCGCGTCTGGCGCAGCTTGCGGCCGCAGAAGAGGCCGAGCGAAACGCCGTCGGCGTTCAGGTAGCTGCCGAGCGTGTAGAGGCCCTCGTCGCCGCCGGGGACGAACTCCTGCAGCATCGGCTCGTACGCCTCCATGTGGCCGTAGGCCGTGTCGAGCTCGGCGGGCGTGTCGCAGCGGAAGGCCTGGCGGCGGTAGATGCGCTTGAACTGCACCGGGTCGGACGGCTTCAGGAACACCGGGAATCCGAGCTCGCGGGCGGCTGCGGCCGCCTCGGCGGCCGAGCGCGGATGCCGCGTCTCCGGCACCGGCACGCCGCAGGCGATGGCCGTGTCGATCTGGTGGCGCTTGCGCTGGATCGCCTCGAGCGTCGGCCAGTCCGGCCACGGCAGCCGGTAGGAGGGGCCGATCTCGTCGACGCGCTGCACCGCCGCGTTCACGTGCTCGTCGTGGGTCGCGAAGAGCGGCACCGGCCCGTCGAGGGTCTTGCCGAGCTCGGCCAGGGCGGCGATGAAGCCGTCCTCGTCGATGACCGGGTCGGGTGCGACCAGCTTCTGCGACACGTAGCGCGAGGTGAACCCGAGCGCCCACGGGCGATGGTCGACGGCGATCACGGGCACGCCCTTGCGGCCGAGCGAGCGCACGGCGCCGAGGCCGTTCACCCAGCCGACCTCTGCCACGACGGCCGTGGGAACCTGTGAAGTGTGTACCGGCACGAGGCGGCGATTCTACCGACCGCACCCCGCCGGGCCGGCCGATTGCAGCGGGTTCACCCGGGACGCGACGTGCGCCCAACGCCGTATTCAGGGTCGATGAGGACTTCGCACAGGCGCCGACGGCGGTGGATCGCGGCGGTGACGGTCGTGATCGCGGTCGCCGGCGCGATGGTCGCGCCCACCGCAGCGGCGCGGCCGGCGGGTCGGAATGCCGATCGGCCGACGAGCGCCGTGCGGGGGGTCTGTGTCGCGGCCGCTCGCCGCGCCGGCTTCGCCGTCGCCTGCCCGAGGGCTCTGCCGGTCGGCGCCCAGCCGTTCTGGGCGAACGGGGTCGGAGGGGGCACGTGTGGGCCTTCGCATCTCGCGAGGCGGCGCTGGACATGGGTCGGGGCCGCCTCGGTACGCGTCGGCCGAAGGTGGGGGAGCGTGGTCGTCGCGAGCGCCCCCGGGTTCGTGTCGGCGCGTCGTCTGATCCGCGCGCTGCCTTGGTGGGCATCAGGACCGCTCGTCACCTGGCACCGGCACGGGCACACGTACGCCGTCAGCGTGCTCGGTCGCGTCCACGACCGCCGCATGGAGGCGCGGATCGCGGCGACGGCTGTGCTCGCGTGGCCGTCCGGGCGCTAGGAGAGATCGGCGATCTCGTCGTCCGTGATCGCCGATGAGAGTCGCGGTGCGAGCCGGCCAGCGACCGCGGTGGTCGCGACCAGCACGACGAGCGCTCCGGCGACACCTTCGTTCAACCGCCGCAGACCGAGCGGGACGTTGACCCGGCCGCTCTCGCAGACGTCTCTGGGGAAGCACTGCCGCAGGTTGTGCGGTGGGTACGCCCATGTCCGCACCCCCCAGCCGAGGACGAGCATCGCCAGGGCGGCCCCGGCCACCGCCACGACCCGCCACGCGAGCGCGGGCCGGCTGCCCGCGCCCCGATCGACGACCCGCATCGCAAGCGGGATCGCCGCGAGCGCCACGGCACACGCGGCGACGAGGACGTCGTACGCGACCCGCGTGCCGGGCGGCGTCGGCCCTTCGGACGGGTTGGGAAGGACGTTCGCGATGACGGCCAGGCCGGCGATGAACGCCGCTGCCATGACCAGCACCAGCGCGCCTCCCAGGCTATCGGCCTTCATGTGCCTCACGTTGCAAGCCTACGCGCGCTTTGCGCCCGCAGTGTTGCGACGAGGTTGTGGCTCGCTAGTACTCGGCCTGCTCGTAGTAGCGGGTGACGCGGCGGCCGACGACAAGTCGGGCCTGGGCGGCCTCGACCGCGGCCTCGTCGATCGCCCCGACCGCGAGCTGCACGGCCAGCCAGGGCAGGTTCAGGTCGGGCTGGTAGACGAGCGTGGAGATGCGCGGGTTGACCTCGAGCAGGCGGTCGCCCAGGAACTGCACGTTCACGAGCCAGTCGAGGCCGAGCTCGGCGATCAGGCTGCGGGCATAGCCGATCAGATCGGGGCGGTCGATCGTGCGGAACTCCATCGCCAGGCCGGCGCGGAACGCCTCGCGTGTCTTGGCGCTCAGGTGCAGCGAGCGGCCCTCGCGACACAGGCCGTCGACGGCGAGCTCCTCGCCTTCGACGAGCTCCATCACGAGCATCGGCGGGAACGCGCCGTCCTCGGCCAGAATCTCGGCGGCCTCCTCGGCCGGGAGCGCGAGCAGGTCGCCCGGGCGGCCTTCGAGCAGCTGCCGGCGGCGGTCGGCGGCGGCCGAGAGCACCCGGAAGCCCCTGGCGCCCTTGCCCTCCATCGGCTTCATGCACACATCCACGCCGGGGTAGCCGAGCGCCGCGGCGGCGGCCAGGAACGCGTGGGGGTCGCGGGCTTCGATTGTGCGCGGCTGAGGGATGCCCAGGCGGTCGGCGATGCGGGCGGTCTCGGCCTTCGCGCTCGCCCGCTCGACCGCGTCCGGCCCCGCGACGAGCACCGGCACGGCGAAGCGGTCGCGACCGCGCGAGATCGGGCCGACCTCGGCCGAGGACTGCGGGAAGACGACGTCGACCGCCTCCCGTTCGGCGACGGCCAGCAGCGCGTCCAGGTAGCCGGGGTCGGACCCCGGCGGGACTGTGTGGAAGGTGTCGCAGAGGAACCGCCCGGCCGACTCGGCGCGGGCGTCGACGCCAACGAGGCGCACGGGCCGCTCGCCGTTCTCGCGCAGCGCCCGCAGCAGGCGCGGCGAGCCGGGCGCGCCGGAGGCGGTGACGAGGATGGTGAGGGGGGCGGAGTGGTCGGCGCGCATGGCGTTGGGTCGGGCGGGGGCTTAAAACCCAATTGGCAGTTCGAGCGAATGCCAATTGCGATTTTCGGCGAGAGCGTACCCCGCGCTCCCCGCCACTCGCGCGGCCCATGTACCGGGAGGCCGCCGCGAGGCGCGTCGGTACCATGCTCCGCCATGGCACGTCCCAAACGGCTGATGATCGTGGGCCTCGACTGCGTCCCGCCCGAGATCGTGTTCGACGACATGCGCGCGGAGCTGCCCGTGCTCTCGGGGCTCATGGCCCGCGGCGCCTGGGGCAGGCTCGAGTCGTGCGACCCGCCGATCACCGTCCCGGCGTGGTCGTGCATGATGTCGTCGAAGGACCCCGGCACGCTGGGCTTCTACGGCTTCCGAAACCGCAAGGACCACAGCTACGACGGGCTCACCTTCGCGACCTCCGAGAAGGTCAAGGAGGACCGGCTGTGGGACATCCTCTCGCGCGCCGGCAAGCACTGCGTCGTGCTCGGCGTGCCGCAGACGTTCCCGCCGCGACAGGTGAACGGCGAGATGGTGAGCTGCTTCCTGACGCCGTCCACCGACTCGCGCTACACCTATCCCGAGGCGCTCAAGGACGAGATCCGCGAGGTCGTCGGCGACTACATGGTCGACGTGCCCGACTACCGCACCGACGACCGCGAGCGGGTCGTGCGCGACATCCACACGATGACCGAGCGCCGCTTCGCGCTCGCCCGGCATCTGCGCGACACCCGCCCCTGGGACTTCTTCATGCTGGTCGAGATGGGGCCCGACCGCCTGCACCACGCGCTCTGGCGGTTCTACGACCCCAACCACCCCGACTACGAGCCGGGCACTCCGCTCGAGGCCGCCTTCCGCGACTACTACCGCTACCTCGACTCCGAGGTGGGGCGGCTGATCGACGGGCTCGGCGACGAGACCGCGGTGATGGTCGTCTCCGACCACGGCGCGCAGGCGATGTTCGGCGGCATCCAGATCAACGAGTGGCTGATGCAGAACGGCTACCTGACCCTCGTCGACCCGCCGACCGAGCAGACGCCGATCGGGCGCTGCACCATCGACTGGCCGAACACCCGCGTATGGGCCGACGGCGGCTACTACTCGCGCATCTTCCTGAACGTGAGGGGCCGCGAGCCGCAGGGCGTGATCGAGCCCGCCGACTACGAGCAGGTGCGCGACGAGCTGATCGGGAAGCTCGAGGCGCTCGGCGACGAGCAGGGCCGCTCGATCGGCACGCGCGTCTACCGGCCCGAGGATCTGTACAAGACGGTGAACGGCGTCGCGCCCGACCTGATCGCCTATTTCGGCAACCTCGGCTGGCGCTCGATCGGGTCGGTCGGCGACGGCCGCGTGCAGGTGCGCGAGAACGACACCGGCCCCGACGACGCCAACCACGCCAAGTTCGGCATCTCCATCTTCGTCGGACCGGGGATGCCGGCCGCGGTGCCGCCGGACGCGCGTCTGTTCGACATCGCGCCGACCGTGCTGACCGCCCTCGGGATGCCGGTCCCGGCCGACATGCAAGGTAGGAGCCTCGTCTGATCGACGCGGCCGCCCTGCTGGATGAGCTGCGCACGCTCGCCTACGAGGGCCGCGCCTACGCCGAGACCGAGTACGACCAGCACCGCTACGGGCGCATGTGCGAGATCGTGGACGGGTTCTACGCCGAGCTCTCCGGCCTGCCCGCGGCCGAGGTGAGCGCGCGCTTCGCCGCCGACCTCGGCACGCCGACGCCGAAGGTCGGGGCGACGGCGGTGATCCCCGACGGCCAGGGCCGGATCCTGCTCGACCACCGCGCCGACGACGGCTGCTGGGGACTGCCGGGAGGCTGGCTCGGCCCGGGGGAGTCGCCCGAGGACGGGGTCGTGCGCGAGGTGCGTGAGGAGACCGGCCTCGACGTCGAGGTCGTGCGCCTCGGCACGGTCGAGTGGCGGGCGGCGTCGCTGCCTGCCGCGCCGCACGGACAGGTCGGCCTCGTCTACCTGTGCCGCATCGCCGGCGGCGAGCTGCGCGCGAGCCACGAGTCGCTCGAGCTGGCCTGGCGCGACCCGTCCGACCCGACCATCGAGTGGCACCTCGATCACGGCCGCCGGGCACAGGCCGTCATCGCCGCCGCGGCTGCGCTCTAACATTCGGCGCCATGGCCACGCTGGCTGATCGGCGGCGGACGATGGGGCGTGTGCGCGAGATCGTGCAGGTCGCGACGAAGCACGGCTTCGGATTCGTCTTCGAGCGCCACGCGCTGCGCCGCTCGACGGTGATCGAGGCCCAGAACCTGCCCGCGCTCGGTCGGCATCTGCGCGAGATGCTCGACGAGCTCGGGCCGACCTTCGTCAAGTTCGGCCAGCTGCTCTCGACCCGTCCCGACATCGTCCCGCCCGAGATCCTGGCCGAGCTGCGCCTGCTCCAGGACTCCGTCTCGCCGGTGCCCTACGCCGACATCGAGCGCGTCATCGAGACCGAGCTGAAGGCGCCGATCGGCAAGCTGTTCACGAACTTCGACCCGGTGCCCGTGGCGGCGGCGTCGATCGGGCAGGTGCACTTCGCCGAGCTCGCCAACGGCCGCAAGGTGGCCGTGAAGGTGCAGCGGCCGAACGCCGCCCGCCGGATCGAGTCCGATCTGACGTTGCTCTACCAGGTCGCGCGCATCATCCGCCGCCGGGTCGACCGGCTCTCGTTCATCGATCCGGTCGCCGTCGTCGACGAGTTCGCCCGCTCGATCCGGCGCGAGCTCGACTACCGCATCGAGGCGCGCAACGCCGAGATCTTCCGGCGCAACTTCGCCGACGACGCCCGCATCGTCGTCCCCCGCGTGTTCGGCACGTATTCGAGCGAGTGCGTGCTGACGCTCGAGCGGCTCGAGGGCATACCGCTGGGGGCGCTCGACCGCGAGGCGACGCCGATGGACGAGCGCAGGCGGCTCGCGATCCTGATCGCCGAGGCGTGGCTCGAGATGATCTTCCGTCACGGCGTCTTCCACGGCGACCCGCACCCGGCCAACATCATGGTGCTGAACGACGGCCGTCTGGGCCTCGTGGACTTCGGCATGACCGGGTCGCTGAGCGATGCCGACATGCGCCGCCTGACCCACCTCCTGCTCGACGCCGTGAACGAGAACGTCGACGCGCTCCCGCGGCGCCTCTACGAGCTCGGTGTGCGCTTCAACCGGGAGCAGGAGGAGGAGCTTCGGATCGAGCTGCGCGAGGTGTACTACCGCTACTACGGCGCCTCGATGGGGCAGATCGACCCGCTGCAGGTGATCCGCGAGGCGTTCGTGCTCATCTCGCGCATGCACCTGCGCCTGCCGACGCGCTTCGCGCTGCTCGACAAGGCGCTCGCGACGCTCGGAAGCGTCGGCACCGAGCTCTACCCCGACTTCAACGTCTTCGAGGTGGCCGAGCCGTACGCCGCCGAGCTGGTCGCGCGCAGGTACTCGCCGCGGCACGTGTTCGAGCGCTCGCGGGAGGAGATCGAAGCGGTCAGCGGCCTGATCCGCGAGCTGCCCTACCAGGTGCACGACACGCTCGAGCAGCTGCGCGACGGCGAGGTCGAGGTCAAGTTCCACCACCAGGGGCTGGACGACCTGATCGCCCAGGCCGACATCGTCTTCAACCGGCTCGTGATCGCCATCGTGATGGCGGCGCTCCTGATCGGGTCGTCGCTGATCGGGATCTCTGCGCACGGGGGCTGGCACCTGTTCGGGATCCACGTGCTCGCCCTGGCCGGATTCCTGACCGCGACCGCGCTCGGTGTCGTGCTCGTGTTCTCGGTGCTTCGCAGCGGCCGGCTCTGAGCCTACTTGCCGGACTGAAGCTCCCAGGCGGCGACGACGGCGTCCTCGATCGCGTCGGCGTTCCCGTTCTGGATATCGGCGACGATCATCATGTGCTTGGCAAAGCGCCTCGGCACCGAGAACGTCCCGGGGAGCGATTGCAGCAGCAGATCGCGGACCTCGAACGACGCGCGAATCACGACCTGGCGCTCGTCGAGCTGGCGCGCGACGAGGCGTCCGTGATACCGCCACTCCAGCAACCCGGCCCGGCGCCGCTCCGAGACCCCGTCGAGGTGAGCGGCGACCTCGCTCAGGTGGGCGAGATCCATGCGCCTACGGCACCCTGTATGCCACGACCTGCGGGTCGCCGTGCCCGGTCTTCGTCTCCGGGCCGCCGGCCGGCACGATCACGGCGTTGCCGGCGATTGCGATCGGCGAGTTGGCGGATGTCGGCAGCCGGTGGCGGTAGACGATCGCGCCCGTCGTGCGCTCGAGCGCCATCAGCTCGCCGTCGTAGAGCGTCGTGAACACGAGATCGTTTGAGACCGTGACGCCGCCGAGCGGGAACTGCGGCAGCTTCCGGTCCCATTCGACCCTGCCCGTGGCCAGGCTGAGCGCCTCCACCTCGCCGGTGGCAGAGCCGGCGGGCTTGGTCGCCGCGGGCAGGTTGAAGGTCGGATAGGTCAGCGGCAGGTCGAGGGTGGCCACATAGACGCTGTCGTCCGCGACCGCAAGGTCGGTCAGGACGCCGCCGAATGACCCTGGCAGGATCGTCAGAGGCGGCTTGAGCGTGCTGCGGTGCTCGAACGCCAGCAGCGAGTCGCTGTCATGACCGTTGTGCGCGCCCACCGGGGCCTTCCAGATCAGCTTGCCGGTGCTCGCGTTCATCTCGTAGACGTCGCCCATCTTGCCGCTGCCGATCACGACCGAGACGCCACGGATGCGCGCCGAGATGGGCGAGGTCTGCATGTCCCAGTCCTTGAAGTCGTCGGGCACGCCCTGGTAGTACCAGCGCAGCTTCCCGGTCGCGGCGTCGAGGTTCACGTCGCTGTCGGTGTAGAGATCCCGCGCCGGATGTGCGATCGCCGCGGCGGGGGTCTGATAGGGATTGCCGATCCCGTACGTCACCGACCCATCGCTCCCGACGAGCGGCGTCTCCCACGCGCCGCCGGCGCCGAGGCCGAGCGCCTTCACGCCCGGTTCCGGGCCGGTGACCGTGTTGAACCTCCACAGCTCCGCGCCGCTCGACGCGTTCAGCGCAAGCAGCACCCCGCCGCCCGGCCCCGAGCCGTACTGGCTGGCCAGATACACCCGCCCGCCGGCCACCTGCGGCTGGATGCCGAACGTCCCCTCGCCCGCGTGGAGGAGATCGCTCTTGACCCAGACCCTCCGGCCGGTGGCGGCACTCACGGCGAAGGCCGTCGTCGGCGTCAGCCCGTACACCTTCCCGCCGGCGACCGCGACCCCGTTCGGCCCGGGGCCGCTCTTCTCCGGCTGATCGCACCGGTACTCCCAGTCGAGCTTCCCGGTCGCGAGCGAGAGCGCGTACACGTTCGAGTCGAGATCCTGGAGATAGACGACGCCGCGCTGAACGATCGGGTTCGCGGTCAGCGACCCGTACGGGCTCACACCGGTGGCGGCCTTGCCCGTGAGCTTGAACGTCCAGGCCCGCGCGAGCCCGGCCACGTTTGCGGACGAGATCGTCGACCCGGTCGCATCCCGCCTGTTCGCGAGGTCGGCATTCGAATACGCCCACGACCCTGAACCCGCCGCTGCCGGGGCCACGTTCATCGTGACGGTCGTGCAGACAGGGCTCGCGGCCGCCTTCCCGCTCCCGCCGCACGACGCGGTCAGTAACCCCGCCGCGACGAGCAGCACCGCGCTCAGCGCAATGCGGCCACCGATGCTTCGCAAGCCGTTCGAGTCCATGATCCTGTTCGGAGCCGGGAGCTCGATCCGGATCGTAGCCCCACCATCCCGGTCATCACGGATGCGGTGCGTCGGCGGCGTGCCAGAACGCGGCCACGCGGCGGTTGAACGGCTCGCCCAGGAGCTGCGGCTGGTGGGCCGCGCCCGGGAACACGGCCTCCTGCGCGCCGAGCCGCTGCACGAGCAGGTCGCAGACGGCCGCGAAAGCGCTGCCGCCGATCGCGCGGGCCGGCTCGGGCACCGCGTCCCAGCCGCCGCGGGCGACGAGCACCGGGAACAGCGCCCGGCCGAGGTCGTCGAGCGGGATCCGGGCCTCGGTCGGCAGCCGCTCGCCCATCGACCGCCGCACCGAGCGGCGCGCCACGGCGTTCAGCGTCGGCCCCCCGGCTGTGCCGAAATCGAAGCCCCACGCCTCCAGGAATCCACGCAGATACTGCTCCTCGGTCATGCCGGCGCGCGCGTCGATGTGGCGCTCGAGCCGCGCCATGAGGTGCGCGACCGCCGGATCGCCGGGCACGAGGCCGAAGGCCGGCGGCTCGATCACGGTCAGCGACCGCACCGACCGCGGCCGCCGCGCAGCGGCGAGCATGCACGCGATCGCGCCGTAGGAGTGCCCGAGCACGTGCATCGGCGGGTCGAGGAGGGCGGCGATGTCGGCCGCGTCGGCGTCGAAGTCGACCCGCCCGGCCCCATCGGGGCTGCGCCCGAACCCGCGCCGGTCGACGACGTGCAGCTCGAACTCCGCGGCGAGCGGCCCCTGCTCGGAGAAGGCGAGCGCGCCGAAGCTCATGCTGCCGTGGACGAGGAGCGCGGGCGGCCCCGACCCCGTGACGGCGACGTGCAGGTCGGACATGCCGGGATTCAAGCATGCTCCGCGGCCCGGCCACGTCCGCACCGCTCCCTAGCATGAGTGGATGGACACGCAGCCGCGCTGGATCATCGACCCGTGCCCGCCGAGCGCCGCCGACGCGCTCGCGGCCGAGCTCGGCGTCCACCGCACGACCGCCGAGGTGCTGGTCCGCCGCGGCCATGGCGACGCACGTGACGCACGCGCGTTCCTCGACCTCGACGGCCCGCTGCACGACCCGATGCTGCTCGGCGACATGGCCGCCGCCTGCGAGCGGATCGGCCGCGCCATCGCGGCCGGCGAGCGCATCTGCGTGCATGGCGACTACGACGCCGACGGCATCTGCGCCACGGCGCTTGCCGTGGTCGCCCTGCAGGAGCTCGGCGCCGACGTCCACTGGCACGTCCCGAGCCGCTTCGACGAGGGCTACGGCCTGGCCGCCGAGACCGTCGAGAAGCTCGCAGCCGACGGCGTCGCGCTGATCGTGACGGTCGACTGCGGCATCACCGCCGTCGAGCAGGTCGAGCGCGCCAAGGCGCTCGGGATGGACGTGATCGTGACCGACCACCACCGCCCCGGCGACGTGCTGCCCGGCTGCCCGCTCGTGTGCACGCGGCCGTCGGACTATCCGTTCCCCGAGCTCTCCGGCACCGGCGTCGTGTTCATGCTCGCCCAGGCGCTGCACGCGCAGGCCGGCCGCGACCCGGCCGCGCTCGAGCTGCACCTCGAC
>DASXZF010000311.1:0-4484 GCA_036502065.1 Gaiellales bacterium
GGGTCAGCAGTGCCACTGTCGTCGTGTGGGCATTCTGGGCCGCTGTCGCGACCTCTTGCTCGATGACCGAGCTCGAGACCTTCGCACCCGGGTTTACGACCTGGGCGATGCTGTTCGACCCGAACTCCACCTGCGCCGTCGCCTTGTACGCCGGCGTCTCGCGGCTCGACACGAAGTAGGCGGCGCCGACGGCCACGACGACTGCGATGACGAGGATCCAGATCCGTCGCCGCAGCACTCCGACGTAGTCGGAGAGCGTGGTCAGGCGTTGTTCAGCCACAGGGGGAGCCTTTCATGCGTTGTCACCGAACAGGCAAGCTGCCCGCCTGGAGCCGGCACGTCCACTTCTGAGATACCCGCATTGTGACACGGAGTCAAGCGCGCCATCCTCCGGTTTTTGCCATCTGACCATCGTCGGTTCGTGGCCGTTTCTTCCTGGCGCTCGCCGTGACCATGTCGTAGGCCGCCTCCAGCTCGGCGAGCGCCTGCTCCGGACTGTAGCCGCTGCGCCAGGCGGCAAAGGCCCCCTCGCCGAGCCGCTCGGAGACACCATCGTCCAGGACCGAGCCGAGCGCCGATCGCCACGCTCCCGCGTCGCCGGGCTCGACCAGGAGGCCGGTGATGTCGTTCGTGACGACGCTCGGGAGGGCGCCGTAGCGGTTGGCGACG
This sequence comes from Gaiellales bacterium, assembly GCA_036502065.1. Taxonomy (GTDB): domain Bacteria; phylum Actinomycetota; class Thermoleophilia; order Gaiellales; family JAICJC01; genus JAICJC01. Next base: position 670 of record DASXZF010000311.1, read on the forward strand.
ACCGGAACGCCGGCGGCGTAGGCTTCGACCACCGTCCGCGGGGCGCCCTCGTAGCAGATCGACGGCAGCACGAGCGCGCGGGCCTCACGCAGGAAGCCGGCCACCTGGTCGCTCGGGACGGAGCCGCGGAACTCGACCGTCGCGGGCGCCATGGCCTCGAGCCGTGCGCGCTCGGGGCCGTCGCCGACGACGACCAGCCGGGCGGGCACGTCGTGCCAGAGCGCCACCAGGCGGTCGAGTCCCTTCTCCTCGGACAGCCGGCCGAGGAAGAGGAAGTCGCGGCCCGGTCCGGAGCGGCGCGGCAGCGGTGCGGTGAAGTTCGGCTTCACCCGGATGCGGTCGGGATCGAAGCCCGCCTCGAGGTGCTTCTCGCGCACGAAGTCGCTCACCGCCAGAAACATCGCGACGTGTCCGAACGTGCCCGCGCGGCGGTGCACGCCGAGCGCGGTCGCAAGCGCGGCGCTCCCGGCCGCCGAGCCGCGGTAGCAGCGGTGGACGACCCCGCGCCAGGGCAGCTTGCCCAGGCAGTCCTCGCACGCCTTGCCGTCGCGCAGGAACACCGCCGGCAGGCACAGCAGCCGATAGTTGTGCAGTGTGACGACGACGGGAGCGGAGCTCGCACGCAGGACGGCCGGCGAGAGCAGCGGGAACAGGTTGTGGACGTGGACGACGTCGGGCCGCAGCTCGCGCTCGAACCTCCGCACCTCGGCGACCGCCGTGCGCGACCACACCGCTGACAGGGCGAGGCCGATCCGCGATCCGGTGGTCGGGTCGTCGGGCATCGGCGACCACAGGTGCACGTCGTGGCCGGCCGACCGCAGCAGCTGCACCTCGTCCTCGACCACGCGGTTCTCGCCCGACGACGGGCCGCTGGCGTAGCGCGAGTGCAGGACGAGGACTCTCATGCGGCGCCGGATCAGCGGGCGGCCAGCGCCGGGATCGGCTCCGGCCGCGCCGCCGCGTCGGTGTCGCGCACGGGGGTCGGCAGCCCCAGCGACAGGCCGACCAGGATCCCGAGCGGCCCCATGCGGCCGAGCTCGATGAACGGGTTGTCCACGATCATGGTGAGCCCGATGCCGACGAGCACGAGGAACGCCGCCGCATGGATGTGCTCGGCGTAGAGTCCCGAGCCGCGCACCGCCTGCCATCGCCTCCAGGTCAGCCGCAGGAGCGCGATGAACGCGGTCATCCACAGCACGAAGCCGACGATGCCGTAATCGACCAGGATGCGCAGGTAGTCGTTGTGGGGGTGCCCCGCCCCGCGCCCCGGCAGCGCCGCCGTCAGGCGGTCGGATGCTCCGGCGCCGTGGCCGATCAGCGGCCGCTGCGTGAACCAGCCCCAGTTCGCCGACCACAGCGCGTCGCGCCCGGTGACGTTGATGCTGACGCCCGCGACGTTCGCCTTGTCGCCGTGGAAGAAGCGATGGTGCAGCGGCGCGTAGAAGAAGACGGCCGAGAGCGCGATCGCCACCGTGACGAACGTCGCCCCGATCGCGATCAGCCAACCGCGGAAGCTCGCCAGGTTGAACCGGGCGAGGGCGAAGAGGACGAACTCGGCGGCCAGGGCCGAGCGCGAGAGCGAGAGCAGGGTGAGGCCGATCGCGATCGCCACCACCCAGTACGCCCAGCGCCGCTTGATCAACCCGCCGCCGAGGAACCACGCCACCATGACGATGCCCATCTGCCCGAAGCCTCGGGGTGAGATCAGCTTCGCCGTCCCCGGCCCGGCGATCGCGACGCTCACCGCATAGAGCCCGAGGCCGATGACGGCCGCCACCCAGAACGCCCGCGAGAGCAGCTCGTATACCGCCTGTCCGCGGTGGTGGACGACGGTGGCGGCGATTGCCATGAAGAGCACGGCGGCGACGTAGACGAGGGTGTTCTGGAGCCCCTGCGTCGCGACCGTGCCCCAGGTGAACGAGACGAGCGTGAAGATCACGAACAGCGCCACCCCGCCGAGCGCGCGTCCGGCGGCTCCCGCCGGCACGGTGATCCCCGTGAGACAGACGAGGACGGCGAGCAGGACGAGGCCGACCGTCTCGACCGCCTGGCCCGATGCGGCGCCGGCATCGATGCGCTGGAGCAGGTCGACCACACCGGCCAGCGTGATCATGCCGGCGAGGAGCACCTCGCCCAGCGGCCGGCGGGCGGTCTCGCCCATGTACGTCACGACAACGATGACCGCGACGACCGCGAATGCGAGCGCCGTCTCGCGCACGACCAGCGCGCCTGCGACCGCGGCGGCCGCCGCCGCCAGCAGCGGCACCCCGAGCGTGCTCGAGCCACCGCCCGGCCGGTGAACGCCCCGGATCATCCCGTTACGGTAGCTCCGCCCGGCGGTCACCGCTCACCGCCCGGCCTCGCCCGGGCGGCCGCGAGCGACGAAGCGCTTCGCGGCGCTGGCGTACTTGCCGGTGATCGCGATCCCGGCCCGCGCGATGAACTCGGTGTTCGTGGCCGCATAGCGGCGGGCGAGCCGGCGCGGCTCGCTCAGGAGCCTGTGCAGCCATTCGAGGCCGGCGTCCTGGGCCCACTTGGGCGCGCGCGGCTTCGTGCCGGCCAGGAAGTCGAAGGCCGCCCCCACTCCCAGGCCGACCGCCGGCGCGAACAGGTCGGCGCTGCGGTTCAGCCATTCGTCCTGCTTCGGCAGCCCGAGGCCGACCCAGACGATGTCGGCGCCCGCCTGCACGATCTCGGCCGCGATGCGCTCGTTCTCCTCGTCGGACAGCTGCCGGAAAGGCGGTGAGATGGCGCCGGCGATGATGGCCTCGGGGTAGCGCTCGAGCAGGCGCCGCTCGAGCCGGGCGAGCACCTCGGGCGTCGACCCGAACAGGAAGTGGCGCAGACCGGTCTCCTGGCCCGCCTCGACCACGAGCGGCATCAGGTCGGGGCCGGCGATCCGGCGCGCCCGGCGGGCGCCGAAGCGGCGCATCAGCCACGCCACGGGCGCGCCGTCGGGGAAGTTGAGCCACGCCTCGTGAAGCGACTCCATCATCGTCTCGGAGTGCTGCGCCGTGACGATGCCGTGCACGCCGCACAGGCAGGAGTAGCCGCCGGCGCCGCTGCGTGCGCGGTCGAGTACGAGCGTCGTCGCCGAGCGCAGGTCGCCGATGTAGTACTCGACTCCGAGCACCGTGCACGTTCCCTGCGTGCGGGCGCGGCTAGTCAGCGCGGATGAGCTCCTCACGCACCACCTCGGCGTCCTGGCCGGCCATACGGGCGACGACCTGCTCCTCGATCCAGACGTACGTCCGCCGCAGACCGTCCTCGAGCGACACCGCGGGCTCCCACCCGAGCACGTCGCGCAGGCGGGTGTTGTCCGAGTTGCGGCCGCGCACGCCCTGAGGGCCGTCGACGAACACCTTCTCGATCTCGGCACCCGCGATCTCGGCGACGAGGTCGGCCAGGCCGGAGATCGAGATCAGGCGGTCCTGGCCCAGGTTGAGCGGCTCGGTGTAGTCGGACGCCATCAGGCGGTGGAGCCCCTCGACGCAATCGTCGATATGGCAGAACGAGCGCGTCTGCAGCCCGTCGCCCCAGATCTCGACGCGATTGTCGCCCGAGTGCTTCGCCACGGCGACCTTGCGGCACATCGCGGCCGGCGCCTTCTCGCGGCCGCCCTCCCAGGTGCCGAGCGGCCCGAAGATGTTGTGGAAGCGGACGGTGCGCGTCTGCAAACCGTGATCCTCGCGGTAGTAGCGGCACAGGAGCTCCGCGACGAGCTTCTCCCACCCGTAGCCGTCCTGCGGCTGGGCCGGGAAGGCATCCTCCTCGCGCAGCGGCGAGACGTCGGTGTCGGTCTGGAGGTATTCGGG
>DASXZF010000312.1:0-13013 GCA_036502065.1 Gaiellales bacterium
AGAACCCGCGCGAGTACGCCGCGCCCGGAAACCAGGATCCCGCGACGCCGTGGCCCGACTCGATCGTGCTTGGATCCGCGATCGCCGCCGCGACGAGCGAGCTTCGCGTCGCACTCGCCGCCGTCATCGCCCCGCTGCGGCATCCGTTGCTGCTCGCCAAGCAGCTCGCCACCCTCGATCTGCTCGCGGGGGGCCGGCTGGTCGTCCAGCCCACGGTGAGCTGGGCCGCCGACGAGTACGCGGCGCTTGGCGTGCCGTTCCACGAGCGCGGCGCGATCCTCGACGAGCAGCTCGAAGCGATGCGGGCAGCGTGGACGGACACGCCGGCGACCTTCTCGGGCAGGCACTTCGACTTCGCCGATGCCTACTGCGAGCCGAAGCCGTTTCGGCCCGGCGGACCCCGGATGTGGTTCGGCGGTCAGACGCTGCACCCGGCCCTGCTCCGGCGGCTCGTGCGCTACGGCAGCGGCTTCCATCCGTTCGGGGCGCCGACCCCCGCCGACCTCGAGCGCCTGGCCACGGCGATGGCAGACGCCGGCCGCGACGTCGGCGAGCTCGAGCTCGTCGGCGGGATCCGGGGCCGCTTCGCCGGGGCCGACGACGTCGCCGACCTGGACGACGCGCTCGCCGGCGTCCCCGACCAGCTCGCCCGCGGCTTCACGTCGATCTGCTTCAAGCCGTCGATGTTCACCGACGACCGCGCCCGGCTTGACGACGTCTGCCGGCGCGTGGTCGCAGGGGTGCAGGCGGCGGCAGCCGCGACCTGACGGCACAGCGGGGCTCAACCAATGCCGCCGCACGCCGATGTTCTGGATGAACCATGCATATGGGAGCGACCCCATGCCCGGAAACGGGCCCGTGAAGAGGACCGCGCGAGGACTGTTCGGCGGGCCGCAGCCGCGCATGGACCCGCCCGCCCCGCTTCCCGAGGAGGCGGAGCGCACGGCGGCATCGATCCGTGCCGAGCGCGACAACTACCACCAGATGCTCGCCGCGGCGACAGGCGACGTCATCTTCACCACGAGCCTGGCCGGCGTGATCACGTTCTTCAACGAGGGGGCCGAGCGGCTGCTCGGATACCGCGCCGAGGACGTGGTCGGCGCGATGCGGGGCATCGATCTGCACCTGCCGGACGAGATCGTGGCGGTGGCATCCGAGCTCGGCGTCGAGCCGGGCCGGGCGGTGTTCACGACGCTCGCGCAGGGCACGCCCGATACGCGCGAGTGGACGTTCGTGTGCGCGGACGGATCGCACGTCCGCGTCGCGCACACCGTGACCGCTCAGCGCGACGCCACCGGCACGGTCGTCGGCTTCGTCGGCCTCGCCCATGACATCACGGCGCGCCACCGGGCCGAGATCGCGCTGCGCAAGTCGGAGGAGCGCTTCCGCGCGCTCTCCGAGCACGCGCCGGTCGGCATCGTCCAGACCGACGAGCACGGCAACTGCTGGTACGCCAACCGGCGCTTCTGCGAGCTCGTGGGCCGCGCGGAGGCAGACGTGCACGGCACGGGCTGGCTCGAGGCCCTCGACCGCCACGACCACTCCGGCGTGCTCGACCGCTGGGCGCACGTGCTCCCCGGCGTGCGCGGATTCGACCACGAGTTCCTGGTCGACCGCCCCGACGGCACGACGGTGCACCTGCGGGCCACGGCCGGGCCGATCAGGGCCGCCGTCGGCGAGCACGTGACGGGGTTCGTCATCACGACGCAGGACATCTCGGAGCGCGTGGGGGCGCAGCGGCGCCTGTCGCAGTCCGAACAGCTCTTCCGCGACACCCTCGAGAACGTCGCTCTGGCGGCCGCGCAGCTCGACGCCGCCGGACGGATCGTCTACTGCAACCCGCACCTGGCCGAGATGCTCGGCCAGCCGGCCAGCGCCGTCGTCGGCTCCGACTGGTTCGCCGACATCGTGCCGCCCGAGCGGTCGTGGACGCGGGAGACGTACGAGCGGACCATGCGCGGCGAGATCGAGCTCCCCCACCACGAGAACCAGATCGTGACCGCGAGCGGCGAACGGCGCGTGATGAGCTGGTCGACGATCCTGCGACACGATTCCGACGGCACGATCGTCGGCGCCATCTCGCTCGGCGAGGACGTGACCGAGCGCCGCCGTGCGGAGCAGCGCGTGTCCCACCTCGCCTACCACGACGACCTGACCGGACTCCCCAACCGCACGTCGTTCGCCGATCATCTGGTCGAGACGGTCGCCGAGGCGGAGCGGGGCGAGGCCCAGATCGCCGTCCTGTTCTGCGACATCGACGCGTTCAAGCTCGTCAACGACTCGCTCGGGCACGCGGCCGGCGACGACCTCCTGCGCCACGTCGCCACGCGGCTGCGGGCCGTGACCCGCTCGGCGGACATGATTGCGCGCCAGTCCGGCGACGAGTTCCTGGTGCTCGTGCGCGACGCGCGCGGGTCGCACGGCGACGTGGCCCAGCTGGCCGAGGCGCTCGCAGCCCGGATCGAGCACGCGATCTCGTCACCGTTCACGCTGGACGGCCACGAGGTCGTGATCGGCGTCTCGGTCGGCACGAGCGTGTTCCCGGAGGACGGGCACACCGCCGAGGAGCTGCTCCACCACGCCGACGCCGAGATGTACCACGCCAAGGCCGCCCGCCAGGGCCGGCGCGTCCGCGATCGCGGATCCGACGACCCCGCCCGCGACCTCGAGATCGCCGCGGCGCTGCACCACGCGATCGCCCGCGGCCAGCTCGTGCTCGAGTACCAGCCCATCGTCGATCTCGACACGGGCGCGCTGCAGAACGTCGAGGCGCTCGTGCGCTGGGACCGAGGCGGCGAGCTGCTCGGCCCCGGTCAGTTCCTGCCCGCCGCCGAGCGCACGGGCCTGCTCACGCCGATCACCCACTGGGTGGTCGATGAGGCGATCCGCCAGCTCGACCGCTGGCACGCGGTCGGCGCGAACGTCGACATCTCGGTCAACGTGCCGCCGGCGATGCTCGACCGGCGCATGTGCGAGCGGCTCGTGCGGCTCGCCCACGAGCACGCGATCGGCCGTGGCGTGCTGACGCTCGAGCTGGTCGAGTCGGCCATGATGGATGACCGCCGGCTCTTCGACCACCTCGAATCGCTGCGCGCGGCCGGCTACCGGATCGCGATCGACGACTTCGGCAGCGGCCACTCCTCGCTTGCCCGGATCGCCCAGCTGCCGGTCGACGTGCTCAAGATCGACCGCAGCCTGATCGCCGGGATCTGCGACTCACCACGCGAGCATGCGATCGTGCGCGCCATCATCGCCACCGCCGAGGCGCTCGACGCGACGGTCGTCGCGGAAGGCATCGAGACCGAGGCCCAGCGAGACGCCCTGCGCGGGCTCGGCGTCCGCAGCGGGCAGGGCTTCCTGTTCGCCCGCCCGATGCCGGCCCGCATGGTGCCGACGATCGAGCGCCGCTCCGACGCGGCCTAGCAATGGTGGAGTGCAGCCCGCGCAGCGCAGGCGCGGCCACGGCGCCGGGGGGTGACGCCATGGCCGATGCGCGTGGTCTTGCTCGCGAGTGGCTCAGGCGAGCTGGTCGACCTGCAGGCCCTGCAGGAGCGAGGAGCTGACGCCGTAGCCGGCGGTCTGGCCGGAAGCCGAGCCGGAGCCGTTGGCGAGGCCGTTCTGAAGCGCCTGGACGAGCTGGTTGCTCGACAGGCCGAGCGAGGAAGCGAGGTCGGACACGTTCTGCTGCAGATCGGAGCCCGTGCTCGAGGTCGAGGAGGACCCGCCACCGTGGTGATGGTGGTGATGCCCGCCCAGGCCCTTCTGGTTTGCGATCTGGCTCGCGAGGGAGCTCGTGTCGGTGGTCTGGCCGGTCGCGGCATCCTGATCGGACTGCTGCAGGCCCTGGTTGATCGCAGCGAGCAGATCGGCGCTCGAGACACCCTTCTGGCTCGCAAGGTCGCTCATGCTGGAGCCGCCCTTGAGGCTCGTGACGAGGTCGCTGGCGCTCATGCCGAGCAGACTGGCGACGTTGCTGAGGACGGGGGGGACGGACGAGTCGCTGCTGCCGGACTGGGTGCCGGTGAGCGACTGTGCGTAGGCTGCGTTGCTGGAGACCGGGTTGATCATTCCGTTCTCACCTCTCGGATCGTGGGACGACAGGCCCGTATTCGGAATCCGGGCCCCGGACCTGAAGTCGTTTTCTAAGAGTTCGATTGGAAACGCCTCCGCTGCCGGCCTGCGGCGGATACCACAGGACGGGAGCGACAGCTCGATCCGCCTCCCCGCTCTGGAGGAGCTTCCCCGTCGGGCGTAAACGCGCCGACCCGCGGGCCGATCTCCGGAGGTGAGCCCACGAGGCGCGCGGACGCGTGCCGGGCTCCACCGGATATGACCAGAACTCACTCACTGCGCAGGCACGTCGCCGCCCGGCGTCAGGGCGAGGCGCTGCGCGTCCTCGCCGCCGTGGTCGTGCTCTGCACGGTCGCGCTCGCAGCGATCGTGCACCTGGAGCGAAACGCCCAGGCCGACAGCCATGCCCAGCTGCGACTCGCAGGCGTCGCCCGGCAGCTCGATGCACTCGAGACGGCCCCGTTCCGGGCCCGGCCGGGCACCGGTGGGTCGCCGGCCATGGCCCGCAGGCTGCTCACGTACGGCGAGCGGCGGGTGCGGCGAGCCCAGGACGGGCTCGAGGATGCGGCGCCGCCGAACGCGCTGATCCGGCTTCCGCGCCTGACCCACGAGTACTTCGGCACGCTCGAGGCGATCTACCGGGTGGGCATCTCGCCGGCGGGCTACGGAGCGCAGGCCGACCACCTGAGCGGTCTCGGGCGGGCAGCTCGAACACCTGAACGTGGTGATCGCCGCGTCCGGTCGGGTCTACGCTGCCCGGGCCCGGACAGCCGAGGACGACATGCTGCTCGGCACTGCCGGGGCCATCCTGGCGCTCTTCTGCGCATTCGCCTACTTCCACCGCCGCTCGGCGATGGCACACCGTGAGAGCGAGCGGCTGGCCGACGCGAACGGCCGCCTGCTCGCGACGAGCCGCGAGGAGGCGCGCACGGATGCGCTGACGGGGCTGCCGAACCGGCGGGCGCTCACCGACGACCTGTCGGGCCTGCTCGACCGCGTCGACGCGCCGCGCCGGATGCTGATCCTGTTCGACCTCGACGGCTTCAAGCAGTACAACGACACGTTCGGTCACCCCGCCGGCGACCTCCTGCTCCAGCGCCTGGGCGCACGCCTGCACAGCGCGGTGACGACGCTCGGCGGCACGGCCTACCGTATGGGCGGCGACGAGTTCTGCGTGCTTGCCCCGGCCGACGACCCCGCCAAGACGATCTGGTCAGCGTGGTCTGCGCTGTCGGAGCGGGGCGACGCCTTCGAGGTCGGCGCCTCCTACGGCGTCGCGCAGCTCCCCGACGACGCGGCCACGATCAAGGCGGCGCTGCACGTCGCCGACGTCCGGCTCTACGACGACAAGGCGGCCGGACGGCCGTCGGCCGACCGCCAGAGCACCGACGTGCTGATGGCTCTCATGAACGAGCGCGGGCCGGGCCTCGTCGACCACGTCGAACGCGTCGCCCGCCTGACCGAGCTGACCGCCGGCCAGATGGGCCTGTCGGACAGCGAGACGCGCAAGGTCACCCTGGCCGCGCGCCTGCACGACGTCGGCCACACCGCGATCCCGGGCGAGATCGTCGACAAGCCGGGCAGCCTCGCCGCCGACGAGTGGGAATTCTTCCAGCGGCACACGGTCATCGGCGAGCGCATCATCCGCGCGGCGCCCGCCCTCGTGCCGATCGCGGAGCTCGTGCGGTCGAGCCACGAGCGCTTCGACGGGCGCGGCTATCCGGATAGGCTGAGCGGCGCGGAGATCCCGCTCGGGTCGCGGATCATCAGCGTCTGTGACGCCTACGACACGATGACCACCGACCAGGTCTACCAGGCCGGCGTCAGCCGTGCCGAGGCGCTGGCAGAGCTGCGCCGGCACTCCGGCACGCAGTTCGATCCGCAGGTCGTCGACGCCTTCTGCGCGGTTCCGGCCGAGCAGGTCGAGGCCGCGGAGCGCTACGCCGCCTGATCGCCGACGCTACCCGTCGTGGTGCGAGCCGATCCCGAGCCGGTGCTCGAGCGCGGCGCGCTCCCGCCGCCAGGCCGGAGCCGGGTCGCGTGCCGACAGGAACCCGACGACGAAGACGCCGACGAGCGTCGCCGCGAACGCGAGCGTGAGCGAGCCGACGGCCAGGTCGTCCCAGACCGAGTTGACCGGCCCGATCCGGCGGCCGAAGTGCAGGTCGAGCGCCGAGAGCACCACGGCGCCTGCCCACAGCCACTTGAGCGTCCGCCGCGTCACGGCTGCCCCGTCGAGCGGACGCGGGTTCGCGCGCTCCCATCGCTCCATCTCGGCCATCAGCCGGAGATCGGGCTGCGGCCGGTAGGCGGGCAGCGAGCGCGCGCAGCCGTCGCAGACCGGCCACTCGGCCCGGGTCGGCTGACGGCAGTGCGGACAGATGCGGGTGGAAGGGACGACGGCCGTGCCTCCCATGCTAAGTGCGGTGCGGCGAATTCGGAAGGTGCCCGCGTGCACGATACTTCCGGCCCGATGGCCACCGACCCCGACCGGGAGCTGATCGACGCGAGGCGGGAGCGATTCTTCGTGCGCTCGCAGCTCAAGGTGCTGCGCCGCTACCGCGAGCGCCAGGCTGCGGCGGGCCACGCGACCGGGCCGGCCGATCTGCGCATCGCGGCTCTCGAGCGCGAGCTGCACGGGCTGGACGAGTCGGTCGAGGGGATGCGGGCGCGGCTCGGCCGCCCCCACCGGCAGGTGCCCTAACGCACGTCGGAGGCGGCCCGCGGGACGACGCGCGTGCTCGTCGCCTTCCACGACAGAACCACGGGCAGGCCGCCGCGGATGCCGAGGCGCTCCACCGAGGCGGGCGTCACCTCGGCCGTGAGGCCGCCGACCGTCACGCGGGCGCGGTTGCCGTGCACCGTCACGCGCTCGACGATGCCCTGCAGGTGGTTCATGGCCGAGGTATCCGTGGGCGGCTTCAGGCCGAGCGTGATCTCCCACGGCGCGACGAGCACCGCGACGGGGCCTTCGGCCGCGTCGGTGGCGTGGATCACGGAGCCGTCGGGCAGGTGCACGAGTGGGCCGTGCGCATGCCCTGCCAGGTAGTTGACGCCGGCGAAATCGGCTACGAACCGGCTCGCCGGCGAGTGCAGGAGCTCCTCCCCGGTCCCGGACTGGACGATCCGCCCCCGGTCGACGACGACGACGTGCTCGGCGAGCATCGTCGCCTCCTCGTAGGAGTGCGTGACGGTGATCGTCGGGATCCGGGTGCGCTGGAGCACACCGGCCAGCTCGCCCGCCACAGAGGTGCGCGTGCCCGGGTCGAGCGCGGCGAGCGGCTCGTCCAGGAGCAGGAGCCGCGGCTCGGTGGCGAGCGCCCGGGCCAGGGCCACCCGCTGCCGCTCACCGCCCGACAGGTCGCCGGGCCGCGCCCGCGCCAGATGCTCGATGCCGAGCTGACGCAGCATCTCATCCGGGTCGAGCCGGGCCTCGAAGGCCACGTTGGCGGCGACGGTCATGTGCGGGAACAGTGCGTAGTCCTGGAAGACGAACCCGACCCGGCGCCGCTCGACCGGCACGTTCACGCCCGGGCCGAACCATGTGTCGCCGTTGCACGCGACCTCTCCGGCCGTCGGTCGCAACAGCCCCGCGATCAGGCGCAGGATGGTCGACTTGCCGGCGCCAGACGGGCCGACGAGCGCCGTGGGCGCCGCGACCTCCAGGGCCACGTCGACCGAGAAGTCCCGCAACGGGTAGGTCACATGGGCTCGAAGCGAAGCGTCCTCCCCCGCACGATCAGCTTCACGACGAGCAGGACGGCGCCGCTCAGCGCAATCAGGCTGGCTCCGAGCGCGAGCGCCGTGCCGAAGTCGCCCTGCTCGAACAGCAGGTAGGTCGCGATCGGCGCGGTCTGCGTCACCCCCTGCAGGCTGCCGGCGAACATGATCGTCGCCCCGAACTCGCCGACCGCGCGCGCCCAGGCGAGCGCCGCGCCGGCACCCAGGCCGGCCCCGGCGAGCGGCACCGCCACCCGCGCAAACACCTTGAACCGGCCGGCGCCGAGCGTGCGCGCGGCGGACAGCATGTCGGGGTCGACGGCGGCGAACGCCGCCTGGGCCTGGCGCAGGTAGAGCGGCCCGGCCACGAACGTCATCGCCATCACCACCGCGGCCTTGGTGAACGGCAGCTCGATCCCGAGCGCGCTCAGGCTGCCGCCGAGCAGGCCGGTGCGGCCGAACGCGGCGAAGAGGCCGATCCCGGCCACCGCCGGCGGCAGGACGAGCGGCAGCTCGAACAGGGTCACGAGCAGCGTCTTTCCGGGGAACCGGGTGGTCGCGATGCGATAGGCGACGGGAGTGCCGACGATCAGCATCGCTGCGAGCGACGCCGCGCTCGTCTCGGCCGTGACGCGGAACGCCGCCCGGGCCGTCTCGGACGAGAAGCCGTGGTGCAGGTTCCCCTGCAGGAACACGCCCAGCAGCGGCAGCCCGAAGAAGGCTGCCGCTGCCAGGCCGAGCAGGACGGTGATCAGCCCGTAGGCGCCGCCCCGAAGCCGAACTGCTTCAAGACGGTTTGTCCCTGCGTGCTCATCACCAGGTCGATCCAATTCTGCGCCGCCTTCGTGTTCTTGCTGTAGCTGACGATCCCGATCGGATACGTCGCAGTCGCGTCCGCCGAGGCGGGAAAATGGATCTCCTTGAGCTTCGACTTCTGCGACAGCGCGTCGGTCACGTACACGAACCCCGCGTCCGCCTCACCGGAGGTGAGCTTCGCGAGCACGTCCTCGGCATTCTGCTCCTTGCTGACGATGTTGAGCTTCGTCTCGTCGATGCCCAGGTTCGTCAGCACCTCCTCGGTGTAGGAGCCGAGCGGCACGGCCGGGTCGGCGACGATGATCTTGGGGCTGCCCTTGGTCAGGTCCTGCGGCGTCGAGATGTGGGCCGGATTGCTCTTCGGCGTCACCAGCACGAGCGTGTTCGTCGCGAAGTTCGTCGTCGCTCCGAGCAGCTTCTTCCCCTGCAGGATCTCGGGGTACTTCGGGCTCGCCGCGGCGTAGACGTCCGCCGGCGCGTGCTGCAGGATCTGCGCCTCCAGCACGTCGGAGCCGTCGAACTCGAGCTTGACCTTCCAGCCCGGGTTCTGGCTCTGATACGTCGAGACCAGCTTGGTGAACGCGTTCGTCAGCGACGCCGCCGCCGACACGTACAGCGTGCCTCCCGAGGATCCTCCGGAGGAGCCCCCCGACGATCCCGAACCCGACGACCCGCCGCAGGCCGCAGCCGCGAGCGCGACCCCCGCCACGAGCGCCATTGTCTTCAAGCGTGTGCTCATATCCTCCCCACCATCACCGACGTTGCCTTGACCGTCGCGACGGCCGCGATGCCGGGGGCAAGCCCAAGCTCCTCGACGGCGTCACGGGTCACGACCGAGACCACCCGATGTGGCCCGGCCTTGATCACGACCTGCGCGATCACGCCCGTCACCTCGACGCTCTCCACCTCCCCTTCGAACCGGTTGCGGGCCGAGAACCCATCGCCGACCACCGTCGGCATGTGACCGCCGAGCCGCTCGATCTCCGAAATGGCGATCAGCCGCCGGTTGCGTCCATCCCTCTGCGTCTCGAGCCGCCCGCACCGCTCCCACCGCCGGACCGTGTCCACACTCACGCCCAGCGCCTTCGAAGCCTCACCGATCGGCACCACGCGTCCGTCCAACGACGCCCCCTTCTTACATAGTCACCACCTAGGCAGCGCCGAGCATATCAGCAGGCCGAAGCGCCCAGCAGCGGAACGCGCGCGGCCGGGTTCGGCCCTACAGGGAGGGAACGAGCAGGGTGCGCAGCGCGCGCCCGGCGGCCAGATCCTGGAGCGCGGCCTCGGCTGCCTCGAGCGGCCGGCGGCCGCTCACGAGCTCGTCGAGCCGCAGGTCGCCCGCCAGGTAGAGCGACACGAGCTCGGGGAAGTCCTCGCTCGGGATGGTGCTGCCGTAGTTGGAGCCGACGATGCGCTGCTCGCGCTCGGCCAGGGCGAGCGGGTCGAAGGCCGCCCGCGCGCCGGCCGGCGGCAGGCCGACCACGACGGCGGTGCCGCCGATGCCGAGCATCTGCACCGCCTGCTCGGTCGTCTGCACCTTGCCGATCGCATCGAAGGCATAGTCGACGCCTCCGCCCGTGAGATCGCGCACGTGCTCGACGACGTCGCCGTCGCCGGCCGTCAAGGCATCGGTGGCACCGAGCGTCCGCGCCAGCTCGCCGCGCTCGGGGTCGAGGTCGATCGCGATCACCCGGCCCGCCCGGGCCAGTCGCGCGCCCTGCACGACCGACAGGCCGACGCCGCCGCAGCCGATCACCGCCACCGAGGCGCCCTCGGGAACGGCGGCCGTGCGGCGCACGGCGCCGACACCGGTCGCAACGCCGCATCCGACCAGGGCCAGCACGTCGAGGGGCGCATCCGCATGGATCGGGATGGCGCCCGACTCGGGCACCACCACCTCCTCGGCGAACGACGACACGGCCAGGTAGTGGTGGAGCCGCTCGCCGCCCCGGTGCAGCCTGGTCGTGCCGTCGTAGAGCACTCCCTGCGGGGCGAGGACGTTGGCACAGAGCTCGCACCGCGCGGGCTGGCCCGCCAGGCACGTGCGGCAGCGGCCGCAGCTCGGCACCCACGACAGGATGACGCGGTCGCCCTCGTGCACGGACTCGACGCCGGCGCCGACCGCGACGACGGTGCCGCTGCCCTCATGCCCCATCACAACCGGCGTCGCCACGTCCCATTCGCCCCGGCGCACATGCAGGTCGGAGTGGCAGACGCCCGCAGCCGCGATGCGGACGCGCACCTCGCCGGCCTGCGGGTCGTCGAGCTCGACGTCGAGCACCTCGACGGGTTCGCTCGGATCCCGGAACACGACCGCGCGCATGCCGGTGACGCTACCAGCTTGACTCGCGCCACGCGGTCGCGGACCATGCCCGTCGATGGATGTGCCCCTCCGACCCGCCGCAGCCCCGACCGACCTGGTCGAGCGCTGCCGGCGTGGCGACCCGGATGCCTGGCGCGAGCTCGTGGCGGAGTACTCGCGCTACGTCTATGCGATCATCATGCGCGGCTACCGGTTGCCCGAGAGCGATGCCGAGGACGTCTTCCAGGACGTGTTCGCGCGCGTCTTCGAGCGGCTCGAGACGTTGCGCGACGACGATGCGCTGCGAGGCTGGATCGCGCAGGTGACCCGGAACATGTGCACCGATCACCTGCGCCGCGCCCGCGCGCACGAGGAGCTGAACGAGACGACGGTCACCGACGTCGACGACCGCCTGGCCGACCTCGACGAGGCGCTCGCCGTGCGCCAGGCGCTGACGCGCGTGCCGCCCGGCTGCGCCGAGATCCTCGACCGGTTCTTCTGCCGCGACGAGCCCTACCGCACCATCTCGGCTGCGCTCGGGATCCCGGCCGGGACCATCGCAAGCAGGATCAGCCGCTGCCTCGAGCGGCTGCGCCGCGAGCTCGAGGGAAGAGACGGCGCGCCCGGCGCGTCTGGTGGGACATGAGCATGGACGAACACGAGCTTGGCCGCCTGCTGCGGCTGCTGCCCGAGGCGCCCGCGGGCTGGGTGCAGGTCGCGCAGGAGCTGCCCTTCCTGAGCGCAGAGCTCAGCGACATCCTCGACCGCGCCCGCGGCGACGGCGGCTTCCGTGAGGCACTGCGCGAGGATGCCGACGGGACGCTGCGCGAGCAGGGCTACGACCTCTCGCCGAGCGTGCTGGCGCATCTGATGAAGCTCCTGCCCGCCGACGCCCCCGGCCCGGCCGAGGGCCAAGCCTAACCAGGGGCTAGATCGCCGACACGGCCGGGCGCAGTGCGCCCAGCCGGCGCGCCACGACCAGGTCGGCGGCCGCCGCGCTCTCGGCATGGCCGGTGACCGCCGCGAGGAACTGCTCGCGGCCCAGGGCAAGCAGCCGGCAGTCGGTTGTGGCCGACACGGTTGCGGTACGCGGCGTGTCGCGCAGGAGCGCGATCTCGCCGAAGAACCCGCCGGGGTGGATCGGCGGGCGCGGCTCGCCGGCCACGGTGACCGCGAGCGCCCCTTCCTCGACGATGTAGAACTCGTCGCCGGGCTCGCCCTCGCGCACGACGGCCGTGCCCGCCGCGACGTCGACCGGGCGCAGGTGGGCGGCGATGCCCTCGAGTGCCGGGAGCGACAGCGGCGCGAAGACGACGAGCTCGCGCAGCAGCTGCACGTGGGCGGCCGTCGCCGCCGGAGCGGTGTCGAGGCGCACGAGCCACCGGCCCGAGACGGCCACGGCGACCGGCAGGACGAGACCCGTGACGACGATCGTGGGCCGCACCCCGATGACCGCGATCAGGGCCGGTGCGGCGATCGAGCCGGCGCCGATCGCCGCCAGCAGGATGCTCTCGAGGACGCCGAACACGCGCCCGATGGCCTCGGGCGGCGCGGCGCGCTGCAGGAGCGTGACTGCCGCCACGTCGACGACCGTGTTGCCGGCCCCGATGCCGGCCAGGAGCACCACGACGAGCACCGCGCTCCCGGCGAAGCCGACGAGGACGATGCCGAGGCCCCACGCGAGCACCCCGGCCGCGAACGCGAGTGCGAGGCGCCGCCCACCGGCCAGGGCGGCCGCCGCGACACCACCGAGGATGCCGCCGACGCCGAAGGCCGAGTCGAGGTAGCCGACCCCGGCGTTTCCGATGTGCAGCACCTGCAGCGCGACCACGACCGTGAACACGCCGAGAGCACCCGCCACGAGCGCCTGCAGCGCGTAGACGCCGACGACCGTCGCCAAGAGCGGAGTCGACCCGAGCACGCGGAACCCCGCGCCCGCGGTGCGCAGGAGGCCCTCGCCGCCCTCTTTCGCACCGGCGGCGGGCGCCGCCCGCGCCGGTTCGGGCACGAGGGCGATCAGCGCCGCCGACCAGACGAACACGGCGGCGCAGACGCCGAAAACGGTGGCCGGGCCGCTCAGCGCGAGCAGGAGGCCGCCGATGCC
>DASXZF010000313.1:0-16422 GCA_036502065.1 Gaiellales bacterium
CCCGCGAGCGACGAGTGTCGCCGGTCGAGCCCATCAGCGAACGAGCCTCCCAGGCACGCCGGCGTTCACAGAGTCCGCGACGACCACAGGATCGCGGCCAGGACGACGCTGACGACCGAGACCACCAGCCCGATGACCCACCCGTGGACGGACTGGCTGCCAAGGATCGCGGCGATGGCGACGCAGATGCCCACAATCCCGCTGGTCGCGATCACACGGACGAACGCCGACTCGGCGAACGGACGGACACGCGATCTGCGATCGAGGAACGGCACCGCGGGCGCATCCAGATCGCCGGACGGAGGATCGGTGTCGCCCTCGATCCGGTCACCCTTGTCGTGTGTCTCGCCGTCCACCGTGCCGCCTTCCAGTCTGGAGTGCATGCTCCGTACCCGGGAGCCGATCTCCACAATCCCCACTCACCGATGCCGGCACGTGATGCCCCATGAGCCGGTGTGGGACTCGCCGGGCTCGAGGACCAGCAGCCCGTCGCCGGAGCGAAACGCGTCGGGCGCACATGTCATGGGCTCGACGCCGAGGCTCCGCCTGCGGCGCTCCGGCTCCGGCAGCGAGTCGCCGGTGAAGAGCATCACGTACGAATAGGTCTCGTCGAGCCACACCGAGACGGCGACGCCATCGTCCGCGGCTGCGAGCTCGACCACGGCGCGACCGTCGGCTCCCCGTTCGAGGTCGGTGTACGCCGTGTCGAGCACCGTCGCCCCGATCGTCCGCGCGATCCTGAAATCGTGCTCGCCGCCTTCGGTGGGTGCGGCCCCGGTGGGGATGCCGCGCTCGTCGGCGAGCAGGCGCGTCCGTCCCGGCGCCCGAAGCGTTGCGGGGTCGATCCGCGGCGTGCCCGCCGCGATGTAGGGGTGGGCGCCGGCCCCGAACGGGCACCGCTCGGCACCCACGTTGGTGGCGGTGGTCGTGACCGCAAGACCCGCGGCCGACAGTGAATAGTCGATCTCGATGCGAAGCATGAACGGATAGCCGTCGCGGGGGTGAAGCACGTGGCGCATCGTCACGCGGTCGGATTCGCGATGGGCGACAGCGAAGCTCGACCAGCGCACGAGGCCGTGGATGGCATTTCGGCGCGCGGGCTCGCTGAGAGGGAGCTGGCGCTCTTCGCCTGCGAAGCGGTAGCTGCCGTTGCGCAGGCGGTTCGGCCACGGGATGAGCGACTGGCCGCGGGCGTCCGTGCACCGCTCGGCGGCGCCGTATCCGTCCAGCACCTCGTGACGGTTCACCCGATACGTGCGCAGCGCGCCGCCCACCTCGACGACCCACGCCCGCTGGTCGCCGTGGACGATCTCGATCTGCTCGCCGGACGGCGGGAGCGGCAGGCTCATCGAGTCCGGCGCACGAGGGCCGCGCCGAGGACGGTGGCCAGGGCGGCAGAGCCGATCAGCCCGCGATGGGTCGTCGCCCACGCCTGGTCGCTTCGGTCGGCCGCCCGGTCGTCGAACATGCCGTGCGTCGCGGCCTGGTCGGGCAGGGGTTCGAACAGGTTGCTCGGCCGGTCGGGGGCGACGGGCATATCGGCGATCTGCTGCGAGTCGTACCCGGTGCGCGCGAGGTACCAGTCGGCGAAGCGCGGAGCGAGCTTCTGGCCGACGATCGCCTTGACGGCGCTTCCGCCGACAGTGACCTCGCGCCGGCGGTGGTGCGCCGCCCAGACGACCGCTCGCGCGGGCACCTCGGGCTGGAAGATCGGCGGCACCGGCTGCGGATGGTTCGGGAGCTTCGTGCGGCACCAGCCGAACTGGGTCGTGTTCACGGCGGGCAGCTGCACCATCGAGATCCACACGCGGCTGCGGTCGTGAAGGAGCTCCGTGCGCACCGAGTCCGTGAAGCCGCGGATCGCGAACTTGCCGCCGCAGTAGGCCGACTGGAGCGGGATCGCGCGGTATGACAGGGCCGAGCCGACCTGGACGATGGCCCCATGGTCGCGCGGCGTCATCCGCCGCAATGCCGCCATGGTGCCGAACACGGTGCCCAGATAGGTCACCTGAGTGGCGCGGACGAACTCGGCGGCGGTGATCTCGGAGACGGGGGCGAAGATCGTGGCCATCGCGTTGTTCACCCACACGTCGATGTGCCCGAACCGCTCCTCGACCGCCGCGGCGGCGGCCTCGACCTGGTCGGGGTCGGCGACGTCGACGGGGAGGACGAGCGCGATGCCCCCGAGCTCCTCGACCTCGCGGGCGGCCTCGCTCAGGCCCTGCAGGCCGCGCGCCAGCAGGGCGACCGCCGCGCCCCGGCGGGCGAACTCGTGCGCGATCGCGCGGCCGACGCCGGCGGAGGCGCCGGTGACGACGACGACTTCGGGATCCGAGCGGCGCGCAGTCATGCCTGCACCACCCTGGACTGCCGGGGTCCGGCCGCCGCGACGTGTCCGCCGGCCAGCCGCCCGGCCAGCCGCGACGCCAGCGCCATGATCGTGAGCGCGGGGTTCGCGCTGCCCTGGGTGGGCATCACGCTGCCGTCACAGACGAACACGTTCGCGGTCCCCCACACGCGATGGTCTGCGTCGACGACGCTCGTCTCCGGATCGGCGCCCATCCTGCAGCCGCCGACAAGGTGCGCGTAGCGATCGATCGTGAGCACGTCCTGGGCGCCCGCCGACTCCCAGATGTCGTGCAGCGTCCGCTTGGCGAACGCGATGTTTCTGCGGTCGTTGTCGCACTGCGAGTAGTCGAAACGCGCCAGCGGCATCCCGAAAACGTCCTTCTCGTCGGCGAGCGTCACGCGATTTCCGGGCAGCGGCAGCAGCTCGCACAGCGCGCCGAGCACGGCCCAGTGGTTGTAGTCGCGCATGTACTCGCGCAGCGCCGCGCCGCGATGGCCGTCGGCCAGCACGTGCTCGGCCCATCCGATCGGCAGCGGGCTCACGGTCTGGATCGAGAATCCACGCGCGAAGCCACGCGCGCCATCCGTCTCGTAGAACTGCTCGGATGACACCTCCGGCGGCGGCCCCTTGTACATCCGCAGCAGCTCGGGGAAGCGTCCGGCCACCTGCGGCGCCCCCTGCACCATCAGGTAGCGCCCGACCTGGTCGTGGTCGTTCCCGACGCCCTGCGGGAAGCCGGGCGCGGTCGAGTGCAGAAGCAGCCGCGGCGACTCGATCGAGTAGCCGCACACCGCGACGGCGGCGGCGCGCTGGAAGCGCTCGCGGCCTTCCCGGAGATAGACGACCCCCTCGCACCGGCCGGCGTCGTCGATCACGAGGCGCACCGCCATCGAGTCCGCCCTGATCTCGGCGCCGTGCTCGAGCGCGTCGGGGACGTGCGTGACGAGCGGGCTCGCTTTCGCGTTCACCTTGCAGCCCTGCAGGCAGAAGCCGCGGTAGATGCAGTGCGGGCGGTTGCCGAAGACGCCGTTTGCGATCGCGACCGGGCCGACGCGCATCTCGATCCCGTGCTTCCGCGCGCCCGCCCACGCCCGCTCGGCCGCTCCGCAGATGGGATGCGGCGAGTGCGGGTAGCTGTGCGGGTCGCCCCACGGCCAGTCCTGGCCGGCGACGGGAAGCTCACGCTCGACGAGCCCGTAGTGCTCGCGCAGGTCGCGGTAGCCGATCGGCCAGTCAGCGCCCACGCCGTCGCGCCTCCGCGTCTCGAAGTCGGAGGGATGGAAGCGGGGCGTGTAGCCGGCGTAGTGCACCATCGATCCGCCGACGCCGTGGCCGGAGTTGTTCTTGCCCATCTCGACCGGGTCCTCGCCGCCGACGATGCGCACGTCGTTCCAGTAGATGTGCTCGGAGCCGGCCTCGTCGGAGACCCAGTCGCGCTCGGGGTCCCAGAACGGCCCCCGCTCGAGGACGCACACGCGCCAGCCGGCGCGCGCGAGCCGCTGGGCGAGGACGCCGCCGCCGGCGCCGCAGCCGACGATGAGCATGTCGACCTCGTCGTCGTCGCTGTAGCGGCGCATGCGGTCACGGCCGGGGACGTCTCGGCGGGTCGGGTGAAGCAGCCGTGCGGAGTCGTTGTCCGCCGGCATGACCGAACCCTTGAGGAGATCGGCGATGCTCACTCGAACCCCTTCCGCTTCACGTCCGGCACGGGATCGGGGTCGACCGCCTCGGCTCCCTCCCAGGCCTCACTCAGGCCGATGCCCATCCGGGCATAGCCGCGGGGATAGGCCGGCCCGCCGAAGCCGATCTCGTTCCAGGCCCATGGGTGGGCGTAGAACGCGCCCAGCGCGTCGCGCATGACGACGCTCCAGGCCCGGCTCACATCGAGCCGGTCCCACGCGCCGCCGGAGACCTCGCCCGAGGCGAAGGCGGCGACGATCTGCTCGCGCGGCTCGGTGCCGGCGCGCGCGTATGCACCCTCGCCGCCGCCGGCGGCCTCGTCGAGGCCGCGCGCAACGAGCCGCCACGTGTCGCCGTCGGCCGGCATCCCGGCGTACCGGTAGCCCTCGGTCTTCCCCGCCGCGTGCTTGGCGTCGACGAAGGCGAGCACAGGGATCCGCGGCTCGGAGTCCTGCGCCAGCACTTCGTCGCAGAACGCCGCCAGCGTGGCGGCTTCGGCGACGGTGAAGAACCGGCGCGCCGGCACGTCCTCGACGCGGGCGAGCACGATCTTCCGCGTCGGCTCGTCCCACGCGTCCGCTTCTGCGAGCACGTCGTAGTCGGGGTAGCGGCCGTGCATCTGCGGGGTCGTCCCGCGGCGCTGCCGAGGCAGCTCATAGGGGTCGGCGGTCCCCGCGTCGCCGCGGACCTTCGGCAGGTGGTGCGCCCGCCGGAAGTCGTGCCCCATCTCAGCGCTCCCGCGCCATCAGCGGCGCGAGCAGCCCGAATCCGCCGATCAGGAGCAGCGCTCCCGGCGCGAGCAGGGGCGGGCCCATCACGAGGTTGTAGGTCGCGTTTCGCAGGCCCCCGGGCTTTCGGTGGACGCCGCGCAGGTGGGTGACCACGCCCACCAGACCGTCGGCGGCGTACAGCGCGGAGACGGCGGGGAGCACCGTCCGCGCCGCCCGTTCAGAGAAGATCGCGGCGACGCCTGCCGCCGTGAGCGGGGGCGTGAGCACGATCGGCGTCCACATCCACCGGTCGCCGAATGACGCCTTGTAGTGCTCGAGGTAGATCTCGAACGCCATCGGCGGGGCGCTCAGAGCGGCGGCCGCGGCGAGCGTCTTCTGCATGCGGCCGGCGCGGAGGTTCCCGAGCAGGCGACCGGTGGTGCGGGTTGCGAGCGACATGGTCTTCTCCTTGATGGTTCATTCCGGATTCGCGTGGTGTCCTGGGCGGCTGTGAGCCGAGCAGCGCAAGGACGCAGGAAGCGTTCGTATTGGGCCGAAATATGGGCGCGACCGAGGACGCGGCGATGCGACGGTTCACAGCCGCAGTCCCGCCGGAGCCCGTCATATCGCGGCGGTCGTGCGTCCAGGCGCGCGTCGGATTCGGAGTGAACCATCTAGTGTGCGTAGCGCCCGGCATCCGCGTGCCGCAGCTCGAGGCCGTTGCCGGGGCGGGAGAGGTCGGGATGCAGCGCTCCGTCGACGGGCTCAGCGACCCCGTCGAAGAGACGCCGCTCGATGCGGACGTGGTCGTGGAAGTACTCGACATGGCGAACCGACGGCGCGGCGCAGCATGGATGCAGGTGGATCGCCGGCCCGCAGTGCGCCGAGAGCTCGAGCGATCGCGCCTGGCACAGCGCCGCGACCTTCAGAAAGCCGGTGATGCCCTCGCAGCGGGTCACGTCGGCCTGCAGGCAGTCGACCGCTCCGGCCGCGAGCATCGCCTCGAAGTACGAGAGCATGTAGCCGTACTCGCCGGCGGCGACGTCGATCCCGGCGGGTGCGCGGTCGCGCACGAACCGCATGCCGTCGAGGTCGTCCGATGACACGGGCTCCTCGAACCAGGTGACGTCGTGCTCGGCACAGCGGTCAGCGAAGCGCAGGGCCTGCGTGCGCGAGAGGGCGCCGTTGGCGTCGACATAGAGCTCCGTGCCCGGGCCGATCGCGCCGCGGGCGACGCCGACGCGCTCGACGTCGCGATCGGGGTCGCGGCCGACCTTCATCTTCACCCGCGGGATGCCCTGCGCGACCCAGCCGCCGAGCTGATCGGCCAGACGCGCGTCGGTGTACGACGTGAAGCCGCCGCTGCCGTAGACGGGCACCTCGTCACGCACCGCGCCGAGCAGCGTCACCAGCGGGAGTCCGAGAAGGCGCGCCTTGAGATCCCAGAGCGCCGTGTCGACGGCGGCGATCGCCATCGACGCCACGCCGGGACGGCCGAGGTTTCGGCACGCGCGCCCCATCGCCTCCCAGCACGCACCCACCGCCATCGCGTCGCGCCCGACAACGACGTCCCGGAGCACCGACTCGACGACCGTGCCGCTGGCCACATTCCCGTAGGTGTAGCCAAGCCCCGTCTCACCGCCGCCGTGCGCGTGCACGACGACGATGGTCGTCGAGTCCCACTCGGCCGTGCCGTCGGACTCCGGCTCGTCCGTCGGCACCGTGTATGCGGACACGTCGAGAGCGGCGACCGGGGCCGAGAGGCCGGTCGTCTGCGGCCCGCCTTCAGCCGCGAGGGTCATCGCCCGGGAACGAGCCCATGCGCGGCCTGCCGCAGGGACTGCGTGATCATCCCGCGCCGTCCGGAGTCGCCGTGCACGACCGCCTCGGCGAAGTTGACCGCCTGCTCGAACGTGATGTGGGGCGGAAGCGGCGGCACCTCGGGGTCGGTGACCGCATCGATGACGACCGGGCGGTCGGCGCGCAGCGCCTCGTCCCACGCCGCGCCCACCTGGTCGGGATCATCGACGCGGATGCCGCGCAGGCCGACCGACTCGGCGAACGCCGCGTAGTCGTAGTCGGGCAGATCCTGCGAGGCGTCGAACCGGGGATCGCCCTCCATCACGCGCTGCTCCCATGTGACCTGGTTCAGGTCGTTGTTATGGAGCACGAGCACGATCAGGCGCTGGTCCGGCCACAGGTGGCGGTACTTGGCGACCGTGAGCATCTCGCTCATGCCGTTCATCTGGAATGCGCCGTCGCCGACCAGGGCGATGACGGGGCGGCGCGGGTGGGCGAATTTGGCCGCGATCGCGTACGGGACGCCCGCCCCCATCGTCGCGAGGTTGCCCGAGAGCGAGGCCTGCATCCCGGCGCGGATGTGCACGTCGCGGGCGTACCAGTTCGCCGCCGAGCCCGAGTCGGACGTGATGATCGCACCGTCGGGAAGCCGCTTCGAGAGCTCGAAGAAGAGCCGCTGCGGGTTGATCGGGTCGGCATCGTCCATGGCGCGCTCCTCCATCAGCCGCTGCCACGTGGCGACGCCCGCCTCGATCTCCTCCCGCCACGACCGGTCGGCCTTGCGCTCGAGCAACGGCGCGAGCGCCCGCAGAGTTGCTCCCGAGTCTCCGACGAGATGCGAGTCCATCGGGTACCGCAGGCCGATCATGCGCGCGTCGAGGTCGATCTGCACGCCGCGAGCACTGCCCTCCTCCGGCAGGAACTCGGAGTACGGGAAGCTCGAGCCGACCATGAGCAGGGTGTCGCAGCCCATCATCATGTCCCAGCTCGGGCGCGTCCCCAGGAGGCCGATCGATCCGGTGACGAACGGCAGGTCGTCGGGCACCGCCGCCTTGCCGAGAAGCGCCTTGGCGACGCCCGCGCCCAGCGTCTCGGCGACGGCGAGCACCTCGTCGGCGGCGCCCAGGGCGCCCGCGCCGACGAGCATGGCAACCCTGTCGCCCCCGTTCAGGATGTCGGCGGCCCGGTGCAGATCGGAGTCCGCCGGCACGACGACGGGACGCGAATAGCCGATCGACGAGTGGATCGTCCCATGCGCATGGGCCGGCGTCTCGACGGCGTCCATCGAGGCGAGGTCGTTGGGCACGATGATGCACGTGACGGTGCGCTGGTCGAGCGCGATCCGCACGGCCCGGTCGACCAGGTGGCGGATCTGGGCCGGCTCGGTCGCCATCTCGACGAACTCGTGCGCCACGTCCTTGTACAGCGAGACGAGGTCGACCTCCTGCTGGTAGCTGCCGCCGAGGGCGCTTCGCGCCTGCTGGCCGACGATCGCAACGACCGGCTGGTGGTCGAGCTTCGCATCGTAGAGGCCGTTCAGAAGATGGATCGCGCCTGGGCCGGAGGTCGCCAGGCAGACACCGACCTCGCCGGTGAACTTGGCGTGGCCGCACGCCATGAACGCCGCCATCTCCTCGTGACGCACCTGGATCAGCTCCGGGTCGTTCTCGGCGCGCCGGAATGCCCCGATGATCGCGTTGATCCCGTCGCCGGGATACCCGTAGACACGCCCGACGCCCCAGTCGCGGAGCCGTTGCAACAGGAAATCGGCGACGTTCGCGGACATTGGGGATCACCTCTCAGATCGTGGCATGGACGAGTCGGACCCGCCGCTCCTACCCCGCGCCCCCTCGCCGGTAAACGGGCGAACCACACCAGGGGTTTGTGGGCGGTCGGCGGCGGGTATCGGCCGCCACAACCGAATTCGAGGCACGTCGCTGACGACCGGACACCGCAGGTATGGCTGACCATGACGACGAGCCGCTCGCGGAACTCCGCCTGCGGCGTCATCGCGACCTCGCCGGCCGCCGACACGGACCACTCGTGGTGCGCGGAGTCGTGGCGGTCCTCACCCTCTTCGTCGTGCTTGCGGCGCTCAACGCCTTCGGGCAGCAGCCCGCGACCTCGCAGGCCGCCGGCCAGGGTGTTCGCCTTAGGGTGTCGACGCCGGCGCGGGTGCGTGGCGGCCTCATCTTCCAGACCCGGATCGACATCAGCACCTCTCGGCGGATCGCGAAGCCGACCCTCGTCCTCGGCGGCGGCTGGTTCGACGGGATGACGCTGAACTCGTACCAGCCGCCGGCAGCCTCCCAGGCGTCGCGTGGATCGGCGGTCACCTTCACCTACCCTCCCCTTCGCGCCGGGGGACACATGACCGCCTGGCTCGAGTGGTCGGTCAATCCCACCAACCTCGCCTGGGAACGGCGGGAGCCGATCGTCCTCGACGACGGCACGACCCGGCTCGTCGGCCTGAACTCCACCGTCACGGTGTTCCCGTAGATGGATCTCGTCGGGCGCTGCCTCATCCTGTTCCCGCTGATCGTGCTGCTCGTGCGAGTCGTGAACCGCCGCGAGCTGGCCAAGATGGAGCCCTATGACCTCGTCCTTCTGATCGTGCTGGGCGATCTCGTCCAGCAGGGGGTGACGCAGAACGACTTCTCGGTCACGGGAGCGGCGATCGTCATCGTGACCATGACGCTGCTCTCGATGCTCACCGCGTACCTGTCCTTCCGGTTGCCACGCTTCGGCCGCGTGCTCGACGGCGAGCCGGTGATCCTGCTCGAGAACGGCCGGCCGCTCGAGTCGAACCTCCGCCGCGAGCGGATCAGCCTGGGCGAGCTGGCGGCCCAGGCCCGTCAGAACAACATCGCCGACCTCGGGACCGTCCGGTACGCAGTCCTCGAGACGAGCGGCACGATCAGCTTCCTCACCGATCGCTCGGGCTAGCGCGTTTTCAGGGGCCTGGAGCCGGGCACGTATCGAGCGATGAAGGTTGGAGCGGAGCGAGCGGTGAGGTTGCGACCCGGACCCGGGTTCTCGAGGTTCGAGCTGCCGGGACGTGAGCTGCCCGAGCAATCGTCGACCTCCACGTACTACGACACGGAAGACCTGCGGCTGGCAGCCGGATCGATCACGCTGCGGCAGTGCGTGCCGGATGAGGGCGGCGCCGCGGTCTGGCAGCTCGACCTGCGTCGTGACGGAGATCGGCTCGAACGCGAGTGGGACGCGCCCGACCCAGGTGCCGGGCCGCCCGAGGACGCCGCGCGCATCGTGCTCGCCCATACCCGCGGGCACCCACTGGTGGCGGTTGCGACGCTGCGCACGCGCCGCGCCGGAGTGGTGGTCGAGGACGTCGGCGTCGATGTCGCCCGGGTGGTGGTGGACGCGATCGAGGTGGTTGACGGTCGAGGAACGCTCGACGAGTTCGAGGAGATCCGGGTCGAGCTCGCCGAGGGTGACAGCCGGGCGGTGCGCAAGCTGGAGCGGCGGCTGCGTCGCGCCGGGGCTGTCGACGCCGACGGGCGGCCCGAGATTCTCCTGGCACTCGATGCGTCGATCGGCGGCCATGGCGCCGAGGCGGGCGACAGCCTCACCGCGGCCCTGCGCCGGAACTACCGGGCGATCCTGGATCACGATCCCGGCACCAGGCTGGGGGACGATCCGGAGGAGCTGCACGATCACCGCGGCGCGATCCGGCGGCTGCGTGAGCTGCTGCGGGCCGGCCGCCCGCTGGTCGACCGGACGTGGGCCGATGGTCTGCGACAGGCGCTTCGGCCTGCCGGCAGGGAGCTCGCGAATGTCCGCGATCTCGATGTGGTGCTCGCGGATCTGCAACGTCAGGCGGCGTCACTCCCGGACATGGAGCGGGCGGGCTCGACCGACGTCGTCGAGCGGGTGCGCCGGCGACGCGACCGTGCACAGGCGGAGCTGGTCGCGGCGCTCTCCGAGCCATGGTATGTGAGCGCCCTGAACCGGCTCGAGGTTGCGGTTGCGGAACCACGACGCGAGAAGGGCGGATCGGTCGCCAAGGTCGTACGGAAGGAGCATCGACGCTCGCGGCGCCTGGTGCGCCACCTGGCCGACGATCCCGCGGACACCGATCTGCACCGAGTGCGCAAGGCGATCAAGCGCGCCCGGTATGCCGCGGAGCTGGCGGACGCAGCCCGCGTCTCCGGGATGCACGGCTACGCGAAGCGCGCCAAGGCCGTCCAGGACGTGCTCGGCGAACACCAGGACGCCGTCGTCGCGACGGAGGTGCTCAGGAGCGTCGACGCAGAGCTCGAGCGGCCGATGGCCCACCTGGCGGTTGCGGCGCTGCTGGGCATGCAGGAGGCGCGCAAGCGCGCCGCCCGCGCAGCGTTCCCCAAGGCGTGGCGACGCCTCGACGACCGTTCGCGCAGCCTGACGCGGGAGACTTGACCAACCTCGATTGCTCGTTCTAGAATTGGCTCGAGTCCAGCAGGGCGGCTCGTTCGTTCGCGGCGGAGAGGGACGTTCCGCGGTGGCCTCGGACAGGTCTCGCTCCGCCCTCCTTCTCAAACAGGGGGGATCACCATGTCACCGGATGGTGCTGGACGAGTAACCGTCGACAGGACCGGTCCGACGCTTTGGATCGTCGAGCTCACGGGCGAACACGACCTCTCAACCGTCGCCCGCATTCAGGACGAGCTCACGGCCATTTTCGAGCAAGGGACGACCCTCGTCGTCGACCTCTCGGCGGTGACGTTCATGGACTCCTCGGTGTTGCGAGAGCTGATCGTCGCGCACCGCCGCGCGGAGGCCAACGACGACGAGCGGCTGGTACTCGTCGCGCCCGCGGCAGGGTTCGCCGCGCGCCTGATGGAGATGGTCAACGTGCGCGACACGTTCTCGCCGTACGAAACCCGGGCCGAGGCGCTGCGCGCGCTCGAGCCGCAGGCGTAGCTACTGGCCCGGTTTGGGCTTGGACGCGGGATCGGGTGCCTTCGGGGCATCCGGCGCGGCGGGCGGCGCGTCGTACTGCTCCTCGGCGCTGTCGCCCTCGGTCGACCCCGGATAGTCCTCGCCGTGAGATCGCTCGCCGTGTTTCGGGTCGGTGCTCATGCGCTTCGCACCGCGGCGAATTCCGGAAGGATCGCGTCCTCGTAGAAGCGCAGGAACCGCTCCTGGTCGACGCCGACCTGCTGCACCACGACCCGGTCGAAGCCGGCCCGGTCGAACTCGCGCAGCCGCTCGATGTGCGCCTCGGGGTCCTGGTCGCACAGAATCGCTTCGGCGACCAGGTCTTGTGTGACGTTTGCGGTCGCCTGCTCGAAGTGCGCCGGCAGCGGGAGGATCTGGGCGAGCTCTCCCTCGAGGGCGCTGTTCGGCCAGGTCTCGTAGGCCAGCCGGCGCGCCGCGTGCTCCGACTCGGCGAGCGCCACGTCGAGCTTGCCATAGCAGAGCCCCTCGCCGCCGCCCTCGCGATACCGCGTCACCGCGGCGGGGTCGGGCGACAGGCTGAAGTAGCCGTCGCCGATCCGGGCCGCCAGGTCGATCGAGTGCTCGCCGAAGCCCGAGACGACAATCGGAGGCGGCTGGTCCGGGCGCGTGAAGATCGTGGCTTGCTCGACGGTGTAGTACGTGCCGAAGTGCGACTGTGACCCGCCTCGCCACAAAAGCCGGATCACGTCGACCGCCTCGGCGAGCATCTCCCGGCGCACGCCGCTCGACGGCCAGCGGTCGCCCAGGATGTGCTCGTTCAGCGCCTCTCCGGTGCCGACACCGAGGAAGAACCGGCCCGGCATCATCACCGCGGCGGTCGCGGCGGCCTGAGCGATGATCGCCGGATGGATGCGTGTCGTCGGGCAGGTGACCGCGGTCCCAACCTCGATCCGCTCGGTCACCGCGGCGATGCCGCCGAGCACGCCCCACACGAACGGGCTCTGCCCCTGACGGTGCGTCCAGGGATGGAAGTGATCCGAGACCGTCAGGAAGCTGAAGCCGGCCTGCTCGGCGCGGCGCGCGGAGGCGAGCATCTGATCCGGCGCCAGCTCCTCGCTGGACAGGTGGAAACCGATCTCCATCGACGCCGCAGGTGCCCCGGCGACGCCCGCCGCAAACACACGACCGCCGTTTCGCCGGTCCCGACCGCGGGTAGGGGAACGGGCGTCATAGTTGATCTCCAGGAAGGAGTCGAGGATGCCAGAGCTGGCTGGAAAGAGGATCGCGTTTCTCGCAACCGACGGTGTCGAGCAGGTGGAGTTGACCGAGCCGCTCGCCGCCGTCCGCAAGGCGGGCGCGCAGGCCGACCTGCTGTCGCTCGAAGGCGGCCGCATTCAGGGCATGAATCACCACGACAAGGCCGACACGTTCCCCGTCGACAGCACGGTCGCCACCGCGGACGCGTCCGACTACGACGCGCTCGTGCTGCCCGGAGGCGTCGCGAACCCCGATGCGCTGCGCACCGACGAGGATGCGGTCCGGTTCGTGCGCGCGTTCTTCGAGCAGGGCAAGCCCGTCGGCGCCATCTGCCATGCGCCGTGGTTGCTGGCCGAGGCCGGCGTCGTCGATGGGACGCGCATGACGTCTTGGCCAAGCCTGCGCACCGATCTGCGCAACGCCGGAGCGGACTGGGTCGACGAGGAGGTCGTCACCGATGGCGGTCTCGTCACGAGCCGCAACCCCGACGACCTGCCCGCCTTCTGTCGCAAGATCGTCGAGGAGTTCGCCGAGGGCACCCACGATCGTCAGCGCGAGCGGGTGGCGGGGTCGTAGCTCCGGGCCTGTACGAGGTCACCCCTGGGGTTCCGGCGGCGCTCGTGCACTAGCGTTGCGGCGGATGCAGGAGCTGCTGCTCGCCTGGTGGGCCAAGAATCGCGCCGATCTCCCCTGGCGCCACACCCACGATCCGTACGCGATCCTCGTGTCCGAGGTGATGCTGCAGCAGACGCAGGTCGCGCGGGTCGTGCCACGCTACACCGAGTGGCTCGAGCGCTGGCCGACCGCCGAGGCGCTCGCCGCGGCCGCGCCGGCCGACGTGATCACCGCCTGGAGTGGCCTTGGGTACAACCGCCGGGCGGTGCTCCTACACCGGTGCGCGGTCGCGGTGACCGAGCGGGGCGGGTTCCCGCGCGAGCCCGCGGAGCTCGAGTGCCTCCCCGGCGTCGGCCCCTACACCGCCGCGGCGATCGCGTGCTTTGCCTTCGGCGCCCAGATCGCGGCCCCCGACACGAACGCCAAGCGCGTGCTCGGGCGGGCGTTCGGCGAGCCCCACCCGCAGCCCCCGCCAGGCCGCGCATACGAGTGGAACCAGGCGCTGTTCGACCTGGGCCGCGAGGTCTGCATCGCCCGCCGGCCGCGCTGCGAGGGCTGCCCGCTCGCGCCCGGATGCCCGTCGCGCGGTATGACGTTCGCGCCGCTTCGGCGTCAGTCGCGCTTCGAGGGCTCGTTCCGCCAGCGCCGGGCGACGCTCCTGCGCGCGATCGCGACAGCCGGCTCGCTGCCCGACGGCGACGCCGACGCCGAGGCGCTCGTCTCGCTGGTGCGCGACGGCCTGGCCGAGCTGCATGACGGCCGGGCACGCCTGCCGGGCGCGTGAATATTGGTGCCTGGCACCGGTTATTCAGCGAGCAGGCGGGTGACCACGGCGGCGAGGCCGGTGAGCGTCGGCAGCTCGGCGTCGGGGGCGTAGCCGGCGGGCAGGGCGATGCCGGCGCGGTTGATCCAGACCGCCTTCATGCCGCACGCCTGCGCACCCTCGATGTCGGTGTCCAGGCCGTCGCCGACGTGCACCCACCTGGCCGGGTCTCCGCCGGACAGCTCCACGGCGTGGTGAAACGCCGCCGGGGCGGGCTTCAGCTCGCCCACCTCCTCGGCGTGGACGATGAAGGCGAACCGCCGCGCCACGTCGAGCTGCGCGAACGGGAAGTTGCCGTTCGTGATCGCCCCCAGCACGCGCCCGGCCGCCGAGAGCGCGTCGAGCTCCGGCTCGACGTCGTCGTGCAGGCGCACGGCCGCCGGCCGCTCGGCCATCCACACGTCCACCATCCACGCCGGCAGATCGGCGTCGTTCACGTCGTGTGCCGCCAGCACGCGCCGGAACGACTCGAGCCGTAATTCCCGGTATGTCCCCTCGCGCTCCTCGGCGACCAGCCGGCGCTGCTCGTGCAGGAGCTCGACGCTCAGCCGCCCCTCGAGCTCGGGCCGGCGCCGCTCGAGCGCGGCGATCGTGCCCTTGAGCGACCCGTCCATCATCGGCATGAACGCCCACAGCGTCTCGTCGAGGTCGAACGAGACGACGGCCGCGCTCACGCGTGCTTCCGAAGCAGGGCGACCGCCTGGCAGGCGGCACCCTCGCCCCGGCCGGTGAAGCCGAGGTGGTCGGTGGTCGAGGCCCGCACCGTCACCCGGTCGCGCTCGACTCCGAGCGCCGCGCTGAGCGACAGCCGCATCTCCTCCCGGTGCGGCGCCAGCCGCGGAGCCTGCATGATCACGATCGCGTCGACGTTCACGAGCTCGAACCCGCGCACCTGCACCCGCCCCCAGGCGTCGCGCATCAGGTCGAGGCTCGACGCGCCGGCGAGCGCCGGGTCGTCGGAGGGGAACAGATGGCCGATGTCCTCGAGCCCGGCGGCGCCGAGCAGCGCGTCGGTGACGGCGTGGCAGATCAGGTCGGCGTCGGAGTGGCCCTCCAGGCCGCGCTCGGCCGGGATCGAGACGCCCGCGAGCACGAGCGGACGGCCGTCGGCGAAGGCGTGGGCGTCGAACCCGATCCCCACCCGCAGACCCTCGGGCACGCTCATTGCAGCCGCGCCTCGGCCAGCGCCAGATCGGCAGCCGTTGTGATCTTCACGTTCTCCGGCTCGCCGGCCACTGCGGCGACGGCCAGCCCCGCCGCCTCGACGAGCGATGCGCAGTCGGTCGCGTCGCGCCACTGCGCCTCGGGCGCCGCAAACGCGCGCCGAAGCGCCTCGGCCCGGAACGCCTGCGGCGTCTGCACCGAGCGCAGCTCGGCGCGTGCGGGCGTCTCGACCACCCGCCCATCGCGCACACGCTTGACCGTGTCGGTCACCGGCACGCCCGGGACGGCGCCGTCGTGGTCTGCGAGCCCGGCCAGCAACCGGTCGAGCAGCTCGGCCGACGCGAACGGACGGGCCGCGTCGTGCACGACGATCGTGCCCGCGTCGTCTGCGACCTCGTCGAGCCCGGCCTTGACCGAGAGCGCGCGCGTCGCGCCGCCGGGCACCGCGGCGACGATCTTCCCGGCCGCGAGCTGGTCGGCCAGAAGCGTCGCCGGCTCCTCCCACTCGGCGGGCACGACGAGCACGACCCGGTCGACCCCCGGATGATCCTCGAGCAGGTCGATCGAGTAGGCGAGCAGCGGGCGGCCGCCGAGGCGGACGAACGCCTTGGGCCAGTCGGCACCCAGACGCGAACCCTCGCCACCCGCGACCACGATCGCCCAGGTCGCGCTCATCCCTCGCCGGAGCTCGCGCTCACCCGGGTGAAGATCATCTTCCCCGACGGCGACTGCAGCACCGACGTCACCTGCACCGCAGCGGTCTCACCGAGCAGCTTGCGGCCGCCCTCGACCACCACCATCGTGCCGTCGTCGAGATAGCCGACGCCCTGGTCGTGCTCCTTGCCTTCGCGGATCACGCGGACGTCGAAGGACTCCCCGGGCAGGACCGCGGGCTTGAGCGCGTTGGCGAGCTCGTTCACGTTCAGGACGACGACGTCCTGGATCCGGGCGAGGCGATTCAGGTTGAAGTCGGTCGTCAGGATGCGCAGGCCGCGCTCCTTGGCGAGCTTGAGCAGCTTCGCGTCGACGTCGTCGAGGTCGGGGAAGTCGACGTCGGGCGTCGTCACCACCACCTCTGAGCGCAGCCCCTGCACCACCTCGAGGCCGCGGCGGCCGCGGGC
>DASXZF010000314.1:0-11502 GCA_036502065.1 Gaiellales bacterium
GGGCACGGCCACGTTCGGGCTGCCCGAGGTCGGGCTCGGCATCGTCCCGAGCTCCGGCGGCATCCTGCGCCTGACCCGGGCGATCGGCGCCGCGCGCGCGAAGGATCTGATCCTGACCGGCCGCCGGCTCGGCGCCGGCGAGGCCCACGCGCTCGGATTCGTGACCGAGGTGGTCGAGACGGGCGCCGCGCTCGAGCGGGCGCTCGCGCTCGGTGCAGAGCTCGCGGCGCTGCCGCCGCTCGCGCTTCAGGTCGCCAAGCGCACGATCGACCTGGCGGCAGAGTCGTCCCGCGAGGCCGTGATCCTGATGGAGCAGCTGGCCTACGCCATGCTCGCCCAGACGCCGGAGACGCAGTCGGCCGTGAGCGCCTTCACCGACAGGCGCGCGTAGCACCCGGCGAACCGGGGACGGTCCCCCAGGGGACAGTCCCGTCACGCGAGTGCAACGGCCACGTCACGGCCGGCGTTTGGGGTCTGACCCCGGTTATGCCAGCCCGGCTGCCGTGAGCGCCGCACGGGCGCAGGCCTCGTCCTGCGCGCCCGTCCCGCCGCTCACGCCCAGGCCGCCGACCAGCTCCCCGCCGGCGAAGATCGGCAGGCCGCCGGCGTAGACGACGACGCGACCGCCCGTCGTCGTGTTGAAGCCCCAGTCGTCGCCGCCCGGCTGCGTGCTCGACATGAACTCGCCTGTCGGCACCTGCCACAGCACCGCGGTGTACGCCTTGTCGACCGCGAGCGCCATCGCCCCGAGCGCCGCGCCGTCCATACGCGCCGACGCGACCGCGTTGCCGCCGCGGTCAGCCACCGCCACGGCGACGGCGAGGCCCTGACGGGCGGCCTCGGCGCGCACATGCGCGATCAGCTCGAGCGCCGCGTCGACGCCGATCTCACGGTACTGGCGGAGTCCATCGGTCACAGCGCCAACCTCCTTTCGGCCCACCGCCGGCCCACCTCGGCGAGCAGCACCAGGGTCATCGAGATCGCGATCACGACCGCGCCGGTCGCGATCACCTCGGGCACGAGCGCCGCGGCCCGCGTGCCCGAGTACAGGAACACCGGGTAGGTGGGCGAGCCTGCGGGCGCGAGGAAGTAGGCGATCGCGAACTCGTCGAAGCTGATCGTGAACGCGATCAGCATGCTCGACACGAGCGCCGGCGCGAGCAGCGGCAGGGTCACACGCAGGAACGCGTCGAGCTCGTTCGATCCGAGGTCGCGGGCCGCCTCGACGATCGACTGCTCGAGCGTGCGCAGCCGCGGCAGGATCACAAGCACGGCGTACGGCAGCGAGATCACGATGTGCCCCGCGAGCACCGCCTCGAGCGAGGCGTTGATCCCGAGCTCGTGGAGCAGGATCAGCATGCCGATCGCGAGCACGAGGTACGGCACGACGAGCGGCAAGAGCAGGAGCACCGTGAAGACCGGCCGCAGCCGCAGCCTCCGGCCGGCCAGCCCGAGCGCCGCGAGCGTGCCCAGGAAGGTCGCTCCGAGGCCGTTCAGGGCCGCGATCCACGCGCTGCGCTCGACCGCCCCCGTCAGGTCGCCGTTCGAGAGCGCGGCGTGGAACCAGCGGGTCGTGAACCCCGACAGCGGCAGCGTCTGGATCGGGTTGTTGTTGAACGCGAAGATGACGAGCACGACGAGCGGGATGTAGAGAAACACCACCAGCAGGCCGAAGTAGCCCGTCAGCAGCCCGCGACCGAGGCGCCCGACGCCCATCATCGCGGCGTCTCGCGCAGGTCGGTGTTCAGGAACCGCCCGAACACGAGCAGCATGACGACGACCACCGCGACGAGCCAGAGCGCGAGCACCGACCCGTAATTCCAGTTCGAGGACTCGCCGAAGAACTGCTGGATCGCGTTGCCGAACATGTAGCTCGAGGGGCCGCCGACGAGCAGCGGGGTGATGAACTCGCCCGTCGTCGGGATCAGCACGAACACGAAGCCGGCGATGACGCCCGGCAGGCTGAGCGGGAACGTCACCCGCAGGAACGT
The DNA here is from genome assembly GCA_036502065.1 of Gaiellales bacterium. GTDB lineage: Bacteria > Actinomycetota > Thermoleophilia > Gaiellales > JAICJC01 > JAICJC01. Next base: position 1,992 of record DASXZF010000314.1, read on the forward strand.
CGCAAACCGCCCGGCGCCGAGATCCGCAGCCGCCTCGATCAGGTGCCGGTCGAGGTTCTCGAGCACCACGAAGATCGGCAGCGCGACGAACGGCACCCACGAGTAGAAGAGCACGAGCCCCACCGAGAATCGGGTGTTGATGAGCCACGAGATCGCGTCTCCGTGCCGGCGCAGGTGCAGCTCCCAAAGCAGCGAGTTGATGACGCCGTTGTTGTTCAGCATCACCTGCCACGCGATGACGCGCAGCAGGTAGCTCGTGAAGAACGGCGCCAGGAGCACCATCAGGAGCGTGTAGCGGCGCCGCTGCACGCAGAAGGCCAGGAAATAGGCCACCGGGTACGCGCCGATCACCGCCACCACCGACACGCTCAGCGTGATCACCATCGACGACTTGAAGAGATCCCAGAAGACGTTGGGACCGGGCGGCAGGAAGTCCTTCCAGTTCGCCGTCGAGAACGCCGTCGGGGTGAACGGGATGTTCGTGCGCAGGTTGACGCTGTAGAGGCCGATCAGGACGATCGGGCCGACGAGCAGCGCCAGCACGTACAGCGCCGGCGGCACGGTGAGCCAGCCCGCCCCCAGCCGGACGCGCCGGCGCGTCCGGCCGGGGGCACCGGCCCTCGTCTCAGCCATCGGGGCGGCCCCGGGCCCGGCGGCCTAGGCGGCCTGGACCTCTGACCACGCCAGCTCGTACTGCGACCGGTTCTTCTCCCAGCTCTGCAGGTGGACGTCCGGCCCCGCGATCGCGTGCGGGTTCCCGAGGTCGAGCGACTTCGCGAGCGCCTGATCCTTGATGTCCGAGACGAGCACCTTCGTGTTCGAGGTGCCGTATGCGAACAGGTTCGTCATCTGGGCGCAGGCCTTCTGGTTGATGAAGGACTCGACGTAGTCGTGGCAGTGGTAGTAGTTCTTCGTGTCCTTGCCCAGCATGAAGCCGCAGAACCAGCTCAGCCGGCCCTGCGACGGCTGCATGTAGACCACGTCCAGGCCGGCCGCCTTCATCGAGACGTACGCGTCCTGCCAGGAGTAGGTGATCCAGATGTCGCCCGACTTGAAGGCGGGCTGCATGCCGCCGGCGCCGTACTCGCTCGACCAGTAGAACTTGTTGAGCGGCTTCTGCTGGATCAGCTTGGCCTTCGCCGCGCTGAGCTGATCCGAGCTCATGTTGTCCATCTGCGGGTAGTCGAGCAGGAGGCCGGTGTACTCGAGGTTCGAGGCGCTGCCGTTCCAGACCGAGATCTTGCCGGAGTACTTCTCGTTCCAGAAGAGCTCCCAGCCCTTCGCGTCGGCGGCGTCGATCTTGTCGGCCCGGTAGAGGACGCTCGCGTAGCCCCAGTCCCACGGGATCATGTACTGCTGGCCGTTGATCTGGCCCTGCTTGACGAGGTAGGGGTTGAGCTCGGAGAAGCTCGGCAGGAGCGACGTGTCGAACGGCTGCACGAGGCCGCGGCTGACGTAGTCGGGAATGTTCTCGTGGCAGGGGTGCAACAGGTCGAACGACACGCCCGAGCTGGCCTTCTGCAGTGCCTGGTCGTCGTTCGTGATGTACGTGTAGGCGATGTTCGTGCCGAACTTCTTCGTGTAGTCCTTGCCGGCGATCATCCCGTAGGTCTGCGCCTTGGTGCCGTCGGCCTCGTAGCCTGGCCACTCGAGGATGTTCAGGTTGCCCGGCTCCTTGCCGACGCCGGGGCGCTTGGCCTGCGTCGATGCCCCGCCGCCTGAGCTCGACGACGATCCGCAGCCGGCCAGGAGGACGGCGCCACCGAGGCCCGCTGCTCCCTTCAGAAATTCGCGACGATCCATGGCGTGCATCCGATCCGCCTTCCTCAAACGTGGGGGCACGAATCTAGCGATAATCGCCTCGCACGTCCATGGGTGTCTATGAGATTGCGTCCGGTCCGCCATACGCCCGCCGTCCTGCTCGGTGCGATCGCACTCGGCGCGGCGGCATGTGGCGCCAGCCACGCCCAGCCCCCCGCACCGCCGGTGCTCCCGGCGGCGGCGGTGTCCTATCTGCCGAGCGCCCACCACCGGCTGACGGCGGCCGGCCTGGCCCGTGAGATCCGCCGCCCGGCACTCACGGCCGAGCTCTCGCACTGGGGCTTTCGGGCGGCCGCCGAGCGCAGCTTCCAGGGCGAGTCGCACCGGCTCACGGTCGTCGACTCGCGGACGTTCCAGTTCTCGAGCCCGGCGGGGGCGCGATCGTTCGTGAGCTTCGTGCGCGGCCACGCGGCCGTGTACCTGGGCGCGTACCCGACCGTCCGGCCGTTCACCTCGGCAGGCCGAACGGGGTGGACGTTTCGCGCCCAGAGCTGTGCCTGCCCGGGCGCGACGCCGCTCTGGCTCGCCGTCGCGCGCGCCGGCGCGCGGGTCACGTGGCTCGAGATCAACGGACCCGATGCGACGGTGGGCACGCTGCAGGCGCTCGCTGCGCTCGCTCCGTGACCGCGGTCCGGTGGGGACAGGCCCCTTAAAAGTCCGCGCGCGATCGTGCCAGCCGTGTCACGTCCGGCGTTCGGGGTCTGACCCCGTTCAGACGCCGCGGTGGCCGACCAGCACGCCGCCGCCGTAGAGGCCGACGTAGATGCGGTTGTCCTTCGACACGGCCAGGTCGCTCGGCGTGATGCAGGCCGCGCGGAAGAAGTCGCTGGCGACGTCGACGCCGTTCACGAGCATCTGGCGCGGGTTCGAGAGCGCCACCTCGTAGCGCACGCCGTTGTGCACGCGCACGAGCGACGCGGCGTGCAGCCGCGGGATGTCGCCCGGGTCGGGCACCTGCTCGCACGTGCGCCAGTGATCCGTCGTGTGGATGCCCTTCCAGTCGGTGTCGGTCGCCCACGCCTCGCCCGGGCCGGGTCCGGCCTGCACCTGATGGATCTCGGAGCCGTCGAGGCCGTTCATCGCCGGCTGCCACGTGGCGCCGCCGTTGCGGGTGGCGACGACGCCGCTTCGCCCGGCGGAGTAGCAGATGTTCGCGTTCGCCGGATCGACGGCGAGCTGGCTGACCGAGTAGCCGTGCTCGCTCAGGCCGGGCCACGATGAGGCCAGCCACCAGTCGCGGTGGGTGCCGAGCACGTCGTAGGAGACGTGGCTCGGCGTGGTCGTCCACGTGAACGTGCGCCCGGCGTTGGTCGACTTCGCGATGTAGCGGTGGTCGTACATGCCGATTCCGTTGCCGGCCCAGAGCACGCCACTGTGGCCCGTGACGGACGACAGGTGACAGCCGTGGAACGCGCTCGGCGAGAGCTGCGTCCAGGCGCCGGCGAGGTTCACGCGGTAGAGGCCGAACGGCCCGCACGCGGCGTAGATCACGCCGTCGACGACGGCGAAGTCCTCGACGACTGCAGGTGCCGCGAGGACGGGAGTCACGGTGGCGGTGCCGCGCGGGTTCGTGATCCGCCACACCTGCGAGCCGGCCGTGTCGCTCGTGCGGAAGCTCGCCGCGAGCAGCGAGCCGTCGGGGCAGACGCACAGGGCCGCCCAGGCGGCGTGCGGCTGCACCGGCGGCAGGCCGAGCAGGTGCAGGGTCTGGCCCGCGGAGCGCGTGCGGACGAGCCCCTGGCGGGTGAGCATGTAGACGTACTCCCTGCCGGCGTGAGCATCGAAGTCGACCGCGATCAGGTTGCCGACCGGACGCGGCAGGTCGTGGGCGCTGCCGTCGGGCATGTACGTCGAGAAGCCGATGTTGTCGTTGCGCCGTTCGAGCGTCAGCGACCGCGGGCCGACCGCGCCCAGGTAGCCCTGGGTGGGGTCGAGGCTCTTGAGCACGCCGATGCCGAAGTACCGCAGCCCAGGCGTCTGCTTCGAGTAGGCGACGGCGCGCCCATAGATCGACCCGATCGAGGTCGCGCCCGTCATCGTCGGAAACCACAGGTCGCCGCCGGTGTTGGTCGCGAACTCGCCCCAGACGTCGCCGGCCGCCGCGGCGTGGCCGGACGTGGTCGGGTCGGTGGCCATGGCGTTGCAGTAGCCGCCGCCGTCCATCGCCCCCTTGCGCCACTGGTAGGGCATCCGCACGGCCGCGTTGCTGCATGCGGCGGCCAGCATGTTCACCGATCCCACCATGCCGGCCGCACTCAGGAGTAGCCCACGGCGATTAACCCTCACCATCTCGGGATCGGCGCCGGCCTCGTGTTCTTGAGGGCTCCGCTGGACGACGCCGGTAGGATCGGGCGATGGGAGGTGACCGATGCGCGGACGGGTGCTGATCTGCGACCCCGGCTTCCCCCGGGAACTGGTGAAGGAGATCCTGCCGGACGCCGATGTGGGGGCCGTTGGCGACGCCGGCCCGGGGGTGACCGCGCTGCTCGTCTCGCCCGAGGCGCCGGTGACCGCGGAAGACCTCGCCCGCGCGCCCGACCTCGAGGTGATCGCGACCGCAAGCGTCGGCACCGATCACATCGCGATGGAGGCCGCGGCGCAGCGCGGGATCGCGGTCGTGAACGTGCCCGACTACTGCATCGAGGAGGTGTCCGACCACGCCCTGGCGATGGTCGTCGCGCTACGGCGCGGGCTGATCGCCGGCGACCGCTCGGTGCGGGCTGGGCACTGGGACTGGACGGCCGGCGGCGCGCTCGGCCGGCTCGCGGGGACGCGCATGGGTGTCGTCGGGATGGGCCGCATCGGCCGCCGCCTGGCCGAGAAGGCGGCCGCCCTGGGGATGGACGTGCGCCACACCGACCCGTTCGTGCCGGGTGGCGTCGCGCTCGACGACCTGCTCGCGTGGGCCGACGCCGTCTCGCTGCACCTGCCGCTGAGCGACGAGACGCGCGGCCTGATCGATGCCCGCCGGCTCGCGCTCATGCGCCCGGGGACGATCCTCGTGAACACCGCCCGCGGGCCGGTCTGCGACCGCGAGGCGCTCAAGGCCGCGACCCACGTGCGCGCCGCCTTCGACAATGTGTGGGAGCGGCCGCCGGACGCCGACCTGGTCGCGCTCGACCACCTCACCATGACGCCGTATGTGGCCTGGTACTCGCCCGAGAGCATGGACGAGCTCTACCGGCGCACGGCCCACGCCGTCGCCGCGGCGCTCGCCTAGGAGCGGCCGAGCAGGCTGCGGGCGATGATCAGGCGCTGGATGTCGGAGGTGCCCTCCTCGATCTCCTCGAGCTTGGCGTCGCGCATCCACTTCTCGACCGGATACTCGCGCGAATAGCCCCAGCCGCCGAGCGTCTGCACGGCCGCCCACGTGCTGAAGGTCGCGGCCTCGGACGCGAACAGCTTGGCCATCGCCGCCTCGGCGGGCACGTGGCGGCCGGCGTCCATCGAGCGGGCGGCGCGGTGGGTGAGCAGGCGGGCGGCGTCGATCCGGGTGGCCATGTCGGCCAGCCGGAAGCCGACGGCCTGGTGCTGGCCGATCGGCTTGCCGAACGCGGTGCGCTCGCGTGCGTATTCGGTCGCGTACTCGAGCGCGGCCCGGGCGATCCCGATCGCGCCGGCGGCGAGGTGCACCCGCGACTCGTCGAAGGTGTGCATGAGGCTGTAGAAGCCCTTGCCCTCCTCGCCGAGCAGGCGATCGGCGGGCAGCTCGACGTCCTGGAGGAACACCTCGGTCGAGACGATCGCGCGCTGTCCGTGCTTGCGCATCGGCTCGCCGAACGACACGCCCGCGTCGCCGTTCTCGACCACGAACGCCGTCACGCCGCGCGAGCCGGTGCCGGGTGCGACGGTGGCGAAGATGACGTAGTACTCGGCGAGGCCGCCGTTCGAGATCCAGGTCTTCTGGCCGTGCAGGCGGTAGCCCGCGTCAGTCCGCGTCGCCGTCGTGGTCATCGCGGCCGCGTCGGAGCCCACACCGGGCTCGGTCGAAGCGAGCGCCGTCAGCGGCGGGCGCGGGCCGCACAGCGGCCGCAGCCAGCGCTCGCGCTGCTCGGGCGTCCCGACCTCGATCAGCGGCCGGGCGAAGAAGCCGGCCGACGTGATCAGGTTGCCGATGCCGGCGCAGCCCCAGTTGAGCTCCTCCTGCACGATGCAGCCGGTGAGGACGTCGCCGATGCCGCCGCCGCCGACCTCCTCGGGCAGCATGTAGGCCGTCAGCCCGACCTCGGCGGCCTTCGCCACCACCTCGAGCGGCGAGGCGGTGTCCGCCTCGTCCACCGCGGCCGCGATCGGGCGGATCTCGGCCCGCGCGAAGTCGCGCGCGAGCGCCTGGATCTCGCGCTGCTCGTCGGTCAGACCGACGGCGTTTGCGGCAGACGTGGCCATGGGCCGCAAAGCGTATCCGAGTAGAATGGCGCGGCCTCCCGGAGGGGTGGCAGAGTGGTTGAATGCGGCGGTCTCGAAAACCGTTGTGCGTCGTTAGGCGTACCGAGGGTTCGAATCCCTCCCCCTCCGCCTCGAACGAGCTGCGCTCCCGGTTGTTGACCATGCACGCGGCGCCCCGGACACTTGAGAGGATCGCCCGGCCGGCACGCGGCGGGCCGGACCAGGAACATGCGCATGCCCGAACCCGCCGCCGCCACTCCGCCAATTCTCGTCACAGGCATGCCACGGTCGGGGACGACCTGGGTGGCGACCATGCTCGCGGCGACACGCCGCGTGGTCTACGTCAACGAGCCGCTCAACCCCCAGCACCCGCCCGGCGGCTGCCCGGGCATCCTGAACGTCCGCGTCACCGACCGGTTTCAGTACATCACCGACGCGAACGGTGATGCGTACGCAGAGGCGTATGCCCATCTGCTCGCATTGCGGTTTCGCGTGGCCGCGGAGCTCCGGGTCAATCGGCGCCCGGCCGACGTCCTGCGGGCGGGCCACACCGCCTCCCGGTTCGCACTCGGTCGGCTGGCGTCGCGACGGCCGCTGATCGCCGACCCGTTCGCCGTCCTCTCGACCCGGTGGTTCGCGCGCCGGCTCGGCTGCCGGGTGGTGGTCGTGGTGCGCCGGCCGGAGGCGGTGGTCAGCAGCCGCAAACGCCTCGGCTGGACGTTCGATCCCCGGGTGCTGCGATCGCAGACGCTGCTCGACGCCGAGGTGCTCGCGCCGCTCGAGCGCGAGCATCCCATGCTCTTCGAGCCGCACGACGAGCTGATCGGCCAGGGGGCCCAGCTCTGGGCGATCCTCCACCTCGCCATCGCCCGCATCCAGCGCGAGGTGCCCGACGTGCTGGTCGTGCGCCACGAGGACCTCTCCCGCGACCCCATCGCCGGCTTCCGCGCGCTTGCGGAGTGGCTTGCGCTGCCGTTCGAGCCACGGCTCGAACATGCCGTCAGGCGGGCGACGTCGGCGGCGAACCCGTCCGAGCTCGATGCGGGCGACCCGCACCGCACCCGCCTGAACTCGATCGCGAACCTCGACAACTGGCGCGGCCGCCTCACCCTCGATGAGGTCGAGCAGGTGCGCACGCTGACCGGCCCCGCGGCCGGCCTCTTCTACTCCGACTTCGCCGAGCTCGCCGCCCCGACGGCCGGAGAATGAGGCTTCGTGTCGGGCTGATCGGGGCGCTGGTCGCCGCCGCCGTGGCGCTCGGCTATGGGGTGAACGCCGGCTGGACACACACGGCGGACGTCTTCGCCGCCCACGATCTCATGCCCTGGCGGGCCTGCCCCTACCATCCGCAGTCCTCGGTCGACCAGCTGATCGCGCCGCTTCCCGCCGCGTTCTGCCATTCGCCCCAACCTCTGTACGCGCCCCCAGCCACCGGCCGGGTCGCGTTCGCCGTGGCATCGACGGCGGCCCCTGCCATGGCCATGGTCGCCGTCGCAATCCTCGCGTGCCTGGCGCCGCGGCGCCGGCGGCTGCGGACGCTCATCGTCGGCCTTGCGGCCCTCGGGGCGGCGAGCGTCGGCGAGGTCGTCGGGAAGCTCGCGGTGACGCGGCCGCCCATCCTGCGCCTGACCCACGCGCACCAGGTGGCCGTCAGCATGACGCACTCCTTCCCCTGCGGCCACACCATCCGCGGATGCATCGTCGTGTACCTCGTCATCGCCCTGCGGCGGTCGTGGGCAGCGGCCGCCTTCGTGTGGTTCGCCGCCGTGCAGGTCGCGCTCGTGTCGACGTCGGGGCACACCCTCACCGACCTCGGTGGCGGGCTGCTCCTCGGCCTCGTGATCGCAGCCGTCATGGCCCGCGCGCTCCGGCACACGCCGGAGCCGGCCCGCGTGTCGGCGCCGAGCGCACTTCCCGCCGCCGGCGAGACGGTCGTCTAAGCGGCCGCGGGCCGGAGGAGGCGACTTCCCTCCTCCGGCCCGCGGAGGCCACCCAGCGCTAGTACGGCAGGAAGCAGACGCCGGCGTGGCCGGACTTGCCCGCACAGCCCTGGGTGTTACCGAGGTTGTCCGACCCGATCCAGAGTCCCGCGTCGGTGATCATCATGTCGTCGGCTCCCAGGCCGCGGCCGCGCGTCGGATTCCAGACGACGCTGCCGTCGGCCGGTGACAGGCCGACCATGCCCGGGGCGGTGATCGCACCGGGGCCGGCGAAGTCGCAGCCGTTGGGGTTGGACGCCCACCGCTCGTGGCCGGCGACGTAGACCGTCGCCGCGTCGGCGGCGACCGAGTAGTACGAATCGCAGCCGGTGTAGTTGACCCACTCGTGCAGCACGTAGCCGGGCGAGCCGTCGGATTGCGGCGCGGGGTTGATCGTCGCGGGGAACGCGGCGGCGGCGTCGCAGAGACCGGTGCGCGGGAAGCCCCCGGTGGGGAACCCGTTGGGGTGATACCCGGTCGTCGCGATGTAGATGTTCTGGTCGTCCGGCGACCACGCGGCCGCCTGGAGATAGAACGGCTCCAGCGTGGCGCACTCGTAGGGATAGCCGCCCGGGTTCGAGCCGCTCAGCTCGCCCTTGCTGCCGTCCCACTCAGGCGACGTCCAGCCGGTCACGGTGGCGGGGCTCGTGGACAGGTCCAGCATGAAGATCTGCTGTCGCGGCAGACCGCCCGCCGTGGTGAAGTCGCCCATCACCAGGTCGTACTGGCCCGAGTGGCTCACCGACTGGTTGTACACCCGGGTGCCGTTGCCCCGGACACCGGGGAACTGGTAGTTGCCGCTGATGCTCAGATGCAGGAACCCGTCGTCCCGTCCCGTGGTCGGGTCGAGGCTGGTCATGTACGGGTCGGCCGCCGAGTTTGAGATCGTCTTGTAGTAGCCGCCCACCAGGATGTGGCCGTTGGCACCGACCAGCGTCTCCACCTGCGCCGACGCGCTGTGGGCGAAGGTGCTGACAACCGCGCCGGTGGTCGTGTCGACCTCGGCGATGTTCTTGACGGCCGTGCCGTCGACCGAGGTGAACTTGCCCCCGATGTAGGCATGTGTGCAGTCCGACCCGTTGAAGGCGATCGAGTTGACCACGCCGTTCACGTTCGGGTTCCAGGCCGTCATCGTGTAGGGCGAAACAGCGCTGAAGCTGAACGCGTTGTTGCGCGCATAGGTCGTGCTCACCCGCTGGATCGTGTTGAAGCTGCCCACCGCATACATCGTGGTGCCGCACTGCACCAGCTGGCGCACCTGCTGGGTCGAACCGGTGTTCGCGAGCTGCGGCGTAAAGGACGCCGGAGTCGTCGTCACCGGCCCG
>DASXZF010000315.1:0-3695 GCA_036502065.1 Gaiellales bacterium
CGATCACGGTCGACCAGCCCGCGCCGAGGATGCCCCACTTCGGGATCATCCAGAAGTTCAGGCCGATGTTCACGGCCGCCGCGGTGCCCGTGACTACGGGTGTCATCCGCGTCCGCTTCGACCGGTTCACGCCGATGTTCAGGATGTAGTAGGCGCCGTAGAGCACCGATCCCGACATCAGGAGCGGCACGACGGGCACCGCGCCGAACCAGCGCGGGTTCATCGCCAAATGGATGTAGGGCGTCGAGAGGGCGGTGATCGCGACCACGCCCCAGGCCATCACGATCGACCAGTACGTGAACACGGCCCGGTAGGTGCGGCGCGCGTCGCCGTCGTCCAGGATCAGGTTCGCGAACGGCACCCACGCGGTCTGGAACGCCGAGATGATGAGCATGATCCCGAGCGCGATCTTGCTCGCCGCCGAATAGGTGCCGAGCTGCGCGCTGCGCTCCAGGCGCGTGCCGGGCGTGAGCCGCTGCACCTGCACGCGGTCGGCCAGGTTGAGCGCCCAGAGGGCCACGCCGGCGGGCATGAGCGGGAGCGAGAAGTGGAGCATCTGGCGCAGGAGCGGCCAGTTGACGTGCAGGCCGATCATGTTGCGCCGGGCCCACAAGAGCAGGAAGTAGGTGATGTAGGTGCCCGAGAAATTGCCGAGCATGATGCCGGCGGCGCCCAGGTGCAGCGGGATCACGAGGATGACCGAGAGCGCCACGGTGATGCCGATGTTCACGAACGAGTAGACGACGAACGCGGCCGGGCGCTGCTCGATCCGGTAGATGCCGGTGACGATCGCGTAGTTGATCGTGACCCACAGCCCGGCGAGCCCGATCAGGGTCAGCTCGCGCGTCACCTCGAGGCTCGACGCGATCGGGCCGACCGCGACGACGCCGAGCAGCGTCGTGATCGTCGAGAGCAGGAGCACCGCGGTGAAGGCGGTGCGGATCGTGCGCCTGCGCGCGTCCGGCTCGCGATGGTCCCAGCAGAACCGGAACATCGCCGTCGTGAGGCCGAACTGGCAGACGATGCCGGCGAGCGAGCTGGCAGCCATGACCGTCTCGACCTGACCGAAGCCCGACTGGCTCACGTACTGCGGCCGCGTGTAGATCGGCAGCAGGAAGATGCCCACGAGCTTCGACACGATCCCGCCCAGGCCGTAGACGAACGACTGGCCGGCGAGCTGCCTCAGCCGGGCGCCCATGCCGGTGTGCTCGGCCTGCCCGCCGCCGGTCGCCGCCGCGCCTGTCACGGAAGGCTCACGGATCGGTTACACGCCTCGGGAGCGGGGCCTGGCCCCGATTGCCGGGGCGGAGGCGAGACCGCGTCTCGCCGAGCGCCACCTGCGGTGGGCCGCACCGAATGAGGGGGCCCGTGGGGGAACCATGGGTTCCCCCACGTTAAAGCCCCATCACGCCTATCAGCTCGCGCACCGCGTCGGCGGACCGTGCCAGCTGGGCCTGCTCGTCGGCGTTCAGGGTGATCTCGAGCACCTCCTCGAGCCCGGAGGCGCCGAGCCGGCAGGGCACGCCCATATACAGGTCTTTCAGGCCGTACTCGCCCTGCAGGAGCGCCGCGCATGGGAGCACGCGCTTCTGGTCGTGCACGATCGAGTCGACCATCTCCGACACCGCTGCCGAGGGGGCGTAGTAGGCCGAGCCCGACTTGAGCAGCTTCACGACCTCGGCGCCGCCGTCGCGGGTGCGCTGGACGATCTCGGCCAGGCGGGCGGCCGGGATCAGCTCGGTCACCGGGATCCCGGCGACGTTCGTGTACGACGCCACGGGCACCATCTGGTCGCCGTGGCCGCCGAGGACGAAGCCGGTGACGTCGCGCGCCGACACGCCGAGCTCCCACGCCAGGAACGTGCGGAAGCGGGCCGTGTCGAGCACGCCGGCCATCCCGATCACGCGCTCGCGCGGCAGTCCGGCCTCGTGGAAGGCGACCTGGCACATCGCGTCGAGCGGGTTCGTGACCACGATCACGATCGTCTCGGGCGAGCGCTGCACCAGGTTTCGGGTCACGTCGGCCACGATCGCCTGGTTCGTCTTCAGCAGGTCGTCGCGGCTCATGCCGGGCGTGCGGGCGCGGCCGGAGGTGATGACGCAGATGGCCGAGCCGGCCGTGTCGTCGTAGCCGTTCGTGCCGATCACGTTCGGCTCGTAGCCCACCACGGGACCGCACTGGTTCAGGTCGAGCGCCTTGCCCTGGGGCAGGCCCTCGACGATGTCCACGAGGACGATGTCGGCGTAGTCGCGCTCGGCCAGTCGCTGGGCCGTGGTGGCGCCGACGTTGCCTGCCCCCACGACGGTGATCTTCGGTCGGCTCATGCCCGTACCCCCATCTGCTCGATGATCGCGTCGGCCACCTGCGAGGTGCCGACGGCGCTCGTGTCGTCCCGCGACGGCTTCATGTCGTACGTGACCGAGCGGCCCTCGGCGATGACGGCCGCGATGGCGCCCTCGAGCCGGTCGGCCGCGTCCATCTCCTCCAGGTGACGCAGCATCATCACCCCGGAGAGCATCATCGCGATCGGATTGACCTTGTTCTGGCCGGTGTACTTCGGCGCCGAGCCGTGGGTGGGCTCGAACACCGCGCCGGCCGTGCCGAAGTTGCCGCCGGGGGCGACGCCGAGACCGCCCACGAGGCCCGCTCCGAGGTCGGAGACGATGTCGCCGTAGAGGTTCGGCAGCACCAGCACGTCGTAGAGCTCGGGCTTCTGCACGAGCTGCATGCACATGTTGTCCACGATGCGGTCGTCGAACTCGATGTCCGAGTTCTGCGCGGCGACCTGGCGCGAGACGTCGAGCCACAGGCCGTCGGTGTGCTTCATGATGTTCGCCTTGTGCACCGAGGTCACCTTGTGGCGGCCGTTCGCCCGCGCGTAGTCGAAGGCGAACTGCACGACCCGGCGGGTGCCCTCCTCGGAGATGGGCTTGATCGAGATGCCCGAGCCCTCGCGGATCCGGGTGCCGGAGACGCGCTCGATCACCTCGGCGACCTCGCGGGCGCCTTCGGATCCGCGCTCGAACTCGATGCCCGCGTACAGGTCCTCGGTGTTCTCGCGCACGATCACGAGGTCGACGCCGGCGTCGGCGTAGCGCGTGCGCACGCCGGGGTAGTGCTTGCAGGGGCGCACCTGGGCGTACAGGTCGAGCGCCTTGCGCAGGCCGACGTTCACCGACCGGAATCCGCTGCCGATCGGCGTCGTGATCGGGCCCTTGATGGCCGTCCCGTTGCGGCGGATCGACGCGATCACCTCGTCGGGCAGCGGGTTGCCGTCGTTGCGCTCCATGACGTCGGCGCCGGCGTCCTGCACGTCCCAGTCGAAGCTCGCTCCGGAGGCCTCGAGAACGCGCCGGGTGGCCTCGGCGATCTCGGGGCCGGTGCCGTCGCCGGGAATGAATGTGACACGATGACTCACGCGGGTTTCGCCCTCCCAGATGTTTGGCGCAAGCGTACCGGACACCCTCGGCGCAACGGTGGGGTTGACGGCCGCCGTCTCGGGGTAGGATTCGCGCAATGGCCGACAAGGGCGGACTGGAAGGTGTCGTCGTCGCTCGGAGCCGCTTGTGCTCGATCGACGGACAGAACGGCATCCTCATCTACAGCGGGTATGACGTCGGCGATCTCGCCGAGCACTCCACCTACGAGGAGGTCTGCTTCCTCACCCTGCGCGGCCGGCTGCCGCTGCGCGAGGA
>DASXZF010000316.1:0-6454 GCA_036502065.1 Gaiellales bacterium
CAGTTCGCCAAGGCCTCGATCGCCACGGGCTGGCGCATCCTGATGAGCGAGCTCGGCATCACCGAGGACGACATCGGCCAGGTGCTCCTGGCGGGCAGCTTCGGCTCGTACCTCTCGCCCGCAAGCGCGGTGCGCATCGGCCTCGTGCCGAAGCTCGCGCTGCCGCGCATCATCTCGGCCGGCAACGTCGCCGGCGAGGGCTCGAAGATGGCGGCGCTCTCGCTGCGCGAGCGGGCGGCCGCCGACGCGATCCTGGACGAGGTCGAGTACGTCGAGCTGTCCGGGCGGGCCGACTTCAACGACATGTTCATCGACCAGCTGGCGTTCCCGGGATGAGCACCGCGACCGACGAGCGCGTGGCGGTCGTGGCCTGCGGCGCGCTCGCGCTGCATGTCCAGGCGATCGCCCGCCGGCGCGACTGGGCGCTCGACGTGCATCCGCTGCCACCCGAGCTGCACAACCGTCCCGAGCGGATCGCGCCCGCCGCGGCCGCGCTGATCGCCGACCTGCGCGGGCGCTACGACCGCGTCGTGCTCGCCTACGCCGACTGCGGCAGCATGGGCGCCGTGGACGGGCTCGGCGTCGAGCGCCTGCCCGGCGACCACTGCTACGACGTGTTCGCCCGCGCCGAGGTGCGCGCGGCGCTCGCCGAGGAGCCGGGCACGTACTTCTTGACCGACTTTCTCGCGCGCACGTTCGACCGCACGGTCGTGCGCTCGCTCGGCCTCGACCGCCACCCCGAGCTGCGCGACGACTACTTCCGCCACTACCGCCGGGTGGTGTGGCTGGCCCAGCGGCCGACGCCCGCGCTGCACGCGAAGGCTCAGGCCGCCGCCGACCGGATCGGCCTGCCGCTCGAGGTCGTCGAGGTCGGCGAGGACGGGCTCGAGCGCGACCTCGCCCGGCTCGTCGGGGCCGATGCCTGACGCCGTCACCACCCGGGCGGCGCTCCTGCCGGCGGTGGGGACGCGCCTGCGGGTGGTCGAGCTCGACCTGGCGCCGCCGGGCCCCGGCGAGGTGCGGGTGCGGCTCCACGCAAGCGGCGTCTGCAGCGACGACGTGAACGCGTTCGACGGCTCGATCGACGTCCCCTGCCCGGCCGTGCTCGGCCACGAGGGCGCCGGCGTCGTCGAGGAGATCGGCGCGGACGTGACGGCGCTCGCAGTCGGCGACCACGTCGCCCTCTCATGGGCGCCCTACTGCGGCCACTGCGAGCAGTGCCTGCGCGATCTGCCGCACCTGTGCGGCACCGCGTGGCCGAAGATGCTCGCCGGTGGGCTCCTGGACGGCACGACGCGTCTGCGATTCGGCGGTGCGACGGTGCACCACTTCTGCTTCCTCTCGTCGTTCGCCGAGCGGGCGGTCGTGCCCGAGCGCTCGTGCGTGCGCATCCCAAAGGACGTGCCGTTCGACGTCGCCGCCCTGGTCGGGTGTGCGATCACGAGCGGCGTGTGCGCCGTGTGGCGCACGGCGGGCGTGCGACCGGGCGAGCGGGTGGCGGTGTTCGGGCTCGGCGGCACCGGACTTGCGGCCGTGATCGGATCGGTCGCCGCGGGCGCCTCGCAGATCGTCGCGGTCGACGCCCGGGCCGGGCGCCTCGAACGGGCCCGTGAGCTGGGTGCGACGGCGACGGTCGAGTGGCATGGGTCCGCGGCCGATGTCGCGGCCGCGGTGCACGAGGCGAGCGGCGGCGGGGTCGACTACGCATTCGAGTCGTCGGGCCGGTCGGCGTCGGCCGAGGCCGCATTCCTCTCCACGCGGGCCCGCGGCGCGGCCGTCCTGTGCGGCATCCCCCGCGCCGACGCGACGATCACCCTCCCGGCGCTCTCGATCCCGCGCCTGGAGCGGCGGGTGCTCGGCTCGATCTACGGCTCGGCCCGGCCCGACCGCGACTTCCCGCTCATCCTCGACCTGCACCGCCGCGGCCGGCTGCCGCTCGACCGGCTGATCTCCCACCGGCTACCGCTCGACGAGGCCGACGCGGCGATGAATCTGGTCCGCTCAGGCGACGCAACGCGCGTCATCCTCGAGCTCGCCTAGCTTGGGGCCTGGCCCCGGTTCAACCGGGGCCAGGCCCCGCTTCTGCTACTCGCCCGCCGCGGCCGCCTTCGGCTGGTGGCGGTAGAAGTCGACGCTGAGCGGCTCGAGCGGCGTGTTGCCCAGGATCAGGTCGGCGGCCTTCTCCGCCATCATCATCACGGGGGCATAGATGTTGCCGTTCGTGACGTACGGCATCGCCGACGCGTCCACCACGCGCAGGCCCTCGAGGCCGTGCACGCGCATGTTGGTGGGATCGACCACCGACATCGCCCCGGTGCCCATCGCGCACGTGCACGAGGGATGCAGGGCGGTCTCGCCGTCCTTGCCGACCCAGTCGAGGATCTCCTCGTCGGTGGCCACCCCCGGCCCCGGCGAGACCTCGCCCGCGTTGTACGGGTCGAACGCCGCCTGGTTCAGGATGTTGCGCGCGACCCGGATCGCCTCCACCCACTCGCGCTTGTCCTCCGGCGTCGAGATGTAGTTGAAGCGCAGCGCCGGGTGCACGGTCGGGTCGGTGGTCGTGATCTTGACCGTCCCGCGCGAGTTGGAGTACATCGGCCCGATGTGCACCTGATAGCCGTGCCCACCGGCCGGCTTCGAGCCGTCGTAGCGGATCGCGAGCGGCAGGAAGTGGAACATGAGGTTCGGATAGGCGACCTCGTCGTTCGAGCGGGCGAAGCCGCCGCCTTCGAAGTGGTTCGTCGCGCCGTCACCGCGCCGCGCGAGCCACTGCAGATACACCTTCGGCCGGTTGCGGTAGAGCATCGCCGGGGCCACCGACACGGGCAGCTTGCTGCCGTACTGGATGTACACCTCGAGGTGATCCTGGAGGTTCTCGCCGACGCCGGGCAGGTCGTGGACGACGTTCACGCCGAGCGCCTCGAGCTCCTTCGCGTTGCCGACGCCCGAGAGCTGCAGGAGCTGGGGCGAGTTGATCGCGCCGCCGCAGACGATGATCTCCTTGGCGTGCGCACGCCGCGTCGGCCCGCGGCCGAGGTCGAACGAGACGCCGGTCGCGCGGTTGCCCTCGAACACGATCCGGCGCACGAACGCGTTGGTCTTCACCGTCAGGTTGGGCCGGTCCATCACCGGGTGCAGGTAGGCCCGGGCCGCGCTCAGACGGCGGCCGCGATGGATGTTGCGGTCAAACGGCGCGAAGCCCTCCTGGCGGTAGCCGTTCACGTCGCTCGTGAGCTGGTAGCCCGCCTGCTGCACCGCCTCGAAGAACGCGAGGAAGAGCGGGTTCGTGGCCGGCCCGCGCTCGAGCACGAGCGGACCGTTGCCGCCGCGGTAGTCGTCCGCCCCGGCCAGGCAGGTCTCCATCTTCTTGAAGTACGGCAGGCAGTGGGCGTAGTCCCACGCCTCCATGCCCGGGTCGGCACCCCAGCGCTCGTAGTCCAGGGCGTTGCCGCGCTGGAAGATCATGCCGTTGATGCTGCTCGACCCGCCGAGCACCTTTCCGCGGGCGTGATAGACCCGCCGCTCGTGCATGTTCGGCTCGGGCTCGGACTCGTACTTCCAGTCGTAGAACCGGCTGCCGATCGGGTAGGTCAGCGCCGCGGGCATGTGGATGAAGATGTCGAACTTGTAGTCGCTGCGGCCGGCCTCGAGCACCAGCACGCGCGTCGAGGGGTCGGCGGAGAGGCGGTTTGCGAGCGCCGAGCCCGCCGAACCTCCGCCGATGATGATGTAGTCGTAGGGCGTTCGCGCCATGTCGCCTCCTGAGGTCGTCGTCGACGAGGAGCCAGGCGCGATTCTACGCCTCAGCCGTCGAGCATGGACTCGAGCCGCTCCGGCGGGTGACTCGCGTCGAGCTCGGCGGCGATCCGGGCAGCCACCTCGTCCGGCGTTCCGTCGGCCTCCTGCCACGGCCCCGCGTCCCACGCGTCGAGGTAGGCGTCCGACCCGGCCAGGCCCTGACGCATGGCGGCCTCGTCGACGGCCTCCTGGAAGCGGTCGGGCAGGGCAACCTTGGCGGTCGTGCCGTCGGCGCCCCGCGCCGCCACCATCGTCGGGATCTCGCGCCAGCTCGTGATGCGGTACTCGGTCACGGCCGCGGATGATAGAGCCGGCCGCGATCCGGCGTGAATCCCTCCGCCCCCGCGCCGATAACCGGCGGGTGAAGTTTGACTATGACCTGCTCGTGATCGGCTCCGGACCCGGCGGCCAGAAGGCGGCCATCCAGGCTGCCAAGCTGGGCAAGCGCGTGGCCGTGATCGACCGCCGCGAGACCCTCGGCGGCGTGTGCACGAACACCGGCACGATCCCGTCCAAGACGCTGCGCGAGGCGGTCGTGTTCCTGACCGGCATGAGCCAGCGCGGCATCTATGGCCAGAGCTACCGCGTGAAGGACGACATCACGAGCGAGGACGTGTTCGCGCGCATCCAGCACGTCGTCCAGCGCGAGATCGACGTCGTCCGCAGCCAGCTGGGGCGAAACCGCGTGCAGGTGCTCTCCGGCCACGGCCGCTTCCTCGATCCGCACTCCGTCGCGGTCGCAAGCGTCTCGGGCGACGAGCGCCGGGTGACCGCCGCCAAGATCGTGATCGCCACGGGCACGCGGCCGGCACGGCCGTCCACCGTCGCCTTCGACGGCCGCACCGTGCTCGACTCCGACGACATCGTCTCGCTCGACTGGCTGCCGAACTCGCTCGTCGTCGTCGGCGCCGGCGTGATCGGGATCGAGTACGCCTCGATGTTCGCCGCCCTCGGCACCCGCGTGACGGTCGTCGAGCAGCGCCAGCGCCTGCTCGAGTTCTGCGACTTCCAGATCATCGAGGCGCTGCAGTACCACCTGCGCGACCTCGGCGTGATCTTCCGCTTCGACGAGACCGTGACCGCCGTCGACAAGCATCCCGGCGGCGCCGTGACGCACCTTGCGAGCGGCAAGCTCATCCCCGCCGACGCCGTCCTCTACTCCGCCGGGCGCCAGGGCGCGACCGAGGCGCTCGACCTGCCGGCCGCCGGCCTGGAGGCCGACAAGCGCGGGCGGATCGCCGTCAACGAGCGCTTCCGCACCGCGGTGCGCCACATCTACGCGGTGGGTGATGTGATCGGCTTCCCCAGCCTCGCGTCGACATCGATGGAGCAGGGCCGCCTGGCGGCATGCGACGCCTTCGGATTCTCCGCCCACGCAATGGACGCAAAGCTCCCGATCGGCATCTACACGATCCCCGAGATCAGCTTCGTCGGCCGCACGGAGGAGCAGCTCACCGAGGCGGCCGTGCCGTACGAGATCGGCGTCTCGCGCTACCGCGAGCTCGCCCGCGGCCAGATCCTGGGCGACACCTCGGGGCTCTTGAAGCTGCTGGTGTCGCCGATCGACCGCACGCTTCTGGGCGTGCACGTCTTCGGCACGGGCGCGACCGAGCTCGTCCACATCGGGCAGCTCGTGATGGCGATGGGCGGCACGGTCGACGTCCTGCTCGATACGGTCTTCAACTACCCCACGCTGGCCGAGTCGTACAAGGTCGCGGCGCTCGACGCGAGCAACCGGCTCGCCGCGATCGCCCGCATGGCCGCCTAGCACCCGTAGACTGGGAGCATGGCCGACGACCGACCGCGGAAGATCTCGAACGCCGCGCTCGCGTTCGACCTTCTCGTGCCGTCGCTGATCGCCGTGGCGATGCTCGTGGTGCTCGTGATCGCCTTCATCAAGGCGAATCCGCGCTACTGAGCCATAGAGTTCGCGCATGGCCGTCCTCGGCATCAACCACATCGCCTTCCGGACGCCCGACCCGACCCGCCTGCGGCTCTTCTACCTCGAGCTCCTGGACGCCGAGCCGCTGGCGGGCACACACGGGCCGATCCGGGTCGGCGCGGTCACGCTGGCGTTCTTCCAGTCCACCGGCCGGCTGGCCGACGACCCCGACGAGATCGCCTTCGACGTGGACGCCGTCGGATTCGAGGAGACGCTCGCACGCGCCCGGCAGATGGGGGCGGTGCAGCGCGAGCCGGTCGCGCCGAACGCGTGGCAGCGCTTCGTGCTGCTGCGCGACCCCGACGGCCGCCGGGTCGAGCTGACGCACGACGACCGCGGGGTGTACTGGCAGGAGGACTGAGGCGCCGCCGTTACACGGCTGCGACAGGCGGCTCCTAGCCTGGGCGGATGCGCATGACCCGCAGGAGCGCGATCGCTGGGCTCGGCGTGGCGGCGCTGGGTGCCGGTGGTGCGGCCGCCGGAGCCGGGCGCGTCCCGCTGCGGACGTGGTACGACGACGTCACCGGCGCGTGCGGCCCGTCCGGGCCGTCGCCGTCGCGGCGGGCGGGCACACGGGTGATCCAGGGCACGTTGGATTCCGACTACGTCCGCGAGCCGGTCGACTATGCGGTCGGCCTGCCGCCCGAGCATCGCGGCGAGACGGCGGCGGTCTGCCTGCCGGGCCGCGGCAGCGACGCGCGCTGGGTGATGGAC
>DASXZF010000317.1:0-9788 GCA_036502065.1 Gaiellales bacterium
TCTGGACGCCGATCTGGCAGACCTCGGCCGCATCCTCGCGGCCTCTGATTCGGTGGTGCACATCCTCCTTCTCCGAGCGCACCAGGAGACGCACGGCCTCGTCGCCGTGCACTGGCACTCGCGACAGCGGCCCGGCTACGAGCGCCGGTCGGGGTTCCTGCAGTACTGGGACAACGCCGGCCTGGCAGTTGCGAACGCCAGGGAACGCGCCGCCCTGCACCGCACCGCGTTCGTCGACGCGCTCACGGGCCTCCCCAACCAGCGCGCGCTCGAGGCCGAGCTCGCCCGCCACTCGACGACGCACCCGCTCGGGGTGCTCGTGCTCGACTTCGACGGCATGCGGTCCGCCAACGCCGCCTTCGAAAACGACTACGCCCGCGGCGGCGACGTGCTGATCGTCGCGGTCGCCCACGCCCTGCGGGCCTTCGCCGGCGACGGCGACCTCCCCGCCCGGATGCACACGCGCGGTGACGAGTTCTGCCTGCTGATGCCCGGCGCCGACGAGGGCGTGACGGAGCGTCGGTGCGAGGAGCTGCAACGGCTGCTCGCCGAGCTCGACATGCCCGCGACTCATCGCCACGTGTACCGGGGCGCCTCGGTGGGCGGGGCGACCCGCGAGCCGGGCGAGCCGCTGTCCGAGACGATCGCCCGCGCCTCGCGGGCGATGCACGAGCGCAAGCGCGCTACTCGGTCGAGATGAAGACGCTCTTCAGCTCGGTGTTGTGCGCGAGCGCCACCATGCCGAGCTCCTTGCCGACGCCCGACTGCTTGTAGCCGCCGAACGGCGCCTGCACGAACACCGACGAGTTCGTGTTCACGCCGAGCACGCCCGTGCGCAGCGCGCGGGCGACCCGCAGCTGGCGAGCGCCGTCGCGGGTCCACAGCGATCCCGACAGGCCATAGGGCGTGTCGTTCGCGATCCGCACGGCGTCGGCCTCGTCGCGGAACGTGATCACCGAGACGACGGGGCCGAAGATCTCCTCGCGGGCGACGGTCATGTCGTTGCGCACGCCCGTGAGCACGGTCGGCCGGTAGAAGAACCCGTCGGCGAGCTCGCCGCCCGGCCGCTCTCCGCCCGCCACGACCTGCGCGCCCTCGTCACGGCCGACGGCCACGTAGCGCTCGACCGTCTCGCGCTGGCCCGCCGAGATCAGCGGCCCAACCTCGGTGTCGGGGCTCTCGGGCATGCCGACGCGCAGGTTGCGGGCGGTCTCGGCGTAGCGCTCGACAACCTCGTCGGCCACCGACTCCTGCACGATCAGCCGCGACCGCGCACAGCAGTCCTGGCCGCAGTTCTCGAACACGGCGTAGGGCGCCATCCGGCCCACCTTCTCGAGGTCGGCATCGGCGAAGACGACGCAGGCCGACTTGCCGCCGAGCTCGAGCGTCACCCGCTTGATCGTCGCCGCCGCGCTGCGGGCGATCCCGGCGCCCACCTCGGTCGACCCGGTGAAGCCGATCTTGCCCACATCCGGGTGCCGCACGAGCGCGTCGCCGACCGTCGATCCGGGGCCGGGGACGACGTTCAGCGCGCCCGCCGGGATGCCCGCCTCGAGGGCGAGCTCGGCGTAGCGCAGCACCGTGAGCGGCGTCAGCGACGCCGGCTTCACGACCACGGTGTTGCCCGCGGCGAGGGCCGGAGCGATCTTCCAGTTGGCGATGTTCAGCGGGAAGTTCCAGGGCGTGATCAGCCCGACCACGCCGATCGGCTCGCGGAACGTCAGCGCGACGCCGTCACGCTCCACCGGGATCGTGTGGCCGAAGAACTTGTCGACGGCGCCGGCGTAGTAGCGCAGCACGTCGACGATCATCCCGAGCTGGCCGCGGGCATCCGCGATCGGCATGCCGACGTTGCGGCACTCGAGCAGCGCCAGCTCCTCCGTGTGGTCCTCGACGAGCGCTGCGAACCGATGCATGTGTCTGCCCCGCGTGACCGGCGAGAGCGCCCCCCAGACGCCGTAGGCGGCCGTTGCGGCGGCCACGGCGCGGTCGACGTCCTCGGTGCCGCCCGACGCGACGCTCGCAAGCCGCGTGCCGGTGGCGGGGTTCAGCACCTCGAAGCTCTCGCCCTCGGCCGCCGAGACGCGCTCGCCGCCGATGACGAGGCCTTCGACAGCCGCGCTCACGCCGCCGCCCGCCGGTACGTCGTGGCCTGGGCGACCAGCTCGCGGAAGAGCGGGGCGCCGCCGACGTCGTCCTCCTCGGGGTGCCACAGCACGCCGACGCTGAACCGCGCAGACGGGCTCTCGACGGCTTCGACCGTTCCGTCCTCGGCATGCGCGCTCGCCCGCAGACCGTCGCCGAGCCGATCCGGCGCCTGGTGGTGGCACGAGTGCGTCCGTGTCCTCGTGCCGAGCACCTCGGCGAGCCGGGTGCCGGACGCGACGGTCACGTCGTGGAAGGTGTAGCGGCCCGGCGGGCCCTTGTGGGTCTCGCTGCCCAGGTGCTGATGCAGATCGCCCCCGAGCGCGACGTTCAGGAGCTGCATGCCACGGCAGATGCCGAGGACCGGCATGTCCCGCCGCAGCGCCTCGCGGATCAGCGCAAGTTCGGTGCGGTCGCGGGCGTCGTGGACGCCGGTCGTCTCGGGGTGCCGCTTCTGGCCGTAGAGCGCCGGGCCGAGATCGGAGCCGCCGGTGAAGACGAGGCCGTCCAGCAGATCGAGCAGCTCGGTCGATCCGTCGACGGGCGGCAGCACCACGGGCATGCCTCCCGCCCGCTCGACCGACGTCGTGTAGCCGGCCGGGGCGAGCACGCTGCGGACGTCGCTCCACTGCCCGAACGCGACCGGCAGGTCATAGGCGCTGATGCCGATCACCGGACGCTTGCCTTCCATACCCGCGGGAGTATATGAATAGCCGATGCCGCTGACGCTGGACGAGCTGCGCGGAGACGTCGAGTCGGGCGCGGTCGACACGGTGCTGCTCGTGATGACCGACATGCAGGGCCGCCTGGCGGGAAAGCGCCTGCACGCGCCGTTCTTCGTCGACGAGGTGGCAAGCCACGGCGCCGAGGGCTGCAACTACCTGCTCGCGGTCGACGTGGACATGAACACCGTGCAGGGCTTTGCGATGTCGTCGTGGGAGACGGGGTACGGCGACTTCGTGTTCCGGCCCGACCTCGACTCCCTGCGCCGCGTGCCGTGGCTCGAGCGCACGGCCCTCTGCGTCGCCGACCTCGAATGGGAGGACGGCTCGCCCGTGGCCGCCTCGCCGCGACAGATCCTGCGTCGCCAGCTCGACCGGCTGGCCGAGCGCGGCTGGTACGCGAACGTCGGCTCCGAGCTCGAGTTCATGCTCTTCCGCGACAGCTACGACCAGGCCCGGGCCAAGCGCTATCACGACCTCGTCACGGCCAACCCCTACAACGTCGACTACTCGATCCTCGGCACGACCATGGTCGAGGACGTCCTGCGGCCGATCAGGCTCGGCATGGCCGGCGCCGGCATCCGCGTCGAGGACTCCAAGGGCGAGTGCAACTTCGGCCAGCACGAGGTCAACTTCCGCTACTCCGACGCGCTGGCGATGGCCGACAACCACTCGGTCTACAAGAACGGCGCGAAGGAGATCGCCTATCTGCACGGGTGCGCCCTGTCGTTCATGGCCAAGTACGACGAGCGCGAGGGCAACTCGTGCCACATCCACATGAGCCTCTGGGACGAGAACGGCAGCCTCTCGCCGGGCCCGGACGGCGACGGCCAGAGCCACGTCTTCGATCATTTCGTCGCCGGCCAGCTGGCCGCGACCCGCGAGCTCGCCTACTTCTTCGCGCCGAACGTGAACTCGTACAAGCGCTACGCCTGGGGGTCGTTCGCGCCGACGACGCTCGTCTGGGGCCGCGACAACCGCACCTGCGGGTTCAGGGTCGTCGGGCACGGGCCCAGCCTGCGCATGGAGAGCCGGATCGCGGGCGCCGACGTGAATCCCTACCTCTCCTTCGCGGCCATGATCGCGGCGGGGCTGCACGGGATCGACAACCAGCTCGCGCTCGAGCCGGCGTATCCCGGAAACGCCTACGACGCCGTCGACAAGCCGCGTCTGCCGGGGAGCCTGCACGAGTCGATCGCGCTGCTCGAGGGCTCGGAGGTCGCGCGGGCGGCGTTCGGTGACGACGTCATCGACCACTACCTGCACTACGCCCGCACGGAGCAGCGCTCGTTCGAGGCGGCCGTCACCGACTGGGAGCGGTTCCGCAGCTTCGAGCGGATGTAGCCTCCGGCGTCGCCGGAGGCCGCATCGCGTGCGTCTTAGGCGGACTTGCCGTGCGGCCGGCCCGTGACCCGGGCGATCACACGCTGACGCCGCTCACGGCGCCGCTGATCGTGGATGCTACGGGCTTCCCGCATGAAGTACTCCTGCTCGGTCTCGGGACGAGACTGAGAGAACTGACGCTCTGAATAGATCGGGAACATGTTGGTCATACTCCTAATAATAGCGGCGGAGTAGAACCTGTCGTCACTCTATCCGTTCAGCATTAGACCTATTTGGGTGAAGAAATGTTGCGTTTTGTGGTAGCCCGTGTTCAGGCGATGGTGATCTCGTCGGACAGGTACACGTCCTGGATCGCGTGGAGCAGCTCGACGCCCTCTCCCATCGGCCGCTGGAACGCCTTGCGGCCGCTGATCATGCCCATTCCGCCCGCGCGCTTGTTGACGACCGCGGTGAAAACGGCGTCGTGCATGTCGCTCGCGCCCGAGGCGCCGCCCGAGTTGATCAGCCCGGCCCGGCCCATGTAGCACCCGGCCACCTGGTAGCGGGTCATGTCGATCGGGTGGTCGGTCATGAGCTCGGAGTAGACGCGCTTGTCGGTCTTGCCGAAGTCGAGATCGAGGTAGCCCGGCCGGGCCGTCTCGGGCGCCTTCTGCTTGATGATGTCCGCCTCGATGGTCACGCCCAGGTGGTTTGCCTGCGTCGTCAGGTCGGCGGCGGCGTGGTAGTCCGGGCCGCCGTCCTTCGCCGAGAAGGCCGAGTTGCGCAGGTAGCACCAAAGGACCGTCGCCATGCCCAGCTCGTGCGCTGCCGCAAACGCCGTCGTCACCTCCTGGATCTGGCGCCGCGACTCGGGCGAGCCGAAGTAGATGGTGGCGCCGACCGCGACGCACCCCTGCTCGCGGGCCTGACGCACCGACGCGAACATGATCTGGTCGTAGGTGTTCGGGTAGGACAGGATCTCGTTGTGGTTCAGCTTGAGCAGGAACGGGATCCGGTGGGCGTAGCGGCGGGCCGTGGCCCCGAGCGCACCGAGCGTCGTCGCGACCGCGTTACAGCCGCCCTCGATCGCGAGCTCCACGATCCGGCTTGGATCGAAGTAGTCGGGGTTCTTCGCGAAGGACGCCCCCGCCGAGTGCTCGATGCCCTGGTCGACCGGCAGGATGGACACGTAGCCCGTGCCCCCGAGGCGGCCGTTGTCGTAGAGCGTCTGCAACGAGCGCAGCACGGGTGTCGGGCGGTCGGAGAGCGCCACCACGCGGTCGACGAAGTCGGGGCCGGGCAGGTGCAGCCGCTCCTTCGAGATCGTCTCGCAGGTGTGGCCGAGCAGCGACTCGGCGTCGTCACCCAGGATCGACTCGATCTGGGCGATGTCGGATGCGGGTGCGATGGCCATGATGCGCGGCTCCTCTCGATCTTGCGTGCAGGCGATTCGGTTTCGGTGCCCGTGTAGCTTGCCACGCGCGCTGCGCGCCTGACGGGTGGATTCAGTCGCCGCCGGCAGGCAGCTCGGCGTGGCCGCCGAACTGCTTGCGCATCGCCGACAGCACGCGGTTCGCGTAGGTGCCCTCGCCGCGTGAGCTGAAGCGCTCGTAGACGGCCGCCGAGAGCACGTAGGCGGGGATTCCCTCCTCGATCGCGGCGATCGACGTCCACCGGCCCTCGCCGGAGTCCGACACCCGGCCCGAGAAGTCCTCGAGGCCCGGCGACTCGTGC
Organism: Gaiellales bacterium; assembly: GCA_036502065.1. Taxonomy (GTDB): domain Bacteria; phylum Actinomycetota; class Thermoleophilia; order Gaiellales; family JAICJC01; genus JAICJC01. The sequence goes on from DASXZF010000317.1 coordinate 5,925, forward strand.
AGCGCGCTCGCGGTCAGATCGAGCAGCCACGAGCCCACGACGCTGCCCCGCCGCCACACCTCGGCCACCTCGGCCGTGTCGATGGTGTACCGGTAGAACTCGGGGTGGTCGAGCGGCGCGGTCTCGGCGTCGCCGGCCCGGTCGCGCAGGCCGACGTCCGCGTTCTTCAGGATGTCCAGGCCTTCTGCGTAGGCGGCCATGATGCCGTACTCGATGCCGTTGTGCACCATCTTCACGAAGTGCCCGGCGCCGTTCGGGCCGCAGTGCAGGTACCCGTGCTCGGACCTGGCGGGTTCTCCGCTGCGGCCGGGGGTGCGCTCGGCCGCGGCGACACCCGGCGCGATGGTGGCGAAGATCGGCTCGAGGCGGCCGACCACATCGTCCTCGCCGCCGATCATCAGGCAGTAGCCGCGGTCGAGGCCGAACACGCCGCCCGACGTGCCCACGTCGACATGGTGGATCCCCTTCGCAGCCAGCTCGCCGGCCCGCGCGATGTCGTCGCGGTAATAGGAGTTGCCGCCGTCGATGATCGTGTCGCCCTCGTCGAGCAGGGCGGCGACGTCGCGCACGACCTGCCCGGTCACGGCGGCGGGCACCATCACCCAGACCGCCCGCGGGCGTGCGAGCTTGGCGACGAGGTCACCCGGAGACTCGGCGCCGACGGCGCCCTCGGCGGCAAGCGCGGCGGTCGGAGCCGGATCGCGGTTCCATACCACCATCTCGTGCCCGTCGCGCATGAGCCGCCGGGTCAGGTTGGCGCCCATCCGGCCCAGGCCGATCATTCCGAGTTGCATGCTGCCCCTCCGTTTCGCGGCGGTCAGATCCCCAGCGCAGGGACGATAACGCTTCGGGGTACGATCGCCCGGCGATGACCCACATCGACCCTGCGGTCGCGGGCGACGCGGCAGCCGTGACGGCCTGCGTGCGGGCCGCGTACGCCGAGCATGTCGCGGCGATCGGGCGCGAGCCGGCGCCGATGGCCGCCGACTACGCCCGCCTGATCGCCGAGGGCGCCGTGTGGGTGGCACGCGACGGCGCTCGCATCGTGGGGGTGCTCGTCGTGCGGCCACGCCCGCCGGAGCTCCTGCTCGAGAACGTCGCGGTCGCCCCCGACCGGCGCGGACAGGGCCTTGGGCGGACGCTGATCGCCTGCGCCGAGGAGCACGCGCGCCAGGCCGGCTTCGAGGCGGTGGCGCTCTACACCAACGCCCGCATGACCGCGAATCTGCGCCTGTATCCGGCGCTCGGCTACCGCGAGACGGGCCGCGCCACCGAGGAAGGGTTCCCGCGCGTCCACTACCGGAAAGGCGTGCGGTAACCGTGCGCACATGTACGCACCGCGGAGCGGGAGCGGCCGCGCAGGTGGGCTACGATGTTCGTTGCGGCCGATACGCGACCCCCTCCGTCGCAAGGGCCGCACCGATGGTGCGTTCGCCGGCAGGCTGAAGGAGCCCACCCTCCCAGAGCCGGCGTCACGGGTCGGCCGAGAAGGCCGCGACAAGTCTCGCGGCCTTCTCGCGTTTCGCCCTCCGCGTCAGGTGATCGGCGCCGTGAGCGCCGCGTCGAGCGCCATCGCCACGAAGAGCAGCGCCAGGTAGAGCAGGGAGTAGTGGAAGAGCACCCCGGCCCGCTTCGGCACCGGATCGCGCACCAGACCGCGGGCGAGATGCAGGAACTGCGCTCCGAGCACCACCGCTGCGACCACATACGCCCAGCCCGAGATGCCGACCGCGGCGGGAAGGAGCGTCACCGCCACCATGAGGGCCGAGTAGCGCATGATCTGGCGGGTGGCCTCGACGTCGCCGCGCACCACCGGAAGCATCGGCACGCCGGCCGCCTGGTACTCGCGCTTGATCAGGAGCGCGAGCGCCCAGAAGTGCGGAGGCGTCCACACGAACACGATCAGGAAGAGCACGAGCGCCGGAAGCGTGATCCGGCCGGTCGCCGCAGCCCATCCGACCAGCGGCGGCACCGCACCGGCGGCGCCGCCGATGACGATGTTCTGGGGCGTCGTGCGCTTCAGCCAGCGGGTGTAGACGAACACGTAGAACAGGTTGCCCACGAGGGCGAGCAGCGCGGCGACGACGTTCACGGTCACGCCGAGCAGCACGAACGACGCCGCCGACAGGGCGAGGCCGAACTCGAGCGCGCGCGGCGGCGACACCCGTCCCGACGCCACGGGCCGCGTGTCGGTGCGCGACATCGTGCGATCGATGTCGCGGTCGAGCAGGTGGTTGAACGCACTCGCTCCGCCACAGGCCAGCGCGAGCCCGGCCATCGTGGCCGCGAAGAGACCTGGGCTCGGGAACCCGTCGGCGCCGACCACCATGCCGCAGGCGGCCGTCAGCAGCAGCAGGGACATGATCCGGGGCTTGGTCAGCGTGAGGTAGTCGCGCCAGACCACCCGCCCGACCGAGCGTTCGCGGAACGTCGCGGCCGCCGAGACGAGGGCGGCGGCGAGCGCCGCTGCGGCCACGCCGTCGTGCAGCCCCACCGCCCACCCCGGGCGGCCGGTCAGCGACGCGAGCCCGCCCGTCGCGACCTCGGTCAGGAAGAGCCCGAGCGCCGTCAGCGCCGGCAGCCGCAGCCGCTGCTGCGAGACGATCGAGGCCACGGCCACCGCCACGAGCGGCGGCAGGGCCGCCGCCGCGAGCACGCGATGGGCGACGTCCAGGTGCAGCGCCGCGACCGTGACGACAAGCGCCGTCGCCGCGGCGCCGCCCACGGCCGTCAGCCGCAGCCACGGGCCAGGCGGGTCGGGCAGCTCGGGGGTCACGGGATCCGGTGACGCATCGCCCAGCCGCAGGCAAGGACGATCACGAGGAACCCGACGGGGATCACGAGCGTCATCCACCCGCCCGCGTCGTTGTCGTTGATGGCCAGCGCGATCAGGTGCACTCGTTCCCCCTACACCAGGTAGAACAGGACGGAGAAGATCGCGATCACGACCGCGAGCGACCACCAGTAGAGCACGCACGGCGGCACGGAGGCCCGCAGGACATCGCTCGGACGCTGCACGACCTGGGTCTCGAGCCAGTAGATGCCGCCGATCAGATGGATGAAGTAGAAGGCGATGAAGCCGATGAACACGCTCCCGAAGCCGCCGGAGTGGCTGGGCGAGAACCCGGGCCGGAACACCTGGGAGCCCGCGAGCACCGTCGCCGCGACGCCCAGGAGGAGCGCGACCGTCGCGAGCCCCCGGAACGCGGCCGGGCCGGCCGAGGCCATCCGCCCCGCAGAGACGTGCAGCACGGCCGCCGTGGCGACCACGAGGACGAGCACGACGGCGCCCATCGTCCCGGACGGGTTCTGGCCGTGCGGGTTCCACATGCCGTTGTTGTTGAGCGCCCGCAGGTAGAGGTAGGCGAACAGGAAGCCGAGGAAGAGGAACGCGTCTGCGGCCACGAACAGGCGGCCGGCGGTCGACTGGTTGCGCGTCTCGAGCTCGAGCGTGTCGCCGGCGGTCGGTGTGAGGTCGGTCATCGCGTCAGTCTCCCGCCGCCACCACGGGCGGCCCGAGCTCCATGACAGGCGGCGCCGACGGATCGCCGTACTCGTAGGGGCCGGACAGGATCCGCACCGGACGGTCGAAGTTCCAGACGGGCACCGGCGAGGGCAGCTGCCACTCGAGCGACCGCGCCATCCACGGGTTCGACGCCGCGGGGATACGGACGACGAGGAGCGAGTAGACGAAGTTGCCGATGAAGACGAGCATCGAGCCGCCGAGCAGGAAGGCCGAGATCGACACCCAGTCGTTCAGGAACTGCAGGTGCGCCGCGTAGGTGGCCGTGCGGCGGGGCATCCCCAGCGCCCCGACCGCGAAGAGCGGCAGGAACGTCGAGTTGAAGAACACGAACGTCGTCC
>DASXZF010000318.1:0-19042 GCA_036502065.1 Gaiellales bacterium
TCGCCGGCGCCGTCCTCCAACTCGGCACCGCCGCGACGGCAGAGGCGGCGGGGGACGAGCCCGAAGGCGACGTCGCCATCCTGAACTTCGCGCTCACCCTCGAGTACCTGCAGGCGGCGTTCTACACCGAGGTCGAGCGGATCAACGCGGTCACGGGCGAGGCGGCGCATCTGGCCAAGGTCGTCGGCGGCCACGAGCGCGACCATGTCCGGTCGCTGCGGCGCGTGCTGGGCTCCGGGGCCGTCGCCCGGCCGCGGTTCGACTTCCGCGGGGCGACCGAGTCGCAGGACGCCTTCGTGCGCACCGCGGTCGCGTTCGAGGATCTCGGCGTGTCGGCCTACAAGGGCCAGGCGCCCCGGATCGTGTCGCCGACGTACCTGGCGTTCGCGCTCTCAATTCACGCCGTCGAGGCCCGCCACGCCGCCTGGATCCGGCGCATCGCCGGCGTGCTGCCTGCGCAGTCGGCGTTCGACCAGCCCGCCACCGCCGCGCACGTGCTCGAGGTCGTCGACTCGACCCATTTCATCCTCGGGCCGACGCAGGCGAACGGGATGCCCGGCTTCACGGGGTGAGGTGATGCGGGGCAGCCGCACCTGGACGACCGCGGCGATCGCGGCGGGCTGTGTCGCCGGCGCGGTGGCCACGACGCGGGTCGCGCGCCGCCGCCGGCCGGCGCCGCCGCCGCCGATCCCGGCGCTCGCCGCACCACGGCCGCGCATCGAGCCGGCGATCGAGCCGGCGCCGAGCCCGGCCGTGGCCGCAACGCCCCCACAGGGGCGCCGCGGCATCGGCATGTGGGGCACCGCTGCGGTCGCGGTCTCGATCGTGCTCGCCGCGGCGACCGTGGTCGCGTTCGCCTCGACCGTCCCCTCGAGGGCCGCGACCGTGCCGCTCGACACGCCCGCCCAGCCGCTTGCGCCGGGCACGCCCGAGCCGCACCTCGTCGTTCCCAAGACGCTGCCGCTGCCGCACCATCAGACGTGGCGCTTCGCCCAGGTGCTGCGGCCGGTGCAGGCGCGCAGGAGCCCGGGCGGCCGGCGAGTGGCCCTGCTCTCGACGCGGACGCCCGAGCACACCGTCAACATCGTGCTCATCACCGCGACCGCAATGCATCACGGCAGGCTGTGGGTGCGCGTCCGCCTGCCCGTGCTGCCCAACGACACGCAGGGCTGGGTGCTGCGATCGGCGCTCTCCGGCTACACGTTCGTCGACACGCACCTCGTCATCAGCCTGCGCCATCGCCGCCTGACGCTCTACAAGGCGGGCCGGGCGATCTTCCGCGCGCCGGTCGGGATCGGCGCCCGGCACACGCCGACGCCGCGCGGGCAGTTCTATGTCCGCGATCGCCTGCGCGGGTTCGCGAGCCCCTTCTACGGCCCGATCGCGTTCGGCACGAGCGCGCGCTCGGCCGTGCTGACCGAGTGGCCGGCGGGCGGCTACATCGGCATCCACGGGACGAACGCCCCGCAGCTGATCCCCGGCCGCCCGTCGCACGGGTGCATCCGCATGCGCGACCGGGCACTTGTGCGGCTCGCCCGTCTGCTCCCCATCGGCACTCCGGTGACGATCGAGTGAGATCGCTCGGGGTGCTCGCCCTGGTCGCGGTCGCCGCGGCTCTGGCGGCACCGGCGGCGGCAGCGGCCTCGTCCCGGCCGGCGCCGTCGGCCACCCGCCTGTGGCACGCCTATCCGCTCGGTCACGGACGGCTGGCACGGCCGTCGCCGCAGCCATCGGCATCCACGCCGCCCGGACGCGTCACGCCCACGCCGCCCGCGCCGGAGCCCGCGAGCCACCGTACGCGCACGGCCGTCCTCGCAGCGACCGCAACCGCGCTCACCGTGGTCGCGGTGCTCGCCGCCGGCCGCCGGCGGGACTGGATCGCCCGCGGCGGGGCGTCCGCACCACGCCACCGGCGCGCCGGCACCCAGCCGCGCGCGCTCGCGCTCTACGCCGTCGCCGCCGCGATCGGCGTGGTCGTCGGGCTGCTCATCCCGCTGATCGCGTAGCCGCGGGCGCGTCTCAGCCGGAGGGTGAGACGGCGTTCGAAAGCGCGCGCATCCCGAAGACGAGCGGGAGGACGATGGCTAGACACAGCAGCCCGATCGGCCAGTGGTCGTTGGCGAGGTTGGCGATCCACGACGGCAGCGAGCCCGTGCTGCGCAGGCACGCGAGCTCGGCGGCGGCCACCAGCAGCCCGGCGAGAAACACGATCAGCCGCCAGCTCGGCGCGCACAGCTCCACGATGGTGCCGATCACGAGCCCTGCGACAACCGATCCGCCGATGACGAGCCACGCGGCGGCCGCCCACGGATAGTGCCCCTGCGTGTGGTGGAAGAGCAGGAACGCCGCGACGATCGGCGCGGCGAGCGATACCCCCACAACGACACAGCGCCCTGGCTTCGGCACTCCGCCCAGCAGGAGCGCCGACCCACCGACGATCGCCCCGATCGCGATCGGCACCGTGACCGCCGCGAGCGCGCTCGAGACGGTGACGGTGAGCACCGCCGCCGTCGAGAGGAGCAGCGCAACGACCAGTCCCGCGCCGCGACTGTGGAACCATGACTGGACGAAGAGATAGGCACCGAGCGCCGCTCCGCGCAGCCAGCGCAGGGGCGCCCGGACGGCGCCCGGGACGCCGGCGTGTGTCCCCGCGAGCATCGACGAGCCGACCACTCCCGCTTGTGCCGCGAGCTTGGTCAGGGCGCGCGTCCCCGCCTCGTCGCTCAGAGGCTCGTCCTTGATGTCCCATTGCGTGAACTCGTCAAGGCAGTGCATCGCCGATGCGCCCGCCGGAGCCTTCGGCTTGAACGGCTTCTTGCTCCAGCCGCGCTCCTCATCCACGCCGCACGTCTCGGCCAGCCGGGGCAGCTCCTCCCACACGATCGTCACCTGCGCCCAACGGATGATCGCGTTCGCGCACGCCTCCGGTATCACGGATTCGGCCGTGGCCAACTCCGCGAAGCGCGCCCGTGCGGCGGCGGCGTCGAGGAGCGGAGCACCGCCGGCATCGGCCGAGAACGCGGCGACGAGATGGCGCGCGAGGTCGTCCGGCTCAGTGGGGAACACCGCTTCGGCGACAGCGGCGGCCGCGGGAGCCGACCATGGCTCGCCGCCCTCTCGGTGTTCGGTCAGGAGCAGCGTGACGAGCGTCGCGGCGCCGTCGAGGCGACCCCAGATCCAATCGTTCTGGCGCCACGACTGCTTGAGGAATCCTCCGAAGTGCTGGAGCCGCATCCCTGCCAGCTTCGTTTCGGGCGTCGAGCGGCCGGCCAACGCGGAACCCAGGAGGTTGGGGCGGTCGGCGCTCAGGCGGACGAGCCCGAACGGCTGGATGCGGCGGGCCAGCGACGACGGCAGTGACTGGGTCACGACCTCCACCTGCAGGAGCCGCGTCAGCCATTCGCCCTCCGGACGCGGAAACACGGCGTTCAGCCGGGCGATGATCGCGTGAACGGCCTCTCCGAGCCGGAGATTGTCGTCGGGAGACGCCGGGCCCGCGCTCGCCGCGCTGAGCGCGCGGATGCGCCCGATCGCGACGCTCACGACCGCGCGGGCGTCCTTGATCATCGTTTGCCGGGCTTCACCTGCCGCCTCCGCAAAGGCCTTACGCAGCACCGCGAGCGCATTGACCGCCAGCCGCTCGGCGGCTGCGAAGCCCCACGTCCAGTCGGGCAGTGTTGGCACCGTGAACGCATCCGGCACCGGTGAGACCGCACCGTCGGGCCCGGGATCGGCGGCCGCGAACTGCCGGTACACGGTCTCCGCCTTGCCGTTCGGGCCGAGACCGTTCGACGGCGTCTGCACCTCGGCCGCCGCGCTGCGGCGGCGGTTCGCCGAGTAGATCGGGTAGGCGCCGGCTGCGATGGCGCCGAGATCCTCGGTCGTCGCCGGATCGAGCAGGGTGAGATTGGTCTCCTCGCGCGTGGTCGCGAGCGCCTGCAGATTCACGATCCGATCCATGTCGCGATCGATGCCCGCGTCTCGGGGCAGGTTCAGCACGTCCCCGATCACGGTGCTCAGCGTGGGCATCTCCGGCTTGGGAGCGGGAGGCGGCGTCACGCCATCCCCGGTCGGCACGGCGTTCGAGTACGGCACGATGTAGACCAGGTAGCGCGAGACGTGCTCGTCTGCCGGCATCTGGCTCAGCTGATCGAGCACGGGATCGAACGGCTCGTTGTCGAGCACCCCTCCGTCCATCGCAAATGTGGGCCCGTCGATCGAGAGGAACTTCGCCTCAATCGCGTTCGGATCAAGGAACGTCGGCTCGAATGCGGCGGGGAACGATGCCGACGCTCGTGCGGCCCGGGCGATCACCGGAATCACCGCGTCCCGATCGGCGAAGTCATCGCGCTCCAGCCACGGGTCACGCACGAACCGGAATCGCAGTCGGTTGTCGGGAACGTCGAACGCCGTCCGGATCGCATCGACGAATGGGCGCTGGTTCGGCGTGAACGCGGTCGTGGTGACGAACAGCCGGATCGTGCGCGCCGCGTCGCGCTCGGCCTTGAGTCCGGCGCGCAGCGCGGCGGGGTCATAGCCGTCCGGAGCGTCGGTCAACTCCGCCGGAGGCGCGTCGCCGGCGGAGAGGATCGAGGTGAAGGCGTGGGTCATCGCCGGCAGCATGTAGTCGTCGCCCATGAGCAGCGACGGCGGGTCCGCCTTGCCCGGGGAGCGCAGCAGCTCGGCCATGTCCCCGACCGAGATCCACAGGTCGCGCAGAGGCTTCTCGTCCACGAGCAGCGGCTTGCCGACCGCGATCGCGGCGCCCAGCGCCGCGCCGTTGATCCCACCCGCGCTCGAGCCGGCGATGACATCCACCCGCAGGTCTGCGCCCAGCGCATCCAGCAGCTTGCCGTACAGCTCCACCACTGCAGACTCGGCCGGCGCCGGCTGGATCGGCGCACGCGCTCGGCGCAGATGGTCGATCTCGTGCGTGACGCCGCCCATCCACACCGCCAGGCTCACCCCGCCGTTGAGGACCAGAGCCAGCCGGATCTCACGCCTCGCACCCTGCCTGGGAGTGCTCATCTCGTGCCTATCGTCTCATACCGCGAGCCCTACGGGTACACGCGAGGCAGACACGGACACGAACCGCAGCCGGCGGGTGTCCAGGCGAGCGCGCTCAGAGGCTGCGCAACGCGCGCGTCGCCAACCCGGCGATGACCAGGATCACGGCGCCGATGATGCCGAGGATCACCGCGCCGGCCGAGAGGGCATAGAGCACGATCACGGCGCCGACGCCGACACCGACGTAGCCGCGGCGCACCATCTGGCGCTTCTTCGACTGGCGAGGCGAGAGGGCCATCGACCAAGCGTACCTGACGGCGTCAGCCATCCATGCTGAGCATCATCGCCGGCGCGTCGATCACGTGGTCGGCCTTCGTCGGCACGACCGCGGTGCCGACGGCGAAGAACTCGATCACGTGCGAGCCCCAGCCGTGGCTGCGCTCCTGGATCTGGACGCCGACGATGCCCTCGGCCTGCACGGCCTGAGCCTCGGTCTGCATCCGCTCCATCGCAAGCTCACGGGCGTCGTAGAGCGCCTGGGTGTAGTTCTCCATCTCGACGTTCTGGCCGATCTTCGAGAAGAACCCGCGCAGACCCTGATGGGCGACGTGGTAGACGCAGCTGCCCATGGTCATCCCGACCGGCCGGTAGCCGGCCCGCAGCAGCGTCCAGAAGTCCTGGCCGGAGAGGTCGCTCGTGAACGGCCGGCCGTTCGGCGCGCGGTGGATCTCGCCGCCGCGATGCTTGACCGCCGTGCCGATGGCGATGAACTCGGCCAGGTCGGCGCCCCACTCGTAACGGCCCACGTCGAGCCGCACACCGACGATGCCGTCGGCGCCGAGCTGGTCGGCCTCCTCCTCCATCCGCGTCATCGCGAGCTCACGGGCGTGGTACATCGCCTGCGTGAGCACGTCCATCTCCTGGTTCTGGTTCCAGTTCGACTGCTGGAAGCCGATGTGGTAGATCGAGCTGCCGACGACGAGGCCGACCGGGTCGAACCCGGCCTCCTTGACCAGCAGGAACTCGCGGACCGACAGGTCGGAGGTGAACAGGCCGGCCTTGTTCTGGGCCAGGCGGTTGCGGGAGTCGGCGGGCAGGCCCTCGACCGAGTTCGGGTCATAGCTCATGCGGGCTCCTTCGAGAGCGAGAGGATGGAGGCGATGGGGGCGGAGTCATGGCCGCCGCCGGGGGCGATGGCCGTGGCCAGCGCGTGGATGATGAAGGTGATGCCGGCGAGGCGGTCGCCGCTCTCGTAGGGGCGCTCCTCCTGCCCCCACTGCGTGGCGACGATCCCGCCCGCCCCGAGCACGGCCGCGTCGGCCTCGAGGCTGCGCAGCACGCGGTGGCGGGCGGCGTACCACGTCTGGGTGGCGCCGACCATCTCGACGTTCGCCCATGCGCCCCAGGCGGTCGTGGGGATCGGCTGCGTCCAGGTGTAGAGCGTGCCGAAGAAGACGGCGGTGGCGCCGATGACGCCGCACGGCCGGTGCCCGGCCGCGAGCAGCAGCGCGCAGTCCTGCCCGCTCAGGTTCGTGAGCGCCGGCCCGGCCGGGGTGCGCAGCTCGGGTGCGCGCACCGCGGTGCCGATGGCCTGGAACTCGATCAGATCGGTCGCCCACTCGTAGCGGGCGGCGGTCACCCGGACGCCGACGACGGCGTCGGCGCCGGCCAGCTCCGCCTCGACGCGCAGGCGATCGAACGCGCGCTTGCGGCAGTCGTTGTAGGCATCGCTCAGGGTCGTCAGCTCCTGCGAGGTCGTGTACCAACCCCCGCCCATGAACTGCCAGCCCACGTGGTAGGCACACGATCCGAGCACCTGCGTGATCGGCTCGAGCCCCGCCCGGCGCACGAGCGCAAACTCCGGCACCGAGAGGTCGGACGTGAACGCCTGGCCCGCCTCCGCGCCGAGCGTGCGCAGACGCTCCTCCGCCGCCTGCGGGATGCCGCCTGCGGCGATGCGGGCGATGTCCTCGCTCTGGCGCCTGGCCCGCGCCTCGCCGTCCTCGCCGCCCTGACCGGACCGCCGGTTGAGGAATCCCATCGCCTACTGCTCCAGCAATCGCTGCAGCGCGAGCCGCGACCGCTCGCTCTGACCTGCGCGATCGGTGAGCTCGCGGCTCAGATCGTCGATCCACTGGTCGAGGCCGAGCCGCTCGGACTTGATCACGATCCCTCGCACCTCGTTGCAGCGCGACGTCTCGATCCGCTGGCCGGCCCACTCGAGGTCATAGCGGCACTCGCCCATGCCGATCGAGATCCGGCGCACGTGCTTCGTGCCTCGCGAGAGCAGGCCGCCGCCCTTGCGCTCGACCACCACATCGCCCGGCAGCGCGTCCTCCAGCTTGGTTGCGAGCGCCTCGACGAATGCGACCAGGTCGGTCGTGTCGGCGCGAAGGCTGGCCGCAACGAGGTCGAATCCGGCGTCTTCCATCGAGGCGGGACTCTACCGCCGCAGGGGCTCAGTAGATCGGTGCGGGCGTCACCCAGGAATCGGTGGCGCCTCCGAGCAGCGGCAGGCCGAAGTTCGACTCGAACGCCGACGTCAGGCTGTAGTGGCTGTAGAACGTGCTCGTCGGCCCCGCCGTGATCCGGGCCGAGGCGAGGATGGTCACCACCTGGCAGGTCGCCGTCTTGGCGGTGTAGACGGCCGGGTTCGAGCAGTCGATGCCCCAGTTGCCCTTGGCCTGGGTCGACTCCTCGTTGGACTCGTCCCACGTGACGACCACGAGCGTCTGGCCGGCCTGGTAGCTCGGCGTGGCCGCGATTGCGCTCACGATCTTGCCGATGTAGGCATCGCCGATCGGGATCCGCTGAGCCTTGGTCTGGCCGGTCACGGTCTCGCACGGGCCGTTCATCCAGTGCATGTCGCGGCAGTCGTCGGGCGCGATCCAGGCGAAGCTCGGCAGGTTGTCGGCGGCGATGTCGTTCCACAGGTTGGGGTCGGCGGGAACGTCGTCGACGGCACAGGAGCCGTCGCCGCCGCTCGTCTTCGCGCCGAGGTCGGTGAACCAGAACGCCGGATTGTGGCCGTCGCGGTAGTACGAGACCGAGCTCGCGTTGGCCGAGCAGTTCTTCGGCATCGACTCGTTGTAGTCGCGCCACGACATGCCGGCCGCGTCGAGCTGGTGGAAGATGTTGTCGGCGCTCGAGGAGCAGGCCAGGCAGGTGTTGAACGTGCCGCTCGAGACGGCCTGGTAGTTGGGGAAGCTCGGGTGCGTCTCGCCCGCAGCATTGGACTCGTACCGGCAGTCGGTCGCGAGCATGTGCGTGTAGGGAGCGTTGGTCGCGGCCTGCCAGTCGGCCACGGTCAGGTTCTCGTCCATGATCACGACGATGTGCGAGTAGGGCGCCGTGCTCGGCGCGACCGTCCCGCACGGCCCCGACCCACCCCCGCCGCCGCCGGATCCCGCCGGCGTGCTCACGGGTGCCGGGGGCGAGGACTGCATCGAGGTGTTGCCGGCGGCGTCGAACGCGTCGACGGTGTAGCCGTAGCTCGTGCTGGGCTGCAGGCCGCTGTCCTGGAAGCTCGTGACCGAGCCCGCCACCATCTTCACCTTCGCGCCGTCGCGGTAGACGTCGTATCCGGTCACGCCGACGTTGTCGCTCGACGGGTTCCACGTCACGGTGGCCGTGGTCGAGCTCGTCGCGCTCGCGGAGACGCCGCCCGGGACGCTCGGCGGCGTGCCGTCGCCCGTGACCGTCCCGACGGCGAGGACGAGGTTGTCGATGTCGAAGGTCGCGCCCGCGGCCGGCGCGGACTCGATGACGTCCACCGTCAGCGAGTCGCCGCTCTTCGCCGTCGTGTACGCGACCGTCGGGAAGGCCTGCCATGCGCTGGTCGCGGTCAGGCACTGCTGCGCGGAGCCGACGGTGCTCGAGCCGCCCGACGGCACCTCCTTGACCTTCAGGCACACGCTCCCGCCGGTGTTCGAGCGGACGGTGCCTGCGAGCGTGTAGGCCGTGCCCGCGGTCGTCGTCTTCACGGGCTTGGTGGTCGTGTACGCGTAGGTCTGCGTGCCGGCCTTCGCCGCCGTCACCCGCGCGGCGTGGCCGCCGCCGTTGCCGGCGACGAGCGCGAGGGTGCCGCTGCTCGCGCCCCAGCCGGAGAGCGATCCCGACCCGCTGCCCTCGAACGTCCCGTTGGCGATCAGGTTCGTCGCCGCGGGAACGCTCGCAGCGAACATGAGCAAAGCCGTCGCGACGACCACCGCCGCGACGGCGCTCTTCCAGATCCACCCTGCCATCAGCCCGGCGAGTTTACTCCTGCCGTATGCAAACGGTCAACCTGCTCGGGATCACCCGCAGCAAACATCGTCTTCATCGTCACGGCGGCGCCAAAATGCCCACGGGAGCCATGGAGAACCCAGCATACGCCCGGCGTGCCCGTAGGCAGTTGTTAAGCCGTGCCGTTCCCACTAGACATGTTCACCCTTTCGAGGTACTCTTCTCTGGTTGTGGGCGTACTGCCCGTGGCGGAGACGTATCCCCCGGGGGTTCAAGATTATGAGGCGGCAGGTGTGGATTCTGGCGGCGGTTGCCGCCATCGCGATGCTCGGCGGTCGTGCGGGCGTTGCCCAGGCGACGGACTCGTCCGGCAACCCCGTGATCGCCGCGGTCGGCGACATGGCGTGCGCACCGGTCGACTCGCACTTCAACGGCGGGGCCGGCACGGCGGACAACTGCGGCGAGCTGCGCACCGCCCAGCAGATGGAGAAGGATCCGAGCATCGACATGCTGCTCGGCCTCGGCGACTACCAGTACGGCTGCGGCACCCTGGCTGAGTACGCCCAGAGCTACGGCCCGACCTGGGGGGTCTTCAACAGCGAGATCGATCCCGCCACCGGCAACCACGAGTACAACACCACGACGAACTCGGTGACGGGCACGGCGTGCCCCGATCCCAACAACGCCGGCCAGGACTACTTCGCGTACTTCGGCGCTCCGGCCCATCCGGCGACGAACGGGCACTACTCGTTCAACCTGGGCTCGTGGCACCTGATCTCGCTGAACGCCCAGTGCGCCAGCACCAACGTGGGCGGCTGCGGGGCATCGAGCCCCCAGACGCAGTGGCTCTCGGCCGACCTCGCCGCGAACACCCAGCCCTGCGTCCTGGCCTACTGGCACCAGCCGAAGTTCACGGCGACGTCGTCGAACAACTCGACGTACAACGCCTGGTGGAATCTGCTCTACGCCGCGCACGCCGATGTGATCCTGAACGGGCACATCCACACCTATGCGCGCTACGACCTCCTGAACCCGAGCGGCGTGGCCGACCCGAACGGCATCCGCGAGGTGATCGTCGGCACGGGCGGCGAGTCGCTGCAGGCGGCCTCGGCAGCCTCGAATCCCAAGCCGCTGGCCAACCAGCGGGCGTTCGGCTATCTGCGCATGGATCTGCTGCCCACCGGCTACTCGGCCGAGTTCGTCAACTCCGCGGGCGCGATCAAGGACACGTTCTCGGGCACGTGCCACGGCACGACCGCGCCGCCCAAGGCGCTCACGGTCAGCCAGTCGGCTCCTGACACCGTTCAGGCCGATTCCGCCACGAGCTACACGGTCACGGTCACGAACCCCGGCACGACCGACCAGACGAACGTCGTCCTGACCGACAACCCGCCCTCCGCCGGCGCGGCCGTCTCGGCATCGCCGTCGACCGGCTCGTGCTCCGGAACGGGCCCGATCACCTGTAACTTCGGCACGCTCGCAGCGGGGGCATCCGCGACGCTGACGGTCAACGTCACACCGATCCTGCCGCCGACGGCGGTGAACGTCGCCGGGGTCCAATCCGACCAGACGACCCAGATCAGCAACAGCAAGGTCGTGAGCGTGAGCGGCGCCGCGAACACGAGCTACGTGGCGGTCACGAACCTCGGCTTCGCGGCACCCGCCCCGGGCCTGGCGATGGGCAACACGCTGCAGTGGAGCTTCGTCGGCCCCGGCTCGCACAGCGCCACCGACAAGACGACGGGCCTCGGGCTCTTCCCCGACACCGGCCTCGTCACACCCGTGGCGTTCCGCACCGCCCAGTTCCCGGCGGCCGGCGACTACACCTTCACCGACACGGCCACGGCGAACACGATCAAGCTGAACGTGCCGATGACGGCGCTGCCCGCGACCGGCTCCGTGAGCACCTCGTTCACGCTGACGTGGGCAACGGCATCGCCCCCGTCCGGCTACGCCGAGGACGTCCAGGTCGAGTACCCGGGATCGTCGAGCTGGGTGACGCTGCTGAAGGCAACGACGGCCACGTCGGCGGCGTGGGTGCCGAACAAGGGCACCGGGACGTACCACTTCCGGTCACGGTTCCGCGCGATCGTCGGCAGCGGCGCGTCGGCCTACACGGCGAACGCGACCGTCAAGATCAGCTAGCTCGATCGAACCTATGGTGGGATCAGTCCGGCGCGAATTGCGTAGCGGGTCAGGTCGACCCGGTTTCGCAGCCCGAGCTTATGGCGCAGGTTCTCGCGGTGCCGCTCGACCGTGCGCGGGCTGATCACGAGCATGTCGGCGATCTCCTTCGACGTGTGGCCGTCGGCGATCAGAGACAGGATCTGCGACTCGCGAGCGGTCAGAAGGGCGCGTGACTCGTCGTCGCAGCCGGCCCGCCGCAGCAGCGTCCGCTCGACCGCCGGGTAGACGAACGGCTCACCCCGCATCGCCGAGCGGCAGGCCCGGATCAGGTCGTGGTCGGCCATGGACTTGAGGACATAGCCGCTTGCGCCCGCCCGCAGCGCCTCGAGCAGGTACTGCTCGTTGTCGTGCATCGAGAGGATCAACGTCCGCAGCCGCGGCCGGCGGCGCGCGAGCTCCTGCGCCGCCTGGATCCCGGTCATGCCGGGCATCGAGATGTCGAGCACGGCCAGGTCGACATCCTCATGCACGGCCAGGCGGACGGCCTCGGCGCCGTCGCCCGCCTCGGCGACGACCCGCAGGTCTGGCTCGGACTCGAGCACCAGGCGCAGCCCGCGCCGCACGACGGCGTGATCGTCGGCGAGCAGGATCCTGATCGGGCGGGACGGCCCCATCAGCCGCCGCGCCGATCGGCAGGGGCGGCGGGCACGGTGAGCTCGACCTCCACGCCGCCCGCCCCGCCGACCCCAAGCACGAGCCGCCCGCCGACCGTGAGCGCCCGCTCGCGCATGCCGCGGATGCCGCCTCCGGTTGCGGGGCTGCCGTCGAGTCCGGCGCCGTCGTCCGAGACCTGCAGCACGGCGCCTTCCGGCGTGCTCGCGAGCCGGATGTGCGCCGAGGCGCAGCCGGAGTGGCGCACGGCGTTCGTCAGAGCCTCCTGGGCGACGCGATAGACCGCCAGCTCGGCCTCGGGGGCCAGCCTGGGCAGGTCACCGCCGATGTCGAGGCTGACATCGATCGCGGCACGGCGGGCGACGGCCGCCCCGAGTGACGAGAGCGCGCTCGCAAGCCCGAGGTCGTCAAGCGCCGCGGGCCGCAGCTCGTAGCTGATCCGCCGCACCTCTTCCAGGCTCTCGCGGGCGAGCTCCTGGGCGTCGGCAAGCGTCTCGGCGAACGCCGGGTCGACCCGGCCCTGCAGGCGCCGCAGCTCGAGCACGACGGCGGTCAGGTTCTGGCCGATCTGATCGTGCAGCTCCCGGGCGATCCGGTGCCGCTCCTCCTCCTGGGCGGTCAGCACGCGGTGCATGCTCGACCGGCGCTCGTCCTCGAGCCGGTCGAGGGTGGCGTTGAACGCCGAGATCACCTCGGCCACCTCGGACGGGCCGCCGATGTCGAGGCGCCGGCCCGGCTGGAGCATGTCGACGCTGCGCATGAGCCCCATGAGCCGCTCGAGCGGCGCCATGCTCAGCCGCAGCAGGACGGCGTTTGACGCCAGCATCAGCACGAGGCCGGTCAGGAGCACCGCGATCTGGCCGCGGGTGGGACTGCGGCTGACGCTGACCGGGGTCACGACGAGCAGCAGCACCGCGACCACCAGGATCGACGCGTTGACGGCCAGGACGCGGGCGTACAGGCCGAAGTCGGCTGCGGCAAGCCGAGGCGGGCGCGAACCGCCCGCGCCGTGCAGATCGTCGTCCTGCCGCGTGGTCGCGCTCACCGGGGCGTCGAGTCTACCGCGCGCCGACCCTGGGTGAAAGCACCCATCTTGCCCCGAATCCCGCTTCCGGAGCCGGATTTGGCCACTGCGAAGGCTATCGTGGCGACTGATTCGCAGTCCGAGGTTCCCCGAGACACCGGCAGGAGGTTCTCCATGGACACCGTCTCCGAGAGCATCGAGGAGGCCAGGCGCCTCCTCGGCGCGGGCAACGACAAGCACGCCGCCGATCTGCTGACCGCCGCGGCCGGCGAGTGCCGAGACGAGCGCCGGGCGGCGATGATCCGCGCGCTCGCGATCCAGGGCCGCGACCAGGCCGGGCGGTTCGGCAAGCGCCGCTGGGACGAGGCGATCCGCCTCTCCGACCAGCAGCTCGCGAACGTCTAGCGGGTTTTGACCTCTAGACCGGCCGCGTCCGCCACAGGTACCACAGCAGGCCGGCGGTGAGCCCGACGGCCGCTGCGACGGCGGCGGCGAGCGCCGTGCTCGCACCCGACCGGCCGCCTCCGCCGCCCGGCCGCGCGGCCGCCGTCGCATCGACGAGGGCGACATCGTGGCGGGCGGCGAGCGCCCGCAGCGCCCGCTCGGCCGCACCGAGCAGCGCAGCGGGCGATCCTCCCGCCGGCCGCGCCAGGTTGTGCAGGACAGCCGCATCTGGGCCGTTGGGGCTCACCCGGATCTGCTCGACACCACCACCGGTGGCGACGAGCCGCGCCCCCTGCGCCAACCCGTAGCCATCCGGCATGACGACGAGCACGCGGCTGCGCCAGACGCTCGAGAGCTCGGAGCTCAGAAAGCGCGCATACACCGACGGCTTGTCGAACAGCTGCGGTATCGAGCCAAGGTCGCGGCGCGACTGGATGACCGCGATCCGGATCCGGTAGCCCTGCTGGTTGGCCGACCGCGCGAGGCCCGCGAGGCGATGCTTGATCGCGGCCGGCGCCGGGGCGTACGGGTAGTACACCGGCTGGTAGACGAGCACGTCGCTGGCCGGGTCGCCGTCGGCATGTGCCGCGGCGGGCGCGAGCGCAGCGATGGTCGCAAACGCGAGGATCGCGACCGCGACGGACAGCTGCCTCCGCCGAGCGCGGGTCGGGCCGTCGTCGCAAGTCGGCACGTCGACCAGCGTAACGGCTCGCGCCGTGCCCTCGCCGCGACACATCGAATCAGCCGATCGTCGTTCGCAGAAGCAGGAGCACAACCGTCACGGCGACGACGCCGATGACAAGGGCGCCGATGGACGCGAGCAGGCGGATCTGCGTGCTCATCCGCCGGCCTTGTCGACGACGAACGCCGTGAACGGATTGCCCTGTTTCGGCGTGATGTTGAAGAGCAGCCCCCAGCGCCCGGCCATGACGAGCGCGGGCGCGGAGTGGCTGTAGACGCCCGGACTCGTCTCGGTGAGCTGGTACTCCTCGTTGCCCATCTGCATGTCGAGCATTTCGAACGTGAGCGTGACGTCGGCGCCCGCGAGGGGATGGCCGCCCTTCGTCATTTGCAGGGCGAACGAGTTCGGGGCGGCGGGGGTGTTCGGGCTCACCAGAAGCTTGAGCGTATAGCCGTCCTGGTGCACGACGGCCGCGACGCGGCCCGGCCCGACGGTCGCGAGCGACTCGCCGAGCTGGGCGAGGGCCGCGGCCGGCGGCGGGAGGCTGGAGAGGATCGCGGCGGCGAGCACGGCCGCCGTCACGAGGACCGTCTCGCCGCTGACGGTTCGGCGCAGCAGCCTGGCCGCCGCCTCGCCGAGTTCCGAATGCTCGCGGGCGGCGGCGAGCCGCGGCTTGGTGCGTAGGAGGTTGATCGCACCGAGCAGCATGGCCGCTGTCAGGAGCCCGATCTTCACCAGGATCGCGACGCCATAGGACGTCGTCCACAGGGCGTTCAGCACCGGGATGTGCAGCAGGGTCGCGCCGACGCCGCTCCCGAGCAGGACGAGCACGGAGCAGAACGCAACGTTCGAGAAGCGCGGCACGCAGACCGACAAGCCGGCAACGCGCCGGCCAGGCGGGAGGCTCGCCCACAGGATGAGCAGGCCGACGAGGCCGCCCAGCCACAGCGACCCCGACACCAGATGGAGCCAGTCCAGCAGGAGCGACAGGCCCCGCGGCGCGGTCTGCGCGGCATGCCCGGCCAGGCCGGGGACGAGCAGGACGGATGCGGCCGCGGCCAGCGCGCCGGCCAGAGCGAAGATCTCCGCCAGCGAGCGATGCTCCCGCCGGGGGCGATCCACCCACAGCGCGACTGCCGCTGCGGCGCAGAAGAGGGCCATGCAGATCTCGAGGTCGACGTACGCCCGCCCGAACGCGGTGACGCGGAACAGCGGCACGAGCGCCGAGACGGCGAACGGCGAGCGGAGCGAGTCGACCGATGTCGCTATGTCGAGGTAGACAGGGATCGCAACGAGGCTCACGGCCGCCACGGCGCACGCGGCGACGGTGACTGCGCGCAGGCTCGCCCCCTCGACGCGCCTGACGAGCGGGCGCGCGATCAGCGTCCGGAAGGCGAACAGGCCGATCGCGATCATCACCGAGAGGAACATCACCCAGCGGGCGACGAGCAGGTTCGTCGCGGTCGCGGTCTCGGCGATGCTGGGGATGACGAACTGCGGTTGCGGCCCCGGATTCGGCCCGACCGCGAACGTGAACCCGCCCTGGACGGGGTGACCGTCGACCGAGATCGCGCGCCAGTAGATCAGGTACCAGCCGCTCGGCAGATGCGGTTTGAGCGGCACGATCAGCGTGTCGGGGTTCGACGGCGAGCGGTGGACGGGTGCGGTGGTGAGCTGCTCGCCGCGGGCGTTCGTGACCGAGATGATCGCGAAGCGGGGCTCGACGGCCTCGTCGTAGGTGAGCGCGACGCTGCGGGGCGGGACGTCGAGGATCGCACCCGGCGTCGGTGTGGTCTTCACCAGGTACGCGTGTGCGTACGCGGCCGCGGGTGCGGCCAGCGCAACCAGGACCACGACCGCGAGGGCGGCGACGCCCCGCCCCAACCGCGTCATGCCAGCTCGCGCTTCCCGCCCGAACCGCCGCCGCGCAGGAACAGGCTTGCACCGGCGATGATCAGCGCCACCGCGGCGACGACGATCCCGATGATCCCGTAGGTGGAGCTGTTGCTGCCGCCCATCGACGAGACCGCCTGGATGGTCGGCGCCGGAGCCGCCGACGACTCGGAGCCCGACCAGTCGACGATCGAGCCGTCGGAGTACGTCTGCTCGACCTGGAAGGTGTACGTCCCGGTGCTCGCCGGCTGGGCGAGGAACTGGAACAGCGAGTCGTCTCCAGTCGGGACATTCCCGCCGGTCCATGTCACCTTCTCGACCACCGCGCTGTCGCCCGACCCCTTCTGCTCCACCTGCTGGGTCCAGCCGGGAGCCGGCACGAACGAGTCGATCCCAAATCCCTTGGGCACGCTCATGACGATCTTCGAGGTCGTCAGACCCTCCTTCTCCGTGGGAACGGCCAGGCTGTACAGCTGCAGCTTGCCCGCGAGCGAAACGGCGGGACTGACCCGCGCGTGCGCAAAGGCCGAGGGGGCGAGCACGAGGCCGAGGCCGGCGGTCGTGATGACTGCGAATCCGAGACGTGAGGTGAGCCGCACGATGTTCTCCTTCGAATCCGGATTTCGGTGGTCCGCCCTATCTCACAGTCAATGTGAAAGGGGCGGTGATGATCTGGCCATGGTGGACCTGGCACTGAAGGAACAGCCGCCACACACCCGCCTCGGGCGGGAGCACGCCGACGTGCATCACTCCCGGCACCGTCGAGCTGCCGCTGATCGCCGTCGCGCCCCCCACCGTCGCACAGGCCGTCTGGTTCGGTGCGCAGATGTGGGTGTGGAAGTAGGCCAGATCGTGCTGGTGGAAGAAGATGGCGTGGCCCATCGCGCCATACCAGGGCAGGAACATCGCCGGCTGTCCGGCGGCGTTTCGCACCGTCACCGTGAGCAGCGACGCCTGGGCGAGATGCAGGACGGGCAGGTGCTTGATGGTGAACCTCCACCCGTCGACGGTCACCTCGGGGCGGAAGGGCGGCAGGGTGATCGGGTGGTAGGCGCCGGCCACGTGGACGCTCGTGAAGAGCTGGAAGTTCACGTATCCAGGCCCGGACGTGGCCGGGTAGAGATCGACCAGCACGTGGTACGGCCCGGGCTTCGTGAACACCACCCGCTGCTGGACGAGGCCGTTCTTGCCGATCGGCGGGTGCCGGTGGATGATCGTCGCGAGATCGTCACGGACGATGATCAGGTGCACGCCGACGTGTGGGCCTGGGCCCGTGCGGTAGTGGACGAGCGGCGCTCCCGACGGCTGCCTGACCGTGAACGAGATCGTCACCGGCTGCCCGGTCCGCACGACACCGCTCGGGGAGAACCCGCTCAGGTGGTACACCTTGGCGGCGCCGATGACGGGCGCCTTCGGTGCGCCCCCGCCTGAACCGCCGCACCCTGCCGCCATGCACACAATCGCGACGAGGGTGACAAAGAGCCTGCCGGTCATGCGGTGGCCGCCTTTCCGTCGACGAACAGGTAGGAGTGGTGGGGTGGGACGAACCGGCCGATCTCGACCACGATCTCGGCGTGCCGGCGTAGTGGCACCGTCCCGGGCACACGGTGGACACGGCGCCCGTCCACGTAGACGCGCACCGCCGCCGAGCGGAACCCGCACAGCCGGTGCCGCCCGAGCGGCTGGCCCCAGACCGCGAAGACGTCGGCGAGGTCGAGTCCGGCCCCCGGCCGGTAGCGAACGACGCCGGTCGGGTCGGTGGTCCGCACCGCATACCAGCAGCGGCCGCCGCGCACGACCGCCCCTGTCTGGATCCGCGGCCGGGCGATGCCGACGCCCGGCGGCACGATCACGACCCGGCCCGCGGCGAACACTTCGACGTGCGCGTCGGCCCAGGCGCCGCTCGCCGCCGAGCAGCGCAGGCCGCGGATGGGGGCTCCGCGGTCGGCGCGCGCCCCGGTCGGAAGCTCGAAGCGCGGCCCGCGCCCGATCGGCGAGGCGACCGGAGCGGCGGGGCGCGCCGCGGGATGCGCCGCCCCGAGCAGGGCGGCCACCAGCAGCCGCAGCACTGCGGCGAAGGCGCTCATATGGGTCGGTGGGCGTGGCGGAGCACGCGTCGCATGTCACATCTCCCAGCTGCGCGGCCGGGCGAGACGGCCCGGTCCGCGTCGGGTGCCGCGAGCGGCCGGCGTGTGCCGGCGCTCAGAGAGCGGATGCAGCGGGCAGGGGCGGCGCACGGCCGCGATGCACGCCGCCGTGGCCGCGCGGGCGCGGTGTCTCGGCGCGGGCGCCTGCCGGCCGAGATTGTGTGGCCGGCAGCGTCCCCAGAGCAGCTGCGATGACCGCGGCGAGCGTCGTCCCGGCGGCGCCGAGCAGGCGCTCGAACGCGATCAGGATGCCCGCAGCCGCGAGGGCGAACAGGGCGTGGAGCGCGAGCGCCGCAGGCGGGCCGCCGTGCGCAGCGACGCCGGCGAGGATCAGACCTATGTGGGCGCCGCCCTGGCACACGAGCAGCGTCGCGACCAGCACCGAGGCCCCGGGGGCGCCGTCGAGATCGAGCCGCGCCGCGAGCAGATCGCCGCGCCGGACGCGGGCCGCGCGGGCATAGCGCGAAACGGCCGCTGCCAGGAGCGCGGCGATCCCGGCGGCGCAGAGCGCCGCGCCGGCCAGTGCGGCGACCAGCGGCCGTCCGGCCGTGAGGGCGCTCGGGCCCTCGTGGGCCGCGACCGCCGACAGTGCGGAGAGGCCGGTCACCGCCAGCCCCCGGGCAAGCCACGTCAGGCGCATCGCCGGAGAGTATGCCACTTCAGACCTCGGGATCCGTCGGGCGGCTGCGGCGGATGCCGACGCCGATCATGGCGATCGCCGCGAGCGCCACGACCGCAAGGCCGCCGCCGAGCTCGAGCGTCGTGCCCGACCCTCCCGACGACGGCGCCGGCGTCCCGGTGATGGCGGTCACCGGCGCGACG
>DASXZF010000319.1:0-10438 GCA_036502065.1 Gaiellales bacterium
CGCCCGCGAGCGCGCCCGACCAGCGGTAGTCGCGCTCTCCGTCGAACAGCAGGTGGTCGACCGCCCCATCCTCGAGCGCCTCGAGGGAGCGGGCCGCGCCGAGGACGGCGGTGCGATCCGAATAGGCCGCGGCCACCACCCGCGCGACCAGCCGGTGCTCGTAGCGGCGCTGAGCCTCGTGCAGGTCGGCCCCGACGACCGCGGCCAGGCCGCGCGGGCGCAGGCCCTCGACGGCCCAGGCGACCATCGCGACCTCGCGGCCGCTGCCGGCGGCGCGGCGGGCGAGGGCGTGAGCGAGCCGGCTGTCGCCGGCCACCAGGATCCGCGTCCACGCCCGTTCCCCGGCGATCTCGCCCACCTCGCGGGCGAGGCCCGCGGCCAGCCGCGCGCCGTCGCTGCGGCGCAGCGCGGCGGTGCCCCAGAAGCGGCACTCGCCCACCTCGTCGACGGCGCCCATGCGCCACTCGAACAGCTGGACGGCCGCGGCGCCCGCAACCATCACGCCGGCCGGGCGGCCCTCGTCGAAGGCCGCGACGAGCGGTCGCACGTAGGCGGTCGGCTCGAGCGCCGCGGTCACACCGACGGGCAGCCCGACGCCGATCTCGAAGAGC
This sequence comes from Gaiellales bacterium, assembly GCA_036502065.1. GTDB lineage: Bacteria > Actinomycetota > Thermoleophilia > Gaiellales > JAICJC01 > JAICJC01. The sequence continues at coordinate 612 of DASXZF010000319.1, forward strand.
TCCTCGCTCGAGAGCGGGGCGAAGAGTGCCCGGCCGGGGGTGCTGCCGTCGAGCGCCGCGGCCAGCGCGGGCCGCATGCGGTGCAGGCACTCGCGCAGGGCGGCGGCGACGTCGTCGCGGCCAGCGCCGGCGACGTCGGCCTCGAGCCGGCGCAGCTCGCCCGCGAGCGCCACTGCCCGCACGAGCCGCCCGTCGCCGTGGTCGGGACGGTCGATGTAGACCGACACCACGCCGAGCGGATCGGCGATGGAGTCGATGGCGCGGATGTCGGACCAGGTCAGCATGGTTCCTCCTCGAGGTGGGGCGATGGGGTGGGGCGCGGGCCCCGGGACGAGCGCAACGACGCCGCGACCGCTGCGCCGATCAGCCCGGCGACCGCGAGCAGCGTCGCCCAGGCCGGGGGGTGGTAGAGATCGGCCGCGGCCATCTCGACGCCGGTGAGCACGAGCACGGCCGCGAGGCCGACGTTCAGGTGGACGAAGCGGTGGCGCAGGCCCTCGAGCAGCACGAACAGCGAGGGCAGGCCGACGAGCGCCATCACGTTGGCCGCGAACACGATCTCGGCGTCGCGGGTGACCGCGAAGATCGACGGGATCGAGTCGGCGGCGAAGACGAGGTCGGTCGCGGCGAGCACGAGCAGCACCGCCAGCAGCGGCGTCGCGTGCAGCCGCCCGTCGCGGCGGACCGCGAGGCGCCGGCCGGCGTACCCGGGCACGGTCGGGACGACCCGAGCGATCGCGCGGACGACGCGGCTGCGGGCGGGATCAGCCTCGGCCTGCTGCTTCCGGGCCAGCCTCAGGCCGGCGAGCACGAGGAACGCGGCGAAGACGTACGTCGTCCAGTCGGCCGCGCCGAGCAGGGCCGAGCCGGCCAGGATGAAGACCGCGCGCAGGGCGAGCGCTGCGCCGATCGCCCAGCCGACGACCCACGCGCGCACCTGCGCGGGCACGGCGAACGCCTCGAGGGCGACGACGAACACGAACACGTTGTCGAGCGAGAGGCTCCGCTCGATCGCATACCCGGCCAGGTACTCACCGGCGAGCGTCTGGCCGCGCCAGGCCCACACGACGCCCGCAAAACCGGCGCCGGCCGCGAGCCACCAGGCACTCACGAGCGCTGCGCCGCGCAGCGAGGCGGGGCGCAGCACGCGCAGGTCGAGCGCGAGCAACATGCACGCCGCGCCTGCCAGTGCCGTCCACTGCCACCAATCTGCCACAGGATGCTCCTTCGGTTGCCGATAACCGAAGGTCTCACCCGCCCCGTTGGGGGCCTGCTGCGCCGGGCCGTGAGGCCGTCCTGACGACGCAGCAGATTGGTGGGCTACTCCCCTTCCATCTCCAATGTAGCGCGGATCGCGCCGCTGTCGGCGGCCGCGTCAATGTGCGATTTAGGAAGCGGCCAGCTCTGCGGGCACGAGCTCGACGTCGATCCGCCGGCCGGCGCGCACGACTCCCACCCGCACCGGTACGCCGACTGCGTCGCCCGACATCAGCTGCAGCAGATCGTCCATCCGCGTCACCGCGCGGCCGTCGACCGAGACGATCAGATCCTCGGGCCGCATCCCGGCGGCGGCCGCGGGCCCCTCGGGCTCGACACCGATCACCTCGACGCCCGTGTCCTGTCCGAGCTCCGCGCGGACACCCGGCGGCAGCGGCCGGTCGCCGCCGGCGATGCCGACGAACGCCCGCCGCACGCGGCCCGTGCGCATCAGCTCGCCGACGATCCCGCGCGTGGCCGCGTTGATCGGGACGGCGAGCCCGAGCCCGACACCCGCCAGGGCCGTATTGATGCCGACGACGCGGCCGCGGCTGTCGGCGAGCGCGCCGCCCGAGTTGCCGGGATTGAGCGCCGCATCGGTCTGGATGACGTCGGGGATCGACCGCTGCGCGCGGCCGCTGCGCGCCGGCAGCGAGCGCCCGAGCGCCGAGACGACGCCCGCGGTCACGGTGCCGCCCAGGCCGTGCGGGTTTCCGATCGCGACCACGAGCTGGCCCACGCGCAGGCGTGAGGCGTCGCCGAGCTCGGCGGGCACGATGCCGGTCGCGTCGGCGCGGATCAGCGCCAGGTCGGTGAGCGGATCGCGGCCGACCACCTCGAAGGCGGGCTCGGAGCCGTCGGTGAAGGCCGCCCTGCCGCGCGCGTCGTCGGCTCCGACGACGTGGGCGCACGTGAGCATGAAGCCGTCGGCGGCGAGCACGACCGCGCTTCCGCCGCCGATCGCCTCGCGGCGGCGGCCGCGGCGGCGGACGCGCAGGTTGGCAACCGACGGCGCCAGGCGCTCGGCCACGGCCGAGACGATGCGCGAGTAGGCGTCGAGCGCATCGTCATCGGACGGCAGGTCCGGGCCGGGATCATCCGGGAGGGTGACGACCTCGTCCATTGGTCAGGCCGGGCCCGGGGTCACGGCGACGGTGCGATCGGTCTCACCCCGGACGAGGCCGAGGGTGAGCGCCGCGCCGTCGGCCAGGTCGTCGAGGGCGGCGTAGAGATCGTCCACCGATCCCACCGGGCGGCCGGCGGCCGTCGCGATCAGATCGCCGGGCTCGACGCCGGCTGCGGCGGCCGGCCCTGCGGCCTGCACCTCGCGCACGAGCAGGCCGTCTCGCTCGCCGAGACCGACGGCGCGGCGCATGCGCCGCGCGGCCCGGTTCGAGACCACCGCGACACCAAGGTTGCGCCGGCTCGGCGCCTCGCCGCGGCCGAGCGCATCGGCCCGCTCGCGCAGGTCGGCGTCGGCCGCCAGGGCGAGCACGAGACCGCCGTCGAGGCGCACCGAGCTCAGGCCGATCAGCCGGCCGGCGGCGTCGACCAGCGGCCCGCCGGCCGAGCCACGCGCGACGGCCGCGGTGTGCTCGACCGATCCCGCGATGCGGCGGCCGCGCGGGCCGCGGAACGAGCGGCCGAGCGCCGAAACGGCGCCGGACGTGACCCGCAGGCTCCCGTCGCCGAGGCGCGCGAGCGCGAACACGGCGCTCCCGAGCCGCGGCTCGGCCGGCTCCCACGCGATCGCGGGGGCATCGGCCGTGTCGGCCTCGACCACCGCCAGGTCACCGGCGCCGTCCACGCCGGCCAGTGCTCCCGGCACGCGGCGCCCGTCCGCGAACGTCACCGTCACATCGTCGCCGCGGATCGAGTGCGCACACGTCAGCACCCGGTCCTGCGCGATCACGACGCCCGCGGCCGACCGCCACCCGAACCGCAGACCGGCCGTGGCCGGGCCGGCGCTCGCGACCGCCGCAGCGGTCGCCTCCTCCAGCTCCTCAAGTACGCTCATCGTCGTTCCAGCCCCTCGTCAATAGTTGATAGCAATCTGCAAGTTACCTCGCCGAGACGGCGATCGCAAGGCGGATACGATGGGCGCATGAACGGCGTCGAGCCCACCGCGAACCCGCTGGCCGAGGCGATGGCCCGCGTCGGCGACCGCTGGACGCTGCCGGTCGTCGAGGCGCTGCTCGAGGGGCCGCGCCGGTTCGGCGAGCTGGTCGAGCGGCTGCCGGGGATCGCACCCAACATCCTCACCGACCGCCTCCGCAGCCTCGAGCGCGACGCGCTCGTCGTCGCCCGGCCCTACTCGCACCGCCCACCCCGCTCGACGTACGAGCTCACGGCCGAGGGACGCGCGCTCGCGGGCGCGGTGCGCCTGCTGAGCGAGTGGGGCGCGCGCCACGGCGGCGGCGAGCCGGCCCGCCACGCCGCCTGTGGCACGCCGCTCGAGGTGCGCTGGTACTGCCCCACCTGCGAGCAGGCCGTCGACGACGACGCAGAAGGGCTGGACTACGCATGATCGCGCTCGACGACGTCCGCGCTGCAGCCGAGCGCCTCGACGGCGCCGCCCATCGCACCCCCGTTTTGCGCTCGCGCACGCTCGACGCTCGCACCGGGGCACAGGTCTTCCTGAAGGCAGAGTGCCTGCAGCGCGGCGGCGCGTTCAAGTTCCGGGGCGCGTACAACATGATCTCGGCTCTGCCGGCCGCCGCGCGCCGCCGCGGCGTCGCCGCCTACTCGTCCGGCAACCACGCCCAGGCCGTCGCAATCGCATCCGGCCTGCTCGACTCGACGGCCGTCATCCTGATGCCCGCCGACACCCCGCAGGCCAAGCTCGACGCCACCCGCGGCTACGGCGCCGAGATCGTCACCTACGACCGCTACAGCGAGGATCGTGAGGCGCTCGGGGCGGCGCTCGCGCACGAGCGCGGGCTCACGCTCGTCCCGCCCTACGAGCACCCGGCGATCATGGCCGGCCAGGGAACGGCGGCGCTGGAGCTGCTCGACGAGGTGCCCGGCCTCGACCTGCTGCTCGCACCCGTCGGCGGCGGCGGCCTGATCGCAGGCTGTGCCACAGCCGCGAAGGCGATCGCACCCGCGATCCGCGTCGTGGGCATCGAGCCGGAGGCAGGTGACGACACCCGCCGGTCGCTGGCCGCAGGCCGCCGCGTGCGCATCGAGACGCCGCGCACGATCGCCGACGGCCAGCAGGCCGACATCCCCGGCGAGCTCACCTTCGAGGTCAACCGCCGCCTGGTGGACGCGGTCGAGCTCGTCTCCGACGCCGACATCCTGGCGGCGATGGCGTTCCTGTTCGACCGCATGAAGCTCGTGGTGGAGCCCAGCGGCGCCGCAGGGGTCGCCGCGCTGCTCGCCGGTCGCGTCGCCGCGCAGGGCGCCCGGGTCGGCGTGATCGTCTCCGGCGGGAACGTCGGCGTCAGCCGCTTCTGCGAGCTGCTCGGCCACCCTGCCTGATGCCGCAGGCCGAGAACGACCCGCGCGAGGCCGAAGCCGAGCGCGTCGGGCCGGGGCCGCCGATCGCCCCCGGCGGCGTGCGCCGGCTGCTTCGGCTGGCAACGCTCGACGTCGGCCCGCTGCGGCGCCGGCGCGACTTCCGGCTGCTCTTCATCGGCCAGGGCGTGTCGTTCTTCGGCTCGATGATCACCTACGTCGCCCTGCCCTACCAGGCCTACCGACTGACCGGATCGTCGCTCGTGGTCGGCCTGCTCGGCCTGGCCGAGCTGGCGCCGCTCCTGGCCGCGGCGTTCATCGGCGGCGCGCTCGCCGACGCCTTCGACCGCCGCCGCATGACCCAGGTGACCGAGGTGTCGTTCGCGGCGGCATCCGTCGTGCTGGTCGGAAACGCGCTCCTGCCGCATCCCGAATTGTGGGTGCTGTTCGTGATGTCGGGCCTGCTCGCGACCCTCGACGGCCTGCAGCGGCCGTCGCTCGATGCGCTGATCCCGCGGCTCGTGGAGCGCGACGAGCTGATCGCTGCCGGCGCGCTCTCGTCGTTTCGGATGACGATCGGGATGATCGCCGGCCCGGCCGTCGGCGGCGTGCTGCTCGCCACCGTGGGCCTGCCTGCCACCTATCTCGTCGACACGGCCACGTTCGTGGTCTCGCTCGTCGCCCTGCAGCTGATGCGGGCCGTGCCGCCGCCGCCGGAGGCCGAGCCTCCGAGCGTCGCGCGCATCCTCGAGGGCCTGCGCTACGCGCGCTCGCGCCCCGAGCTGATGGGCACGTACGTGGTCGACATCGTCGCGATGTTCTTCGGCATGCCGATGGCGCTGTTCCCCGCCGAGGCCACGCACCTGGGCGGGGCCGGGGTGCTCGGGCTGCTCTACGCCGCTCCCGCCGTGGGTTCGCTGCTCGCGACGGTCACGAGCGGCTGGGCGGCGCACATGCACCGCCACGGGGCGGGCGTCTGCGTCGCGGCGGCGGTCTGGGGCGTCGGCATCATCGGCTTCGGGCTCGCGCCCAACCTCGCGCTCGCCCTGACCGGTCTCGTCGTCGCCGGGGGCGCAGACATGCTCTCGGGGATCTTCCGCTCGACGATCTGGAACCAGACGATCCCCGACCATCTGCGCGGCCGGCTGGCCGGGATCGAGCAGGTCAGCTACTCGACGGGGCCGCTGCTCGGGAACGTCGAGTCAGGCGGCGTCGCCTCGCTCGTGGGAGTGCGGGCGTCGATCGTCTCGGGCGGGGTGCTGTGCGTCGCGGGCGTGGTGGTCGCCGCGCTCGCGCTGCCGGCGTTCTGGCGCTACGACAGCCGCCACTCGAGCACGGGCGCCGGAGCCTCGACCAGCGCTCAGTGATCGCGGGTGGTGTCGATCGGCCGCATCCCGACCTGCGGGTCGACCTGCGTGCGAGCGTCGAGGGTGCTGTCGCCGAACCGGCGGCGGTACTCCTCGGGATCGTCGCCGTACCGGGGCACCGAGGCCTTCCAGCGCGCGAGCGCCGCCGCGAGCGCGCCGACGGCGGCCAGGCCGAGCACGACCCGGGCCACGCCGTTTCCGACGACGAACGCCGCGAGGATCGCGAGCACGATCGCGAGGGCCAGGAACGGAACCGAGTTACGCGGAGGACCGCCGAGACGCTGCATGCGTCCTACGCTACCACCTCCCGATGTCACCACCACATGGCCGCCTCAGGCCGTGGGGGCGGGAAGCTGATCCGGCACGCGGTCGATGCCGGCGATGCGATAGGCGTCGGCCTCGTCGAGCGTCTCACGTTGGAGCAGCGCCCTGGTCAGCGCCTCGAGCTGGTCGCGATGGGCGCCGAGCTGCTCCGTCGCGGTGCGCTCGCACTCCTCGAGGATCCGCCGCACCTCCTCGTCCACAAGCTCGAGGGTGCGCTCGGAGCTCTGACCGGCGCCGGGGAACAGGGTCGGCTCGTCGTTCGGCCCGGGCAGCACCGACACCGGGCCGATGCGCTCCGACATGCCCCACCGCCCCGCCATCTGGCGGGCGATGCGGGTCGCCTGCTCGAGGTCGGACTCGGCCCCCGTCGTGATCTCGCCGTAGATGAGCTGCTCGGCCGCGCGACCGCCGAGCGCGCCGACGATGCGGCCCATGAGGTAGTCGGCGGTGTAGCCGTACCGGTCGGCCGAGGGGCTCTGGAACGTGACGCCGAGCGCCCGGCCGCGGGGGATGATCGAGATCTTGCGCACCGGGTCGGCGCCGGGATGGAGCATTCCGAGCAGCGCGTGGCCGGACTCGTGGTAGGCGGTGCGCTCGCGATCCTCCACCGACAGCACGATCCGGCGCTCGGCGCCGAGGACGATCCGCTCGAGCGAGTCGGTGAAGTCGGCCAGCTCGATCTGCTCGTGCGACCGCCGCGCTGCGGTGAGCGCGGCCTCGTTCACGAGGTTGCGCAGATCGGCGCCGACCATGCCCGGCGTCGAGGAGGCCAGCGAGTCCAGATCGACGTCGGCCGCAAGCGGCATGCCGCGGGTGTGCACCTCGAGGATCTGCTTGCGCCCCGTCTGGTCGGGCGGGTTGACGGTGACGCGGCGATCGAACCGGCCCGGCCGCAGCAGCGCCGTATCGAGGATCTCCGGACGGTTCGTCGAGGCGATCACGATGACGCCCTCGGTCCCCGAGAAGCCGTCCATCTCGGTCAGGATCTGGTTCAGCGTCTGCTCGCGCTCGTCGTGTCCACCGCCGAACGCGTTCGAGCTGCCGCGGGCGCGGCCGATCGCATCCAGCTCGTCGATGAAGACGATGGCCGGCGCGGCCGCCTTGGCCTGCGCGAAGAGGTCGCGCACCCGGCTCGCGCCGACGCCGACAATCGCCTCGATGAACTCCGACGCCGAGATCGAGAAGAACGGCACGGCCGCCTCGCCCGCGACCGCCCGCGCGAGCAGCGTCTTTCCCGTCCCCGGCAGACCGGAAAGCAGCACTCCCTTGGGCACGGTCGCCCCGAGCTTCGTATAGCGGCCGGGGTTGCGGAGGAAGTCCACCACCTCGACCAGCTCCTCCTCGGCCTCGTCGATGCCGGCGACGTCCTCGAAGGACACCCGCTTGGCGGTCGCGTCGGGCTCATAGCGCTTGGCGCGCGAGCGTCCGAACGACCCCAGGCCGCCACCGGCGCCCATCCGCTGCGCGCCACGGAACACGAGCACGATGACGCCGACGATCAGCAGGGTCGGCCCGAAGCTGAGCAGCGCCTGCTCCCAGAACGGCGTCGCGCTCTGGATCGGGTTGGCATTGATCTCGACGCCCTGGGACTCGAGCAGCGGCAGCAGGCCGTCGTTGCCGAGGCCGGCCGGGCGTTGCGTCTGGAACGTGACCGCCTTGCTGCCACCGGTTCCGGGCGGCTTCATGGGCCGCTTGAACGTGCCCTGGATCGTGCTGCCCGTCGAGGTGACGGAGCGCACCTGATCGGCGGTGACCTGGGCGCGGAAGAAGCTGTAGGGCACATGCTCGCGCGACGGCGTCGTCGAGATCAGGTGCTCGGCCAGCACATTCCCGACGAGCAAGATGAGCAGGAAGATCCAGAAGCGGCGGCCACCGGGCATCCGCGGCTGCCGCTGCTCCTCCTTCGGCGTGTGACCCTCGACGCGGAAGCCGTGCCGATGCGGCGTCGCCGGCGGCTGCGGGGGGGCGGGCGTCGAGCGCGGCTTCGGGTCGGCCATGGCGGCGAGTCTACCCCCGGCCTCCACCATCCCGTGGCGGGCGCGGCACCGCGGGTGCCGCCCGCCACGGGGCGGGGGGTGCGCGTCCGCGGGTCATGGACGCGACTGCTGCGGACGCAGACGAGGGGCGGCCGGCCCCTGCTGGGTGGCCGCCTGCGCGTGGCCGGCGGCGGCCTCGACCTCGATCCGGCGCACGGCCGCGGCCTCGATCTGCTCCTGGCGGTGCCAGCGTGCCAGCTCGACCCTGATGGTCGGATGCATACCAATCATGGTGTTTCACCTCCTTCGCGGTTGGTCCGTCGTGACGTAACAGGATGCGTATGCATGCAGCGGCCTCCCGTCTGGGTGGATACGTATCGGTGAACTCGGGCTCCGTCGCGCGACGTACGCTCGGAAGCGCACGAGGGGCGGCGTCAGGTGAAGCGCGGAAAGCTGCGGAGACTCAGGCCGTGTGGGTGCCGGTGAGGCACCGCGCCGCGCAGTCGACCGGCTTGGGGGACGCCGTGAGCGCGAAGGTGATAGCCGTAGTCATGATCATCTCTTCGCCTCCTCTCGGGTCACAGAGCCGGTGGATACTTCCGGGCGAGCATACACGCGCGTGCGGCCCGCGTCAAGAACTTCTTACACAATTCGTTACGCAACGTCCGCCGGGCTGCTACGACGGCGCAGCCGCGAGCGTCGAGGCGACGACCTCGTCGACCGCGCTCGCCTGATCCGGTCGCAGCGTCGAGAGCGGCGGGCGCGCGTCGGCCGAGATCGGCACACCACGCGCGCCGAGCGCCCGCTTGAGCGCGCTCTGGAAGGGGTGGCGCTCGATCGCCGCCCGCAGCGCCTCGAGACGTGCGCCGCCCGCCGCGTCGGGGCTGTCCACGACTTCGCGAACGACGTCGGGGAAGGCCGACGCAAGGCCGGAAACCGCACCGACAGCGCCTGCTGCGAGCGCCTCGGGGATCAGCCGCTCGGCGCCGACGAACACGGGCAGCCCGAGGCTCAGATACGGCGCGACGCGATCGAACGGCGCCTCCGACACCTTCAGGCCGGCGACGTTTCCCGCCCGCTCGCGCACCCGCTCGACGACGGCCGGCGGCAGCGGGTAGCCGCTGCGGGCCGCGAACGCGTAGAGGTAGAAGGGCGTCGGCGCGCAGGCGGCCGCTGCGGCGGCGAAGTGCTCGACGAGCGCATCGTCGGAAAGCGCGAAGTAGGGCGGCGGGATCACCGCGACGCCGTCGGCGCCGATCGAGGCGGCGTGCGCGGAAAGCGCGCAGGTCTCGGCCGTGCTCTGCGCCCCGCAGTGGATGATCAGCGTCCCGGCGCGCGCCTCGCGGAAGCGCTCTGCCACGACGCGGCGCTCGTCCGGCGAGAGCAGCACGCCCTCACCCGTCGTTCCGAGCGCGAAGATGCCGTCGACCCCGCCCGCAACCAG
>DASXZF010000320.1:0-3446 GCA_036502065.1 Gaiellales bacterium
GCAGCTGACGCAGATCCATATCAGTCTGAGCTTATCAGGGCGTATAAGGCACAGCCTCGATGGGGCCTGGCCCCGAACGGGGCCAGGCCCCGCTTCTCGCCGTCACATACGCGCCAGGCCGGTGAGCGCCAGCGCGAGCAGGTGGTCGGGGTCGCGGCGCAGGCGCGTGGCCGTGGCGCCGGACTTGTGCTCGAGCACGAGGTCGTCGACACGCTCGAGCGGTCGCAGGCGGCCCTCGGCGATCAGACGCTCGTCGACGCCGCCCAGGCGGCCGGCGAAGGTCGTGTAGACAGGCGTTCCGAGCACCACCGCCTCGCGGTTCATCGTGCCGCCCGCGCTCACCACCAGATCGGCCCCGGCGACGAGGCTGCCGCCGTCGACCGCATGCTCGGGGACGACCACCGAGGGCAGGTCGAGCGCCCGGATCCGCGCGCCCTGGTCGGGCGTCCGCGGCAGCACCACCGAGATCACGTCGGGCCGCCGCCCGAGCCGCTCGAGGACGGCGTCGAAGAGCGGGTTCTCGAACCGGTGGTAGAGGGCGACATCGGCCGGCGGCCGCAGGACGACGCCGATGCGCTCGCCGTCGAAGCCGAGCCGGCGCGGCACCTCGGGGTCGGCCTCGAACCCGGCCAGGTAGTACTCCTCCTTCAGCCCCGGGTAACGCACGAGCCGCGGCGGACGCACACCGAAGCGGCGCAGACGGGCGGGCGGGATCGCGTCGGGCACGAGCACGCGCGATGCCAGACGGCAGTTCAGCGAATGCTGCAGGGTGGCGAACTCGTAGTCGAACATGGTCGTGTTCGGGACCCGCAGCGCCCGGCACGCCATCGGCAGGTCGGTCGAGCCGTGCGCGAGGCCGACGTCGAACCGGCCGCGGCGCCCGAACCTCACCATCGCCGCCACGCGCTCGGCCGCCGCGCGGGCCTTCCCCGCCCGCGAGCCGCCGCCGTGGTGGCCGATCACCGTGTGCTCGATGCCGTGCAGCTCGAGCAGCTCGATCGTCTGGGCGAACGCGCGGGCGGTGACCGAAACGTCGTCGCCACGCTCCTGCAGCCGCCGCACGAGCGGCGCGAAGATGACCGCGTGGGGAGAGTTCGTGAGGTCGATCCAGACGCGCACGCGCGTCTGCTTACGCGGCGGCCAGAGCGGCGGCGCGCACGGCGGCGATGACCTCGCGCTGCGCCTGCTCGGCGAGCGTCGGGAACATCGGCAGCGCCAGCCCCTCGTCGGCCGCCCGCTCGGTCTCGGGCAGGTCGCCCGCGCGGTACCCGAGGTGCGCGAACACGGGCTGCAGGTGCAGCGGCACGTCGTAGTAGGCACGGCAACCGATCCCGGCCGCGGTGAGGCTGCGGACGAGCTGATCGCGCTCCCGCGTGCGCACGACGTACAGGTGGTAGACGTGCTCGACCGCCGGTGCCTCGACGGGCAGCTCGACCAGGTCACCCAGCCCGAGCTCGCGATAGCGGGCGGCGGCGGCCCGGCGCGCGGCGTTCCAGCCGGCCACCTCGGGCAGGAAGCGGCGCAGCACCACAGCCTGGATCTCGTCCATGCGCGAGTTGGTGCCGACGAGCTCGAAGCGGCGCTTCTCGCGCGAGCCGTGGAAGCGCAGCAGGCGCACCTGCTCGGCCAGCTCGGCGCTGCTCGAGACGACCATGCCGGCGTCGCCGAACGCGGGGAAGTTCTTGGTGGGGAAGAACGAGAACGTGGCCAGGTCGCCGAAGCTGCCCGCGCCGCGACCGGCGACGGTCGCGCCGAACGCCTGGGCGGCGTCCTCGATCAGGGCGAGCCCATGGCGATCGGTCACCTCGCGCAGGGCGGTGACGTCGGCCGGCTGCCCGTAGAGGTGCACCGCGACGATCGCGCGGGTGCGCTCGGTGACGGCAGCCTCGGCGGCCGCCGGATCGAGGTTGAACGTCGCGCGGTCGATGTCGGCGAACACGGGCGTCGCGCCGACCCGCGCGATCGCCTCGGCCGTCGCGTAGAACGTGTAGGCCGTCGTGACCACCTCGTCGCCGCGGCCGATCCCGAGCGCCTCCAGGCTGAGCACGAGCGCGTCGGTGCCGTTCGCGACGGCGACGCCGTGGCCCGCGCCGACGGCGGAGGCGATCTCCTCCTCGAGCGCGCGCATGTTCGGGCCGAGGATGAAGCGGCCCGAGTCGATCACGTCGCAGACGGCCTGCTTGACGTCGTCGAGCAGGTCGGCGTACTGGCTGCGAATATCCATGAGAGGGACGGGCATCAGGCCATGCTAGTGGGCGGCCGCGCGCCGCTGGCGCAGTAGCAGCCAGGCCCCGCCGACGACGATCGCAGCGACGACGACGTAGTCGAGATAGCCGAAACGGCGGTGCCACTCGTCCCAGTGGGTGCCGGCGACGTCACCGACCGCGACGAGCATGATGCACCAGGGCAGCGACCCGAGCACCGTCAGCACCGAGAACCTGCGCAGCGGCATCCGGGCGACGCCGGCGGGCAGCGAGATGAACGTGCGCACAACGGGCAGGAGCCGGGCGAAGAACACCGTCGGGGTGCCGTAGCGCTCGAACCAGCGGTGCGCCTGCTCGACCCGGCTGCGGTTGTGGGCCGAGCGCAGGAGCACGGCATCGACGCCGTAGGCGCCCGCCGCCCATGCGATCAGCGAGCCGACCAGATTCGCCGCCGTTCCGACCGCGACGGCCGCGACGAAGTTCATGCTCCCCTGCGAGACGAGGTAGCCGGCGTAGACCATCGTCACCTCGCTCGGCACCGGGATGCAGGCGCTCTCGAGCACCATCAGCACGAACACCGCCTCGAGCCCGTGAGCCGAGATGAAGGTCTGCAGATGATGGGTCAGCGATTGCACCGGCGGAGACTACCGGGCTTCCATGGGAACGAGTCCATCCGCCGGGGGCGGCAGATGGACGGTGGTCAGGTAGGCGCCGCAGAGCGCCGTCACCGCCGACATGACCACGATCAGGACGCGGTAGTCCACGATGCCGACGAGGCCCGCACCGAGCGCGATCGAGAGCGTCTGGGGGACGCCCACGACCACGTCGGCGGCCGAGTTGACCCGGCCCTGCAGCTCTCCCGGCGTCCGCATCTGCACCGCCGTGAAGTAGCCGACGACAGCCCACGAGACGCCGCTTCCGGCGACCGCGAACCCGACCAGCACGACGGCGACGTGGGGGACGAGCAGCGACGCGTCGCCGACCGCGAAGAGCAGCATGCCGAGGCCGATGACGCGGCCGTCGCCGTGGCGGCGCAGCATCGCGCCGGCGACCAGGCCGCCGGCGACGGCGCCCGCGCCCTGGGCCGAGCTGAGCACGCCGAAGAACGTCGGCGGCCGGTGCAGCCCGTGCTGGATGACCGAGAAGATCAGCGTCTCGGAGAAGCCCACCACGAGCAGGGCCAGCCCGGTGGTCGTCACGATGCGGCGCAGCCCCGGCGAGCGGGCGATGTGGCGCGCGCCC
>DASXZF010000321.1:0-11560 GCA_036502065.1 Gaiellales bacterium
CTTACCCGGCATCGAGCGGATCACGGGCGAGCGGGCCGGCCCGCTCGCCGGCCTGCAGGGTTGCAGCGCCGACGCCGTCGTCGACACCTCCGGCTATTTCCCGGCCGACGTCGAGCGGTCGGCGACGCTGCTCGCACCGACCGCAGGCCGCTACCTGTTCGTCTCGAGCCGCAGCGTGTACGCCGACCACTCGGCTCCGGGCGCGAACGAGGACTCGCCGCTGGGCGAGCTGCCGCCGGACGCTCCCACCGACGCGATCACCGGCGAGAGCTACGGGCCGCTGAAGGCGGCATGCGAGCGGGCCGCCCAGGCCGCCTTTACGGGCCGCACGCTCGTCCTTCGCCCAGGCCTGATCGTCGGCCCGCACGACCCGACGGGTCGGTTCACGTACTGGCCGGAGCGGATCGCCGCCGGCGGCGACGTGCTCGCGCCGGCTCCGCCGGAGCAGCCGATCCAGGTGATCGACGCCCGCGATCTGGCGGCGTTCGCTCTCGACCTGATCGAGCGCGAGGTGAGCGGCACCTTCGACGTCGTCAGCCCCGATGGCATGCTCACGCTCGGCGCTGTCATCGATGCCTGCACCGAGGCGGCGCGGAGCGACGCTCGCATCGTCTGGGCCGGCGAGCGCTTCCTGCTCGACCAGGGCGTGGAGCCCTGGACGGAGCTGCCGCTCTGGACGCCGGGCGCCGACATGGCGGGGTTCCAGCGGTCGGACGTCTCGCGCGCGCTCGCCGCGGGCCTGACACCACGTCCGATCGCAGACACCGTGAAAGACACGCTCGCATGGGCGCGCGCCGAGCAGCCCGACAGGGGGCCGGCCATGACGCGCGAGCGCGAGGCCGAGCTGCTCGCCGCCTGGGCGAACGCCGGCTGAGTTGCTCGGAGGGTCCCGGCGTGAACGCTCATCGGGACTCGGGTTTTCTAGACTGGTTGAGATGCTGAGAGGACGCTGCGGATGTCGTGCGGTCGCGTTTGAGGTCGCAGACGAGTTTGTGGCCGCGTACAACTGTCACTGCTCGAACTGCCGGGCGACGACCGGCTCTGCGTTCCTGCCGTTCGGCGAAATCGAGCAGGAGAAGTTGAACGTGGTGGCGGGCGCGGAGTCGTTGCTGCTGGCGGGCCAGAAAGGCACGGATCACGAGGTTCGGTGCCGGCTGTGCTACTCGCTTCTCTATTGGACGGCGCGCAACCGAGGGCGTGTTCTCGTCCTGTACGGGGCGCTGGTCGACGAACCGGCGCGCAAGCCAATGGCGCACATGTTCGTCGGGTCGAAGGCTCCCTGGTATGAGATCCGCGACGATCTGCCCCGGTACGACGAGTATCCCCCGGACTCGTGACGCGGCCGGTTACACGCGGACGCACGGCGCGGCAACGGGATGCCCGAATTCCTCGGATTCTCCGAGGAAACGTTCACCTTCCTCTCATAGAGCGACTCCTATTCTGTGCCCATGCCGGAGCATGAGCCCGCAGCCGCACAGTCGCGTATCGCCGCCGCGCGGCGGCGCGCGCACGTCGCCAAGCTCGGCATGGGCGCGGCGGCCCTCGCCTGCTTCGGTCTGGGGATGACGCTCGTGAAGGCGAACGTCGCCGGCCACTCGCGCCATGCCCTGCGCCCGCTCGACGCCCCGCCGCGGTTCCAGGCGATCGTCCGCCATGACGCTCTCGACCGCGGGCTGCTGGCGCCCGCCCAGGCTGCGCCGAGCGCCACGACGGCACAGTCGTGATCGCGGCCCGGAGCGAGTTTCGCGCGATGGGCTGCGAGATCGTCGTCGCGGGCGCGAACGACTTCGAGCTGACCCGCGTCCGGCGGTTGTTCGCCGCGTGCGACCGCACGTTCAGCCGCTTCCGGGCCGACAGCGAGCTGAGCGCGGTCAACCGGGCCGCCGGGTTGCCCACGCTCGTCACGCCGCGGTTCGCCGAGGCGGTCCGCCGCGCGCTCGCCGCCGCCGAGCGCACCGGCGGCCTGGTCGATCCCACCGTCGGCGCCTCGCTCGTCGCGCTCGGCTACGACCGCGACTTTGCCGACCTCGCCGACGACGGGACGCCCGCGGCGCGGGTCGCGCCCGCCCCCGGCTGGCGCACGATCGAGCTGACCGGGCGCCTGCTGCGTCTCCCGGCCGGCTGCGCCCTCGACCTGAACGGTGTCGTCAAGGCTGCGGCGGTCGACGAGGCCGCCGACATCATCTCGGGCGACGGATTCGTCTCGGCCGGCGGCGACCTGGCGGTGCGCGGCCCGACCGACGTCGCCCTTCCTGCCGGCGGCGCCGTGCGGGTGGTGCGTGGCGGCATCGCGACCTCCGGGTGCGAGCGCCGGCGCTGGCGCCGCGATGGCCGCTGGCACCACCACCTGATCGATCCCTCCACCGGGCGATCGGCGCGCTCGCCGTGGCGCGAGGTGACCGCGTCGGGAGCGTCATGCCTCGACGCGGACGTCGCTGCGCGGGCGGCCATCATCGCCGGCGCCGACGGCCCCGCCTGGCTCGACAGGCTCGGTGTGCCCGGCCGGTTCGTCGCGCACGACGGGTCCGTGACGCCGAATGGGACGTGGATCGGGATGGTCGGCGAGCCGGCATGCATCTGACGTCGAGCCCCGTCGACTGGTACGCCGCCCGGGCGGCGGGCATCGTCGCCTACCTGATGCTGTCCGCCGTCGTCGTGCTCGGCATCGCGATGGCGGGCAGGGCGCCCGGCCGCCGGTGGCGGCGCTGGCCCATGTTCGCGGTCGAGGATGTGCACCGCGTCGGCGGCCTGCTGGTGGGGAGCTTCATCGCGCTGCATGTGCTGACGATCGCGATCGACTCGTTCCTGCCGTTCTCGATCGGGCAGCTCGCGATCCCGCTGACCGCCACCTACCGGCCGATCTGGACGGCCCTCGGGATCGTTGCCGCCGAGCTGCTGGTCGCGCTGGCCGTCACCAATCACTACCGCCGCCGCATCCCGCACCGGTGGTGGCGGCTCGCGCACTACGCCAACTTCGTCGTGTGGACCGGCGCAACCCTGCACGGCATGGGCAGCGGCACCGACCGCAGCACGCCCTGGCTGATCGCGATCTTCGCCGTCTGCGTGGCGGCGGTCGTCACGGCCACCGCGTGGCGGATCGGCGTCCGCCGCGGGCTCGGCGCCGTGATGCGGCCGGGCACGGCCATCGGCGGCGGCGGGGTCGCCGCGGCGATCGTCGTCGCGCTCGCGCTCGGCCCGCTCCACACCCATGCCCGGCCATGGAACGCGTCGCGCTTCACCGACGCGCTCACGGGCAGGATCCAGCAGGAGTCTGCCGTGACCCGCGCGCTCGTGTCGATGACCGGCACCGCGACCGGCGCACAGAATGCGCTCGTGCGCGCCGACCTGCTGGTCGGGTCGCAGCAGCTCGAGGCGACGAGCTTCCAGCTCGAGCTCCTGCCGAGCGGCGCGGTCTGCAAGGGCACGGTTCAACAGGTGCGCAGCTTCGGCTTCGACGCCGTCTGCCGGCTCGGCGACGGCAGCCGCAGGCACGTGCACGCCGCGTGGCGGCTGGTGAGCAACGCGATCCTGCGGGGCACGCTCTCGGCGACGCCGGTGGCGTGAGGATGATCTAGTCTCAGTCGTCGTGACCCGCCCGCAGGACGCCGACGCCCTTGTGATCTTCGGGATCACCGGCGACCTGGCCCGCAAGATGACCTTCGAGGCGCTCTACCGGCTCGAGGAGCGCGGCCTGCTCGGGTGCCCGATCGTCGGCGTGGCGATGGACGAGATGTCCGACGACGACCTGCGGACGCGCGCCCGCGAGTCGATCGAGGCAGGTCAGACGAAGCTCGACGGGAAGGTCTTCGCGAGCTTCGCCGGGCGGATGCGCTACGTCCGCGGCGACTTCGGCGCGGCCGACACCTACAGGCGCGTGGCCGACGCGATCAAGGGCGCCTCGCGGCCGGTCTTCTACCTCGAGATCCCGCCGTCGCTCTTCAGCACGGTCGTCAAAGGCCTCGCCGACGCCGGCCTGACCGCGCAGGCCCGGGTGGTGGTCGAGAAGCCGTTCGGGCACGATCTGGCCTCCGCGCGGGCGCTCGCCGCCGACCTGCACGCGCTGATCGACGAGTCGCAGCTCTTCCGGATCGACCATTTCCTGGGCAAGATGCCGGTCGAGGACATCCTCTACCTGCGCTTCGCCAACTCGCTGCTCGAGCCGGTCTGGAACCGGCAGCACGTCGCGAGCGTGCAGATGACGATGGCCGAGGACTTCGGCGTCGACGACCGGGGCCGCTTCTACGACGCGGTGGGCGCCCTGCGCGACGTGGTCCAGAACCACCTCATGCAGGTGCTCGCGCTGATCGCGATGGAGCCGCCGGCCCGCGAGGGCCTCGGGGCGATCGACGACCGCAAGCACGACGTGTTCACCGCCATGCCAGATCTCGACCCGGCCCGGATGGTGCGCGGCCAGTACGACGGCTACCTCGACGTCAAGGGCGTCGCGCCCGGATCCGACACCGAGACGTTCGTGGCCCTGCGCACCGAGATCGACAACTGGCGCTGGTCGGGAGTGCCCTTCTACATCCGCGCCGGCAAGGCACTCGCGGCGCGCGCGACCGAGGTGCGGGTGGTGTTCAAGCGCCCGCCGAAGCTCGGGTTCATGACCGACGGCCACCGGCCCGAGCCCAACCACTACATCCTGCGCATCGACCCGAATCCAGGCACGACCATCCAGCTGCAGTCGATGCGCTCGGGCAGCCCGGGCGTCGAGACCGTGAACCTCGACGTCGAGTTCGCCGACGACGGCGACGCCACGCCCACCGCCTACGAGGAGCTGCTGCTGGCCGCGCTTCGGGGCGACCGCACCCACTTCACCCGGCAGGACTCGGTCGAGGAGACCTGGCGGATCGTGCAGCCGGCGCTTGACGACCCGCCGCCCGTCAAGCCGTATCAACGGGGCACGTGGGGCCCCGCCGAGGCCGAGGTCATCCCCGCGGGGCACGGCGGCTGGCACGAGCCCTGGACGCTGCGCGACGCCTGAGCCCGCGTGTGGGGTCAGACCCCGAACGGCTGCTGTGACCGAGGTGCGACGGGTTCCGGGTGGGGTCTGACCCCGCCTATTCCTGCTCGATCCGCTGGCCCACCTCGCGGACGATGTCCACGAGCGCGTGCGCGTCGGCGACCGTGGTGCGGTAGTTCACCATGCACGGGCGCAGGCACCAGCGCCCGTCGACAACCGCGCCCGTGACGTACAGGCGGCCGTCGCGCTGCAGCTCCTGCACGAGCCGGCGGTTGTGCTCGTCGACGTCGCCGTGGGCCGGGATGCGGCGGAAGGGCACGATCGAGAGCGCCGGCTCGACCAGCAGCTCCAGGTCGTCGGCCGCGCGCACGAGGTCGGCGACGAGCCGGGCCAGCTCGAGGTCGTGCTCGATCGCCTCGCGGAACGCTCCTGCGCCGTGCGCGCGCAGCGCGAGCCACAGCTTGAGCGCGCGGAACGGGCGCGAGTACTCGAGCGTCCATTCGACCGGATGCTCCCCGAACTCGATCTCGGGGATGTAGGGGGCGTCGTGCGAGAAGGCGGCCTCGAGGTCGGAGCGGTTGCGTACGAGCAGCACGCCGCAGGCCTTGGGCACGAACAGCCACTTGTGGCCGTCGAGCGCGGCCGAGTCGGCCAGCTCGAGGCCGTCGAAGAGATGCCGGGCGGTGTCGGTCGCAGCCGCCGGCAGGCCGTAGGCCCCGTCGATGTGCAGCCACACGTTGTGCGCAGCGCACACTCCGGCGACGGGCCGGATCGGGTCGACCGCCCCCGTGAGCGTCGTTCCCGCGGTCGCCACGACGGCGACGGGGACGCGGCCGTCGGCCACGTCGCGGTCGATGGCCTCGGCCAGCGCATCGGGTCGCATCCGCCGTGACGAGTCGATCGCGATCGTGCGCAGCGACCGCCGGCCCAGGCCGAGCACCTCGACGGCGCGCTCGACGCTCGAATGGGCCTCGGCGCTCGTGTAGACCACGCCGCGCCCGTCGCAGCCCTCGATGCGGCTGCCCGGAAGCGCCCGCTCGCGAGCGGCCGTGAGCGCCGTCAGGTTCGACAGCATGCCGCCGCTCGTGAACGTGCCCCACGCGGCGGGGTATCCGACCAGGTCGCCGACCCAGCGCAGCGTCTGGCGCTCGACGAGGTCGGCGGCGGCGGCGCTTGCGGCCAGGTTGATGTCGTGCGAGCCGGCGAGCGCATCGGCGAGCACGCCGAGCTCGAGCCCCGACGAGCCGACGTAGCCGAAGAAGCGCGGCCGCGAGTGGGCGAGGCTCTCGTCCAGGATCTCGGACACCTCGTCGAGGGCGGCGTGCGGGCCGATGCCCGTCTCGGACAGGCCCTGGGCGACCAGGGTGCGGATGTTGTCGGCGATCGGGGGCTGGTAGGAGCGGGCGCGGTCGAATCCGCGCCACGACTCGAGGATCAGGGCGAGGCCGTGCTCGAGCGTCTCCGCGCGGGCATCGCCGAGTGCGAGCGGCGTCTGGGTCATGCCGGAATCATTGCCGATCTATCATCACGCCCGGATGATCCGGCTCCGGAAGATCGATCACGTCTGCCTGCGGGTCGCCGACGTCGGCGCGGCCGCCGCCCGCTACGCCATCCAGTTCGGGCTGACGGTGCGCGATCTGGACGCCGGCCGGGCCACGCTCGCATGCGAGTACGAGCCGTACTCGCTCGAGCTCGTCGCCGCCGGCGCGGGCGAGGAGCTCGGCTTCGCCCACTGCGCGTGGCAGCTGCGCCGCAGCGTGCCGCTGATCGTCGCACACGACTGGCTGGCCTCGACGTCGGATTCCTGGGACGACCGCGGCGATCATCTGGTGGTGACCGATCCCGAGGGGTTCGAGCACCACATCCTGCCCTACGAGCACGAGGACGACCGCCGCCCCGCCGTCGCGCGCGCCACCACCGATCTGCCCGGCCTGCGCCCGCGCAAGCTCGGCCACATCAACCGCCTGACGGGCGACATGGAGGCGGTCACGCGCTTCCACACCGACGTCCTGGGGATGGAGATCTCCGACTACCTGGGCGACGCCGGCACCTGGTTCCACGTCAGCTCCGAGCACCACCAGATGGCGCTCGTGAACACCGGCCGGCCGCACTTCCACCACATCGCGTTTGACTATGTCGACTTCGGCGCCCTGCGCGTGCTCTTCGACAACCTCGGCCAACATGGACGCTGGCTGTCGTGGGGGCCGGTGCGGCACGGCATCGCCCAGAACATGTGCGGCTACGTCCGCATCACCGAGGAGCCGCTGCACGTGGAGTGCTACTGCGACATGGAGCAGCTCGAGCCCGAGCACGAGCCGCGCACGTTCCCCGACGACCGCTTCTCGTCGAACACCTGGGGGCCGCTGCCGCCGCGCTCGTACTTCCGCTTCGACACGGCCGCGGTCGAGTCCGAGCGCGAGAGCCTCGAGACGCGCGGCACCCCGCTTCCGCCCGTCGGCTGATCACGAGCGGGGCGACGTGAGGTCGTAGAGCGTCACCCCGGACACCGTCCGTGAGGTGTAGTGCTGCTTCACCCAGGCCGTGATCGCGGCCGCGTCCGATCCGGTGCCGCCCCCACCGCTCCCGCCCGCGATGAACCAGTGGATCTCGCCGCGGCGGACGTAGGCCTCGAACTGGGCCGGCGTCGGCGCGGGATCGGTGCCGTTGAACCCGCCGATCGCCATCACCGCCTCGCCGGAGGCGAGCTGGTAGCCCGCGGCGGCGTTCGAGCCGACGCTCGCCGCGGCCCAGCGGTAGCCGGAGCCGCTTTTGAGCAGCTTCACGAGCTGCGCCGACGGCGTCGAGCTGCCGAGGATGGCGCCGATCGCGCCTGGGCCGGTCGCGCCGGAGGTGCGCACTGGGGCGGCCGTCTGGCCGCCGCCGAACGATGGCGCGCCCGCCGTGCCGCCGGCTCGGGGGATCGTGCCTCCGCCCTGCGGGGCGCCGGCAGCTCCGCCGGGTCCGCCGCCCGCTGCTCCGGCGGGGCGGCGCAGCCCGCCGCCGCCCGCTCCCGGGCCGAAGCCGGCGCCCGCGACGGCCGGCCCGGCCGAGGGGATGGCGCCCGTGTGGGCGGTCGTGACGGTGTCGAGGGTGTAGGCGGCCGGGCCGGCCAGTGCCACGGCGACGCCGGCGACGGCGGCCACGCGCGCGGCGTTGCGGCCCAGGCGCGGCCCGGCGGCGATGCCGGCCACGGCCACGGCTCCGCCCACCAGGATCGCCGGCCGAAGCGCCGGATGGAAGCTCGGCGTGCGGCCGAGCAGCTCCCACGACCAGGCCGCGGTGGCGGCGAGGCCGGCTGCGAGCGCGAGCCGCGCGGCCGTGTCGGCGCGGCGCTGCCACAGGTACACGGCGCCGATGCCGGCAAGTGCCGCCACCGGCGGTGCCAGCGCGACCGAGTAGTAGGGGTGGATGATGCCCTGCGCCAGGCTGAACACGAGCCCCGTCACGAGCAGCCAGCCGCCCCAGACGATCACGGCCGCGCGGGTGCGGTCGGTGCGCGGTGCGCGGCGGCCGATGACGAGCAGCGCCGCGATCGCGACGAGCGCGGCAGGGATGAGCCACGAGATCTGGCCGCCGAACGACGAGTTGAACAGCCGGGTGATGCCGGTCGGGCCCCACTGGCCGCCGGCGCCGCCGCCACCGCCGACGCTCCCCGACTCGGCGCCGGTCAGGCGGCCGAAGCCGTTGTAGCCGAAGATCAGGTTGACCAGCGAGTTGTCCTGCGAGCCGCCGATGTAGGGCCGGTCGGAGGCGGGGGTCAGCTGAACGATCGCCACCCACCAGCCGGATGCGACGACGAGCGCGACGGCCGCGCCGGCGACCCGCAGCAGCCGCGTTCGCAGCGGATTGGGCGCCGCCACGAGGTAGGCGAGCGCGAGCGCGGGAACGACCAGGAACGCCTGCAGCATCTTGGTCAGGAATCCGGTGCCGACCAGGATCGCGGCCAGCTCGAGCCAGCGTCCGCTGCCCCGCTCGACGGCGCGCACGGCCGCGTATGCCGCGGCGACGAGCAGCAGCGTGAGCAGGGCATCGGGGTTGTCGAAGCGGAACATCAGCGCCGCCACGGGCGTCACGGCGAGCGCGGCGCCGGCGAGCAGCGCGGCGGCCGGGCCGAACCATCGCCGCACCGTCGCGTACAGGAGACCGACGGCGGCGACGCCCTCGAGCGCCTGGGGGACGAGCAGGCTCCACGAGCTCAGGCCGAAGATCCGGGCCGAGAGCTCCATCACCCACAGCGAGACCGGCGGCTTGTCGACCGTGATGAAGTTGGACGCGTCCGACGAGCCGAAGAACGCCGCCTTCCAGCTGTGCGTGCCCGCCTGGACGGCGGCCGCATAGAACGAGTTGGCCCAGCCGGAGTCGGCCAGGCCCCAGAGGTAGAGCACGGCGGTCGCGGCAAGCAGCGCAAGCAGGGACGGGCGGACCCAGACGGCGTCGCCGTCGCGTCCGCGGATCAGGCTCGCCGGCCGCGGGCGGCGGACGGGCGTGGGGCCGGGGAGGGTGTCGGTGGTCATGCCCCCATGCTCGGCGGGGCACCTGTGGGCCGGCTGAGCGGCGTCCGCGAGGATGCCGTGAGGGGTTTGCCACGTTTGACACCAACGCCAGGCGGTGCTTTGATCCGGCGCGGGCCAGCCGTGCTTGATGAGCATCTGTGACGCATAACCGGGAACCCGCCGGCGACAGGGTCGACGTCGCCGAGCGGCAGTTCGAGCAGCTGCTGGAGTTCGCTCCGGATGCGGTCGTCGGTATCGACGCGGCGGGGAGAATCGTGCTCGTCAACCGCCAGGTCGAGCGTGTGTTCGGCTACGGGCGGGATGAGCTCGTCGGCGAGCCGGTCGAGCGGCTGGTTCCCGAGCGCTTCCACGACATCCATACGTCGCATCGCGCGAGGTACTTCGCCGATCCGCGCACGCGGGCGATGGGCGCCGACCTGGCGCTCTTCGCCGTGCGCAAGGACGGCTCGGAGTTTCCGGCCGAGATCAGCCTGTCGAGCATCGATCTCGACGGCGGGACGCTCGCGGTCGCCGCCATCCGCGACATCACCGAGCGGCAGTCGGCCGAGCGCAGGTTCGAGCAGCTGCTCGAGGCGGCACCCGACGCCATCGTCGGGGTCGACGACGCCGGCCGGATCATGCTTGTGAACCAGCAGGTCGAGCGCGTCTTCGGCTACGCGCGTGAGGAGCTCCTGGGTGAGCGCGTCGAGCGGCTCGTGCCCGAGCGTTTCCATCGTGCGCATGTGCAGCACCGGGGGCGGTTCTTCTCACAGCCCGGCACACGTGCGATGGGCGCCGAGCTCTCGCTCTTCGGTCTGCGCAAGGACGGCACGGAGTTTCCCGCCGAGATCAGCCTCTCGAGCATCGAGGCGACGGGCGGGACGATGGCGATCACCTCGATCCGCGACGTCACCGAGCGGCTGGTGGCCCAGTCCGTTGCCAACGAGGAGGTGCATCGCCGTGAGATCGTCGCGGCGATGCTCAAGGCCGAGGAGGCCGAGCGGGGGCGGATCGCGACCTCGCTGCACGACGACACCATCCAGGCCATGACGGCGTCGATGATCGCCATCGATCGCGTGCTCAAGGCTCCGGGCGCCGACGACGGGCTTATCGCCGCACTGCGGCGTGCCCGTGGGACGATCGAGGAGGCGACGGAGCGCACCCGCCGGCTCACGTTCGAGCTGCGCCCCGCGCTCCTGCACGAGCAGGGGATGGCGCCGGCGATCACCGCCATGGTCGAGCAGGCGGCGGCCGAGCTCGGGGCGCAGGCGACCGTCAACGTGCCCAGGCGACGGTTCGACTGGGACGTCGAGGAGCTCGTCTACCGCACCGTCCGGGAGGCGATGGCCAACGTCATCAAGCACTCCGAGGCATCGCACGTGATCGTCACCGTCGCCTGCCGGCGCGACTCGCTCACCGGCCTGGTGGCCGACGACGGGCGTGGGTTCGACATCGAGGAGGCCGCGCAGCGTCCCGACAGCATCCTGCACATCGGGCTGGACACGATGATCGAACGAGTGCGCCTGGCGGGCGGCGTCGTCGACATCGACTCGGCGGCCGGCGCCGGAACGCGGATCTCGTTCGACGTTCCGCTGGGACAGCCGGGCAAGCCCGGCTGACGGTACAGCCGGCAGCGCGCGTCAGTTGGGTGGTATTGATTCGCCCGTGGACGACCCGGCGACGAGATCCGCCGGCGCCGATCCGGTGCGGCTCGCCGACGTGCTCGCCGCCCGCCGCCGGATCGCGCCGCACCTGCGGCCGACGGCCTTTCGGCCCTACCCGGCGCTGGCCGAGGCCGTCGGCGCCGACGTGTGGGTCAAGCACGAGAACCACCAGCCGACCGGTGCGTTCAAGGTCCGCGGTGGCGTGAACCTGGTCGCGCACCTCGACGCCGCCGAGCGCGAGCGCGGCCTGATCACGGCGTCGACGGGGAATCACGGCCAGTCGATCGCCTATGCCGCCCGGCTGCACGGCGTGCGGGCGACGATCTGCGTGCCCGAGGGCGCGAACCCGCAGAAGGTGGCCGCCATCCGCGCGCTCGGCGCCGACGTCGTCGTCCACGGCGTGGACTTCGACGCGGCCCGCGAGCGGTGCGAGGAGCTCG
>DASXZF010000322.1:0-5701 GCA_036502065.1 Gaiellales bacterium
GTTCGCCTAGATTCCAGGGCGGAGGCACCAGATGACCCAGGCACCGGCTCGATCCCTGCCGTTCGTCGACCTGTCATACGTGAATGCGGCGGTCGAGCAGGACGTCCTCGACGACGTCGCCGCGCTGATCAGAAGCGGCGCGTTCACGAATGGCCCGCACGTCGCGCGCTTCGAGGGGGCGTTCGCCGGCTTCTGCGGCGCGCGGGAGTGCGTCGGCGTCGCGAGCGGGCTCGACGCCCTGCGGCTCGCGCTCCTCGCGCTGGGCATCGGGCCGGGCGACGAGGTGATCGTGCCCGCCCAGACATTCATCGCGACGTTCGAGGCCGTGAGCCAGGCGGGTGCGACGCCGGTGATCGCAGACATCGACGAGGACGACTGGAACCTCGCTGCCGACGCGGCCGCGGCGGCCGTCACTCCGCGCACGCGCTGCATCCTGCCCGTGCACCTGTTCGGGCAGATGGCCGACATGCGCCGGCTCGCCGCGCTCGCCGATCGCAACGGCCTGCGGATGATCGAGGACGCCTGCCAGGCGCATGGCGCGAGCCGCGACGGGCTGCGACCGGGCGCGGCCGCCGATGCGGCCGCCTTCAGCTTCTATCCGACCAAGAACCTGGGCGCGTTCGGCGACGCGGGCGCGCTCGTGACCGCCGATCCGGCGCTGGCCGGCACCGCGCGCGGGCTGCGCCAGCACGGCGAACGTGCGCGGGGCGGCTCGGAGCGGATCGGCTACACCGCCCGCCTGGACACGCTGCAGGCGGCGGTGCTCCTGCGCAAGCTGCCGCTGCTCGACGAGTGGAACCGCATGCGGCGCGAGACCGCCGCCCTCTACGCCGCCGCGCTCGCGGATGTCGGCGACGTCCGCACCCTGCCCGTGCCGGCGGGCAGCGAGCCCGTGTGGCACCTGTGCCCGA
The DNA here is from genome assembly GCA_036502065.1 of Gaiellales bacterium. Lineage (GTDB taxonomy): Bacteria > Actinomycetota > Thermoleophilia > Gaiellales > JAICJC01 > JAICJC01. Next base: position 912 of record DASXZF010000322.1, read on the forward strand.
TCCGCACCGCCAGGGCCGAGGGGCTGCGCGCCTTCCTGGCCGAGCGCGGCATCCAGACCGGCCGCCACTACCCGCAGCCGCCGCACCTGGCGCCGGCCTACGCGGCGCTCGGGCACCGCGCCGGCGCCTTCCCCGTCGCCGAGCGGCTGGCCGCCGAGACGGTGTCGCTGCCCGTGTTCCCGGGCATGTCCGAGGCGCAGGCGGCGTGGGTGGCCGACTCGGTGCGCGAGTATTTCGACCGTGGCCGCTGAGCCCGCAAACGACGCGCCCCACCGTCTGATCGCCGACGTCGAGTTCGGCGCCGGCGTCGTCGTGCAGTCGTTCACGAACCTCTACGGCTGCCGCATCGGCGACGACACGCGCATCGGCCCGTTCGTCGAGATCCAGCGCGGCGTGGTCATCGGCAGCCGGTGCAAGATCCAGAGCCACGCGTTCGTGTGCGACGGGATCGTGATCGAGGACGAGGTGTTCGTCGGCCACGGCGTCATGTTCGTGAACGACCGCTTCCCCCGCGCGGCGGCGCCGTCCGGCGAGCTCGCGACCGAGGCCGACTGGACGCTCGAGGGCACGACGGTCGAGCGCGGCGCGGCCATCGGCTCGGGCGCGGTGATCCTGGCCGGGCTGCGCATCGGCGCAGGGGCGATGGTCGGCGCCGGCGCCGTCGTGACGCGCGACGTGCCGGCGGGAGCAACCGTGTCGGGCAACCCCGCCCGCGTGCACGGAAGCGCGTAAGGGATCTCAGCGGCGGTCGAGGATGCGGCGCAGCCCGAGCGAGCGCCCGCGCACGGCCAGCGCCGAGGCGAGCAGGAGCCGCGCCGGCGCCCCGCGGGCCAGGCCGTAGGTCTCGATGCCGGGGTCGCTCGTCGCGAACCGGTCCTTGTAGGCCGCGCCGCCTCGCAGCAGGCGGAACTCGCCGACGCCGTCGGCGATCGCATCACGCACGGCGTGGGCGAGCAGCACGAATCCGAGCGGGTGGCTGCGCAGCGCCGGATCGCGGCCGGTCTGGTAGGCCGACTCGGAGCCCGCGAACCGGAAGCCGTAGAGGGCGGCCACCGGGCGGCCGCCGATCTCGAGGAACCGCAGCCGCAGCCAGCCTTCGCGCAGCGCCGCGGCAGCGAATTCGCGGTGGAAGGCGGCCGCGGCCAGGAACGGCGTCTGCGCGCCCTCCCAGCGCGCTCGGTGCAGGTCGAAGAGCAGGTCGAGGTCATGGTCGAGCCGCTCGGGGTCGTCCGCGAGCCGGTGGGTGACCGGCCCGAGCTCGGCCAGCTTGCGCGGGAAGCGGCGCGCCTGCTGGCGGAAGTTGCGCCCCCGGCCGGCGAGGAACTCGTCCCACGTCGTCTGGCCCAGCCGCAGCACGGGGCTCGAGTCGCGATAGAGCGGTCGCGCGCCGGTCAGCTCACCGAAGCCCTCGTCACCGCCCAGGTGCTCGGCCAGCAGCACGAAGCGCCGCAGCGGGATGGCCGCGACCGCCGCTGCGACCGCTGCCGCGGCCGCAGGATCGCGCAGCGACGCGCTCACGGGGCCGAGCCGGTCGCTCGGGCCGTGCCCGGCGAAGCGCAGGACGGCCACGCCGCGGCGGTGCCACAGCTGGAGCGGCAGGATGGCCCCGGGCGAGCCGCCGTCGCGGGCGACGCCGACCAGCGGCCGCGCGCCGTGGCCGTGGTGGCGCCACCAGGCGAGCAGCCACTCGCGGGTGGCGAAGACGTGTCCCGCCCGCTCGGCCAGGGTGCGCCACTCGCCGGCGTCGATGTCGTCGAACGAGCGGGTGTAGTCGACCTGCATCTACGACGGTCGCGGGGCGTGCATGGTCAGATGGACGCGGATGCGGGCTCGGGCCTCGGCGCCGCGTCCGGCGTCGCCCCGGTGCCTCACGAGCCGGGCCGAGTCGACGCCGACGAGCGCCGTGCGAAGGAGCGCGGCCGTGACCGGCCCGAAGTGCTTGCGCGCGTACCGGTGCTGGCTCTCGAGCAGGAGCAGCGACGAGCGCACGTCCGCCTCCGGCGAGCTGCCCGCCGAGGCGTGCGTCGCCTCGACGGAGGGGACGAAGAGCGTTCGCCAGCCGCGCCGCCCTGCCCGGATCAGCCAGTCGGTCTCCTCGTAGTAGACGAAGAAGCGCTCGTCGAAGGGCCCGACGTCGGCCAGCGCGGAGCGGCGCAGGAACAGGCACGCGCCGGTTGCGGCATCGACCGGACGGGCGTCCGCGTGGTCCCAGTCGAGCATGCGGTAGGCACGGGCCCGCTGCCAGCCCGGAAACCGCTCGGCCAGGGCGACGTCCTCGGACAGCATGTCGAAGGGCCGCGGCGTACGGATGCAGCTCGGAACGACGGCGCCGGCGCCATCCACGAGCCGCGGCACGACGGCGGCGATGCGCGGATCGGCGAACGCCGCCAAGATGTCGTCGAGGCCGCCCGTGATCCGCTCGACGTCCGGGTTCAGCAGCAGCACGACGTCGGCCTGCGAGGCGGCCACCCCCTGGTTCACGGCCGCGGCATAGCCGCGGTTGGTGCGGTTCTCGATCACGGTCGCCTCCGGGGCGACCGAGCGCACCGTCGCCGCCGTGCCGTCGCCGGGCGAGTTGGCGATGACGATCAGGCCGGCCTCGGGGCCGGCGAACCCGCGGGCGACGGCAACCGTGCGGCCGATCAACGGCGCGCTGCGGTAGCTGACGGAGACGACGTCGAGCCGCATCCCGCCGGCCGTCACCGGCGGGCGAGATCGCGCCGCATGATCGCCGCGAGCGCGAGCACACCAACCAGGGGCACCGTCGAGTCGGGCGGCGTCAGGTAGATCGCGACGTTCGAGCTGGCGGCCACGGCCACGAGCGAGATCACCACGCCGGCCCCGATCCAGGCGTCGTCTGCTCCGTGACGCTCCCGGGCCCAGCGCGCGCCGTTCCAGATGCCCAGCGCAAGCATTGCGATGAGGGAGACGAGCCCGATGATGCCCGCCCGCATCCAGATCCACAGGTACTGCTCGTGCATGAACGAGCGTGGCTGGTTGATGAGAACGCCGTCGTCCCAGGTGCCGATCACCGCGCCGTAGTTCGGGCCCCAGCCGAGCCCGCCCAGAGGGTGGGCGTGGATCCGCTGGAGCGCGATCCCGTTCTCGTAATAACGGTCGTCGAGCGTTGTCGTTCGCAGCTCCGAGTAGTTCGTGATGCTCGCGACGCGCGAGACGACCGCGTCCGATTCGAACGCCGAGCCCTGGGCGAGCAGGACGACGCCGGACAGCACCATCCCGAGCACCGCGACGGACACGACAAAGCGGTGCCGCTGCGGCGCGATCAGGGCGGCGACGCACAGACCCAACGCGAGTCCGAGCAGCATGTTGCGGTTGAGGCTCAGGATGACCCCTGTCATTGTCACCACCGTCATTGCCCAGCCGATCAGCCGGCCGCGGGCGGGCCCCCAGAGAACCCGCGCAAGCGCGAACCCGGCGACGATGTACACCGTCGTCAGTCCGGGAGGCCGCACGCGCAGAAACCCGGTGCCGTCCGACGTGAGGGACGACGTCAGATCCGAGGAGGCGATCACGAAGAGGCGGGTCGACGGCCCGACGATCACCTGTGCGACCTGGAGGGCGACGACCGCGACGACTCCAGCCGAGACGAGCACGAACACCTGTCTGCGGCCGCGCGAGAGCGCGGCCAGCGCCGGCCAGAACGCCAGATAGAACAGCATGTCTCGCATGTCGAACAGGGCGGTGTGCACGCTCGCGCCGTTCTCGACGCCGACGGCGACGCCGCCGACAACCGCGGCGAGGAACACCACCGTGGCGAGGCTCTCGCGCCGAGTCGCCATCGTGATCACCACGCGCCGGACGTCGCCCGGGAGCAGCACCAGGCACGCCATCGTGATCCACAGCAGAACCTCGGCCGGCGCGAACTGCAGCGAGGCGACGCCGACCTGCGGGAGCGCGGTCAGGTCGATCGCCGTTCCGACGCTCCAAAGGATCGCCACGTAACCGGCCACCGGCACCCGTGCGATGAACATCGCGACAAGGGCCGCAACGGGGACGATCGCGAACTTGACCTGCCCTCTCGCGACCATCGAACCGACGGCCGCGGCAGCGACGACGGTGGCGGCCACCCACAGGGGCGTCGACTGCAGGTCGCGCGCAGCGGCCCGTGCGCGGAGCCCGCTCAGCCCCCAGTCGACCTCGCTCAGCACCGCTCTCCCTCCGTGACGCCGATTGCCGCAGCCCGCACAGCCACCGCCTCACCGGACCGTGAACCACATTCGCCGGGTGCCTGAGAATATCCTGAAACCGACGTGACCGACCACCCATACGACCGCGGTGCGGAGGTGTCGGGCGACTCGCCGTCGCGGCCGACGGTTGCGATCGTCCCCGAGTCTGCACGGCTTGACCGGCCCGAGCTGATCCGGGCGCTGGAGGATGCCTACGCGGTCCGGTTCGTCGGGTCGAGCGCGACCGACATCGACGCCGCGGCCGCCGTGATCGTGTTCCCCGGCGCTCGCCCGCCCGAGCGGCTTGCGGTCCCCTGTCTGGTGCTGGAGGGGCGCGGAGCTTCCGACGAGGGGCGCTCGGCCTTCGCCGTGGAGATGTCGCGGTGTGCGGGGCTTGACCGCGCGTTGCACGGTCAGACGCTCGTCGAGCACGGTTGCAGCGCGGCTGCAACGGTGGGGGTCGAACGCGGCGGCCGCGTGCTGGCGCTGGCCGCCGGTAACCCGGTGTGGACGCAGAGCGACGCAGGCGGCGTCGAGCGCGTGACCGCCGGAGCGGCGCCCGACGAGCTCGAGGACCACGAGTTCTTGCGGGCCCACCTGACC
>DASXZF010000323.1:0-19236 GCA_036502065.1 Gaiellales bacterium
CCACAAAGCTCCACTCGTTCACCGCCGTGTCGGCGTCGAGCTGCCCGCCGCCGCGTGCGCAGAACGCCTCGATGGCGCTCAGATACTCGCCGTCGTGGATCCGCTGCAGAGCCTCGATCGGCGCCTCCGGACAACCCGCCACCTCGGCGCCGGACGCCGAGACGGCCTCGGAGACCGCGTCATAGCGGGCCGGGCGCTCGGGATGCAGGCCCGGATCGTGACGCCGGAACACGTCGTCCATGTAACACCGGATCGGGCGAGATTGTGACAGGGCAGCCGGGGAGAGAATCGTAGGGATTTTGCGGATTTGGCCGAACGAACCGCGTAGGTTAACCTGCGCTTAACACTCGAGGCTGGTTACCTGAACACGCAATAGGGCATACTAGGCCGCAGCGGTTCCCAGGATTTGTGACAGCGCGAGGAGTTCGCATGTATCGATTCAGCAGGGCCATCTTCGTCGAGATCAAGGATCTCGTCGACCCGCATCCCGAGACGATCACGGCGCCGGAGGCAAAGCGGTACGTCCTGCACTGCTGCGAGGCCACGATCGAGCGGCTCGCCCGCGACCCGCGCTACTTCGCGAAGCCCAGCCAGAGCCTCTTCTCCGAGGTCCGGCACCTGTTCTCGATCTCCGACCAGGCCAAGGTCTACCGCGCCATCGAGCGCCACATCTCCAAGGCGATCGAGTACATCATGGACGAGCTCGAGCGGGCCGGCGAGGGCACGGCGCAGCAGTGCCGCGCGACCACGCGGAAGGGCAAGCCGTGCCAGCGCACGCCGCTGCCCGATCGCGAGTACTGCCCCTCGCACCAGCACCTCGAGGAGCGCAGCCCCGCCGCTGCGTAGCCCGCGTCAGGCGTCCGCGCCTGTCCCGGGGAGCACGAGCTGCTTGTGGCGGTCGAACCCCGCCACGCCGACGCCCGCGAGCCTGATCGGCCCCGGCCGCTGCCGCAGCGCACGGTCGAGCAGCTCGCACGCGAGCGTCCCGATCGCCTCGGCGTCGTCGATGCCGACGTCGAGCGTCTGCGAGCGCGTGGCGATCGCGAAGTCCGGGTAGCGCAGCTTCGTCGTCACGGTGCGCGCCGTCATTCCCCGGCGTATGAGCGCGCCGGCGAGCGAGTCGGCCATCGTGCGCAGATAGCCGTGCAGCACCTCGCGGTCGCCGATGTCGTACGGGAACGTCTCCTCGTTCGAGATCGACACCGCCTCGGCGGGCTCGGCGCTGACCGGCCGCGGGTCGATGCCCTGCGCCCGGCGGCGCAGCTCCTGGCCCACCCGCCCCGGCAGCAGCGCGGCCAGGCGGCCGTCGTCGAGGTCGGCCAGCCGGCCGATCGTGGTGACGCCCGCATCGGCCAGCCGCTGCTGCGCCTTGGGGCCGACGCCGGGCAGCGCGCGCACGGGCAGCGGGGCGAGGAACGCCGCCTCTCCCCCGGGCGGAACGACCGTGATCCCGCCCGGCTTGCGCGCGTCCGAGCCGATCTTGGCCACGACCTTGCACGTGGCGACGCCCAGCGAGCACGAGAGGCGCATGCGCTCGCGCACGGCGAGCTGGATCAGCGCCGCCTGCTCGCCCGGGTCGCCCTCGGCGAGCACGAGGTAGCCCTCGTCGATACCGACCTGCTCGACGACGGGAGCGAGCGCCGCCACGAGCGTCCACACCCGCCGCGACCAGTCGCGGTAGGTCGTGTGGTCGGGGCGGATGAACACCACCTCGGGGCACCGGCGGCGGGCCTCGGCGCTGCTCATCGCCGAGCGGATGCCGTATTTACGGGCCTCGTAGCTCGCGGTGGCCACGACCCCGCGGCCGTCCGGGTCGCCGCCGACGACGACCGGGCGTCCCCGCAGCTCGGGATGGCGGTGCAGCTCGACGGCGGCGAAGAACGCGTCCAGGTCGAGATGGGCGATCACGCCTCGAGGATAGTGCTCGCCTGTGACCATGTCGTCGGGTCACCCACGGGCGACCCGTCGGGCGCGGAGTCGGGCCCTCACCGGGCCACTGGCGCGGGAGCGCCTCTACACGCCTACACTCGAACCGGTCGTGTCTGAAGAGCACCCCGACGCCATCGCCTACCGGCGAACCGCCGAGGCCTTTCGCTCCGGCGACCTCGACGTCGTCACGTCGCTGATCGCGCCCGAAGTCGTCTGGCACGTGCCGGGTGACCACCCCATGGCGGGGACGATCGAGGGACGCGAAGTGCTGCTCGAATGGCTCAGATCTCTGGACGGGATCGGCTTCTGGCTCGTCGAGCACGACGTCTTCGCGAGCGACGAGCACGTCTGCGCCGTCAGCACGATGGGCGCTCGACGTGGCGACTTCGATGCGCAGACCAGGGTGATCAGCATTTTCCGATTCCGGGACGGACGACAGGTCGAACGCTGGCTCTACCCCGACGACGCAGCCGCCTGGAACACGATCTTTCACGGCATGACCCGTGACCGGCGGGGCGGTGCCTGACTTTGCCGGTATCACGACGGTGCGTTGCGCGCCCCGGCGGGGGCCGGCTCCCGCGGCCGCAGGCTACTGCTGCAGCTTGTACACGTCGACGACGGTCTCTTGCGGAGGCTCCGGGAAACCTCCCTCAATGCCTGCCTGCATGCGCGGCATGAGCGTGTCGTCCCGGAAGCGCTCCCAGCTCTCCTTCGAGTCGTGCACGACCATGATCGTCCAGCCACCGGTCGACGGGCCGGCGGCGTGGAAGATCTGACCCTCCGGCAGGCTGCCGTCGCTCGGGTGCACTGCGGCGATCGACGCCTCGTACTGATCCTTGGTACCGCCGGTGAAGTGATGCACGATCCCGTACGCCATTCGTCCCTCATTTCGGTCGAGTTGGGCTGACGCTACCATGCGCAGCCGCGCGGCCCCCGGCGCAGACGCGCGCTGCTACATTGGCCGAGGTGGGTTCCCAGCTCAAGAAGGCTCATCGAACGCACGCGCTCGCGCAGCCGCCGGGCAGTGAGTATCCCCATGAGCCGAGCGGGGCGTGGGGAGCCGCCGGATCGGCCGATGAGGCCGAGCGGCTCTTCGTCGAGCTCTGCGTCCGGGTGCCGAGCCCCGCGGAGCGCGCGCAGCTGTTAGGAGTGTCGCCGGAGCTCGACGAGGCATGGACAAACGGGCGCCAGCTCCCGATCCTCCGGGCGCGGCGCAAGCTCTTGACGGCGTCGGTCGCGGTCGCGCGCAGTCGGCCGCGCACCGTCTGAGCCGTCTCTGAGCGATTCGCAGCCGCGTACGGGATGTTACGATCGTCGCCGATGGCCGACCAGACGATCCTCGACGTGTACCGGCGGTTCATCGAAGAGGGTGCGAGCGTGAGCAACGCCGAGGTCATGGAGCGGACGCTCGCACCCGGAATCGAGCTGCCGACGGTCGGCGAGGGCGGCGTCGCGGCGTTGATCGCCGTTCACGGTGCCATCCGCGCCGGTTTTCCCGACCTGCGGGCAACAATCGACGAGATCACCGAGAGCGGCGGGTGGGTCGGCGCGCGCCTCACGTGGACGGGCACGCACACCGGAGAGTTCGCGGGAGTCGCCGCAACCGGGCGCAGGGTGACGGTGACCGAGCTCGAGATCGTCCACATCGTCGATGGGCAGGTGGTCGAGCTCCGCAACGTCCTCGACGTTGCGACGCTAATCGGTCAACTCACCGCCTGACAGGGCGCGCTCCCCGACGCGATCGACCGGCCGCACCTGACGTGGCCGCGTTCACGAATTCGGCTTCCTTCCGGCACGCCTGGCCAGCGGCGGTCGGGCCGCGGCCGGTACACTACGTACCTGCCTTTGACCCACGACGCCGACAAGCTCATCCGCCAGCTCTCGCTCGTGGCCTACCTCATGGCGGAGCAGCGTCCCGTGACCGCGCGCGACGTCAAGCTGCGGGTCGAGGGGTACGCCAACATGGGCGACGAGGCCTTCGCGCGGCGCTTCTACGCCGACCGCTCCGAGCTGCAGGGGCTCGGCGTGCCGATCGCGTCCGTGCGCGACGAGTTCACCTCGGAGGAGCTCTACAGCCTGCGCGAGGAGCAGTACTTCCTGCCGCCGGTCGAGCTGACCGACTCCGAGCTGGCCGCGCTCCAGACGAGCTTCTACCTGCTCGAGGGCCAGTTCGCCTACGCCGAGCCGCTGCGACTCGCGCTGCAGAACCTGGCGCTCGGGCGAGCCTGGCCGGTCACCGACCCGGGCCCCAAGACGGCGACGGTCGAGCTGCTCGGGCCGTCGTACACGAACGAGGTCGCCCAGCGGCTCGCCAAGCTCGAGCAGGCGATCTCGCGCCAGCGCACCGTGCGGTTCCGCTACTGGACGATCACCACCGACTCCGAGGCCGAGCGCACCGTGAACCCGTACGGGCTGTTCGACCTGAACGGCGTCTGGTACGTGGTCGGCGACGACCTCGACCGGCCCGAGGACACCGACCGCCGCCGCACCTTCAGAGTGTCGCGGATCCGGGGCGAGATCAAGTTCGCCACCCGGCGCGAGCGCGATTTCCGCATGCCGGCCGACTTCAACGTCACCGCCTACCGCGACCGCGCACCGTGGCGGCTGGTCGCCGACGAGGTCGGAACGGCGACGCTCGCCGTCGCGCCGGACGCGAGCTGGCTCGTCGAGCGCCGCTTCGGAGCCTACGGCGAGTACGAGGAGCAGGCCGACGGGTCGGGGCAGTTCACGACGCCCTACTCCGACGTCGGGGCGCTGTCGGCCTGGATCCTGTCGCTCGGCGGCCGCGTCGTGCCGCTCGAGCCGGGCACGCTCGTCGACGCCGTGGTCGCCGATCTTCAGGCGGTGGCCGAGGCCCACGCCTCGCCGACGCGCGAGCTGGCCCCCACAGCCGCGCCCGGCCCCCCGGCCGAGGCGGCGCTCCAGCCGCGCGGGCCGAGCGCCGTCGCCCCCGAGCGGTTTGCGCTGCTGCAGGCGCTGCTCGCCTTCGTGCTCGCCCGCTGCGGCGAGGGTTCGACCGCCCGCGTCGAGACCGCCGAGCTCGAGGAGCGGTTCCAGCTGAGCGCCCAGGAGCTGAAGGAGAGCCTCGAGCTGCTGAACCTGGTCAACTTCGGCGGCGGCTGCTACGCCGTCTACTGCTCGACCGACAACGGCAGCGTCGTCATCGACAAGGAGCTCTACGGCGACGCCTTCCGGCGCCCGGCGCGGCTCTCACCGCTCGAGGCCAAGGCGCTCCTGCGCGCGCTCGACGTCGTCGCCCCGCTCGTCGCCGCCGAGGCGGACACGTCGCTTCAGACCGTGCGCGAGAAGATCGAGTCGGCGTTCGGGCGCTTCCCGCTCGCGGACACGCCGATGCCGCAGGAGGAGGGCGCCGAGGAGCAGGCGGTGACCATCCTGAACGAGGGCGTGCGCAGCCGCCGGCTGGTCGAGATGACCTACCTGTCGCGCTCGTCCGACGCGCTCTCGACCCGCGAGATCGAGCCGTACCTGCTGCGCCGCGACGACCGCGGCTGGTACGTCGAGGCCTACGACCGCACGCGCGGGGGCCGGCGCACGTTCAAGGTCGATTACATCAAGGAGGCCCGGCTCGCCGAGGGCAACTACGAGCCGCGGGCCGAGATGGCCGACCTCGACCACTCGCTCGGCGGCGAGGTGGGCGTGGCCCAGGTGTGGTTCTCGGCCGGGCGCGCCCGCTGGGAGCTCGAGGGCCGGCCGGGCGCGCGCGCGCTCGAAGACGGCTCGGCCGTGGCCGAGGTGACGTACGGCTCGCGGGCGTGGCTGATCTCGGAGATCCTGCGCTACCGGGGGCAGGCCGAGGTGCTCGAGCCGGCCACGGTGCGCCGCCAGATCGCCGACGCGGCGCAGGCGCTCCTGCACGAGTTCACCGCCGTCGCGACCGGCTGACTCTCGCCGGTTGCTGTATGGGCTTTCCTGGACACCCCTGAGGGCGACTGCTAGCCTGGTCGTTTGGCCTTGAAGCCGACACCACGAATGTGGATCGTGCTCGCAGCGCTCATCTGCGCAGGCGCGCTGGCCCCACCGGCATACGCGAGCAAGCTGCTCGACCGTAACACGCGCTTCCAGAGCCTGAAGGTCGACAGCCGCGGCGTCGCGCTCGTGACCTACTTCGCGCACGGCCGCACCATCCATGCGCTCGTGTGGGGCGCCCTGAACGCCCTGCCGCCCAACGCCGACCATCCCAGGAGCCAGGTCAAGTTCCACGTGAACTACGCCGGCGGGCGCGGCTCGTTCCTCGGCGCCGGTTACTGGCGCGAGGTCGCAAGCCACAACGTGTGCGGGCCGTACACCGGTCCGGCGCTCTACCGCATGCTGAAGGCGTGCACCGCGCCGAACGGCACGAACTGGGCGCTGCAGCGCTGGCAGCGCGCGCTGCGCGACAACGGCTGGAACCCGCAATCGTCGACCGAGTCGGCCTGGGAGCTGCACGTGAGCCACTGGTCGGGTGCGCTGCCGGATCTGTGGTTCAAGGCCGACTGGATCTACGCCGGCGCCAAGGGCGGCCCGTTCGACCAGATCTACGGCACGTTCACGTACAAGGGCGATCCGGTGTACGGCTTCGGCTCGACGTCATCCGGCGCGCCGACCGACAGCTTCGGCAGGCTGGTCTACATGGACACGCTGAACCCGCCGTGGACGCGCGGCTACCGCCAGCTCGGGGGCTGGTTCCGGTTCAACGCGTTCCTCACCCACAGGCCGCACGGCGACTTCTGCCCGGGCGTCTACGGCCACATCAACGGCGTGCCCACCCGCAACCTGCCGGGTCGGGGCACCGAGTACCGCATCACCGCCAACGGCCCGGGCGTGACGCCGGTCGTCGCCTACCGCAGCTACGGCCCGGGCTACTACGTGCCCGGCCTCTCGAACCTCACCCCCACCAGAGACATGCGCGGCCCCTACAGCGTCAGCCTCGACCACCGTCTGAACGGCGACCTGCGCACGATCGATCCCACGCCGCAGCGCAAGAGCAGCTGCTTCTACACCCACTAGCCCGATCCGCCCGCGTCGCGCTTCATGTTCGCGAGCGCGACGCGGGCGTTTCGCTGCAGGTGACGGCCGTCGCGGTCGGGGATGTAGAGCCGCCGGTAGCGGGCGGCGAGCGCGTCGGGTTCGGCCTCGAGCCACTCGTGCAGCGGCGGGAACGCATCGTCGACCGCGTCCGGCTCGAGGCCGGCCGCGCGGCGGTCGGCGCCCGTGTTCCACGGGCACACGTCCTGGCAGATGTCGCAGCCGTAGACGCGATCCTCGAACGCCGGCGCGTGCGGGAGCTCGGGCAGGCGTGACTGCGAGAGCCACGACAGGCAACGGCGGGCGTCGAGCACGCCATCGGCCACGATCGCATCGGTCGGGCAGGCGTCGATGCACGCGCGGCACGAGCCGCACGCGTCCCACGCCGGCCGGCCCGGCGCGGCGTGCGTCGGCTCGAGCTCGGCGTCGGTGACGAGAACGCCGAGCACGACCCACGAGCCGTGGCGGCGGGTGATCGCAAGGGTGTTCTTCCCGTACACGGCGATCCCGGCCCGCGCGGCTGCCTCGCGATCGACGTGGTGGTTCGAGTCGACGTAGACGGCGCTGCGCGCCCCCGGAGCCAGGCGGCTCAGGGCCGCGCCGAGATCGCGGAGCGCATCACGCAGCGCCGCGTATTCGTCGCGGCGGGTGTAGCGCGGCATGCGCCCGCGCGGGCGGTCGGCGGGCTTGGCCGGCTGCGGCCGGGCGTAGCTGCGCGCCGCGACGACCACCGACCGCGCGTTTCGCAAGAGCGTCTCGGGGTGGCACGAGCGTTCGGGGTGGCGGATCGTAAACCCCATGTCGGCGAAGAGCCCGGCGGCGCGGCGCTCGCCGATCAGCCGCTCGGTCTCGGTGTAAGGCTCGGCGGCGCAGACGCCGCAGGCGTCGATGTGCAGATCGCACGCCTCCCGCAGCAGGGCTCGGGTAAGCTCGGCCGCGTCCACCCGGTCACTGTAGTCGGACGCAACCAAGCCGCTCGCCCGCGCGTCAGAACGGCGGTCGGATCCACGAGGGGGGAGCAGCATGTTCGGTCGAGCACAAGCCGCCACGCAGGAGCGGCTCTGGACGCAGGTGGGACTCGTCGTCGGCGCCGCGGCGATCACGGCGGTGTGTGCACAGGTCTCGTTCGGCTATCCCGTGCCGACGACGCTGCAGACGTTCGCGGCCCTCGGCGCGGGCGCGCTCCTCGGCGCCAGGCGCGGCGCGGCATCGCAGGTGCTCTACCTCGGCGCCGGGGCGGCCGGGATGCCGGTGTTCGCAACCGGCCACGCCGGCATCAGCTGGCTCACCCAGGCCGACCCGCTGCACGTGAGCGGCGGCTACCTGTGGGGCCTGCCGGTCGCCGCGCTGCTCGCCGGCCTGATCTGCGACCGCTTCGGGCGCAGCTTCTACGTCAGCGTCCCGGCGATGCTCGTCGGCAGCGTCGCGCTGTACGCGATCGGGCTCCTGTGGCTGCACCAGGCGCTGCCGACGCCGTGGTCAGGCGCCGGCGCCTCGACGCTGCACTACGGCCTGTGGCCGTTCGTGCTCGGCGACCTGGCCAAGATCTTCGCTGCGGCCGCGATCATCGATCCGTCGGCGCCGTGGGCGCGCTTCACGCGCACCCGCCGCGATGTGGGCTAGAAGCCGAGGACGAACTTGGCGTCGTCGGACATCCGCTCCGGCGACCACGGCGGTGAGAAGGTGAGCTCGGTGGTGACCGCGCTCACGCCCTCCATGCTGCCGATTGCGTCCTTGATGTCCTGCTCGATCTGCGCGCCTGCCGGGCATCCCATCGACGTCAGCGAGTAGATCACCGACACGGCCTCGCCGTCGACCTTCACCTCGTACACGAGGCCGAGGTCGACGACGTCCATGCCGAGCTCGGGATCCTCGACGACGCGCAGGGCCTCGAACACGTCTTCGCTGGTAAGGCTCATGCGGGAAGCGTAGCCTGCTTGGCGTCCCAGAGGGCGGCGAAGGTGCGCGCGTGCTCCTCGGGCGAGACATCCGGCTGCAGCAGCCGCATCGTGTCGGCGAGGGCGGCGCGATTCGAGCGGCCGATGCGAACGGCGAGCGACTCTGCCCGCGACAGGAGCTTCTGCGGCGCGACCACGTCGTCGACGATCCCCATCGTCCGCGCCTCCTGCGCCGAGAGCAGCTCGCAGGTGGCGAAGAGCCGGATCGCGATCCCCCGCGGAACGATCGCGGCCAGGTGCGCCGTCGCGCCCCATGGAGGCGTGAAGCCGAGCTCGTTGTGGATGAAGCGCAGCTTCGCCCCCTCCACCGCGATCCGCCAGTCGCAGGCGAGGGCGAGGTCGATCCCGCCCCCGACGACGTGGCCGTTCAGGAGCGCGACCGTCGGGACGCCGAGCGCGGAGATGCGCCCGAGGGCGGTGACACCGCGGCCGGCGACGGTCTCACCGGGCAGACCGCGCAGCGCCTTCAGGTCGGCCCCCGACGAGAAGATGCGCGTGCCGCCGCCGCGTAGCGCGACGAGCCGCACGGACTCGTCGGCGGCGAGCGCCTCGGCGGCGGCGGCCAGCGCCTCGAGCGTCTCGAGCGAGAGCGAGTTCTCGGTGCCGCCGCGGAAGGTGACGAGCCCGAGCCCGGCGCGCACGGAGGACTCGACGGTCGTCGGCCCCGGCTCGACCCCGTGGAGCGCCTCGAGCAGCGCCGCCTTGGTCATCCGCCTGTAGCCGTCGACCCCGGCGTCGCGGGCGCGGTCGTGCAGCTCGTAGAGGAGAGGCTCGGAGGTCACCGGCGTGAGCCTATCGCCGCTGGGCCGTGTGCGCCCACACACGCCCCCGCCCACGACCGCTCCTGCCACCATCGACGGGACGGCTGGGGGGTGCCAGAGCTGAAGCCCTGGCACCGAACGTGGGGATTCGTCAGAGCCGGATCTCCACGTGCCGGTTGGACGAGAAGAGGTGGATCGAGTCGATGAAGCGAACACGGTTGCACCGCGAGCACAGGACGAGCGACTGGGTGCGGGCGCCGTCGGCCATGTAGCGGACGCCGCGCAGCAGGTCACCGCCCGAGATCCCGGTCGCGACGACCGTCTGATGCCCGCGCACCAGGTCGTCGATGCCGAAGATGCGGGAGACGTCTTCGATGCCGTCGTCGGCGGCGCGGTTGATCTCGGTGCGGCTCATCGGCCACAGCTGTCCCTGGATCTCGCCCCCCAGGCAGCGCAGCGCGGCCGCGGCGATGATCCCCTCCGGCGCCCCGCCGATGCCGATCGCCAGGTGGTCGTTCGTGCCCCGGATGGCGGCGCTGACCGACGCCATGATGTCGCCGTCGGCGATCAGCTTGATGCGCGCACCCGAGTCGCGGATCTCGGCGATCAGGTCGTCGTGCCTGGAGCGGTCGAGCACGATCGCCGTCACGTCGGCGATCGTGCGGCCGAACGCGTCAGCGATCGCCTCGAGGTTCTCGCGCACCGGCCGGCGCAGGTCGATCCGCCCCTTGGCGACCGGCCCGACGGCCATCTTTCGCATGTACATGCGCGGCACCTGCATCAGCCCACCGGGGTCGCTGGCCGCCAGGATCGAGAGCGCGCCCGGCCGGCCGCCGGCGACGGCCGATCCGTTGCCGACCGGGTCGCAGGCGAGATCGAGCTCGCGCCCGCCGGCCCCGAGCTCGGAGCCCTCGCGCAGATCGTGCTCGTCGGCCTCGCGACCGATCACGAGCGTGCCCGACACGGGCACGGACGCGAGCGCCACACGCATCGCCTGGGACGCCGCGCGGTCGGCTGCGGCCGGGTCGCCGCGGCCGAGGAACCGCCCGGCGGCGAGCGCGCTGCGCTCGGTCACCGACGCGAGGTCGGTGCACGGACACCATTCCGCCGCGCCCTCCCCACCCTCGTCGGTTGGCTCGGCATGCGGCCGGGTCGACGCCATGTGTTCAGGGTATCGCGGCAGCACGGGCGGTGGCGCGCTCGAGGATCAGATCCATCACCGCGAGCAGCGAGCGATCGGGATCGGCCGCCTCGATCACCGGCCAGCCCTGCTTCTCGGCCCGGCCGACCAGGTACTCCTGGATCCGGCGGATCTCGCCGAACCGGCGCAGGTAGCGGTCGTATGCGCGCAGGCCGCCGGAGTCGGCGCTGCGGCCGAAGAAGTGCGCCTGGTGCACGTCCTCGTCGGTGATCGCGAGCATCAGCTGCACGACCACCGCGCCCGCGTGCTGTTCGGCGGTGACGAGACCGGGCACGACGTGCACGCCCTCCACCACCGTCGAGAGGCCCTCGAGCACCGCCCGCTCGACGACGGCGTTTGCCCCCACCGCCACCTGGCCGGCCTGCTGGATGAACCCGTACAGGGCGCGGTCCTCGTCGTCGGGGTCGGGCAGCGGGATCTTCAGGCCGTCGGCCGCGTCGAACGACGAGTAGTGCAGCTCCGGCATGAGCTCCGGCGCGAAGAACGCGCGCATCGCCTGGCGGATGACGTCGGTCGAGGTGATCCGGCTGATGCCGAGGCGATAGGCGATCTCGGTCGCAAGCGTGCTCTTGCCCGTGCCCGTCGCCCCGCCGATCAGCAGCATCAGCGGCCGGTCGAGCCGAAGCACCTCCCGCCAGCCGTGGTAACGCGAGACGAGCTCAGGGCCCTCCTCCCGCGCGAGGATCTCCTCGACCATGCCGTGGAGGTGGTCGATCGGGATTTCGTCGGCGGCGGTCGCGTTGACCTCGCGCTCGATCCGCATCGCGAGCTGATAGGCCCGTTCCGGGTCGGCGCCCGCGAGCACGAGCGCCTGCGCCATCCGCCCCTTCGAGAACGGCATCGGCGCGCCGCGGGTGGCCAGGATGCGCGGCTCTCGACCCGGCACGGCGGCGACGGGGGTCTCGACGTCCGCGGGCCGGCGCACGAGCCGGGACGGCAGGTGGATGCGCGGCAGCCTAGGCATGCTGGGCGGTGACCTCGGCCGCCAGGTCGAGCGCCACGGCGTCCAGATCGGGCTCACCCGGGAGCGACACCGGCCGGTTGTCGCAGAAGACGACGCGGGCGCCGCGCGCCTCGGCGGCCTCGGCGACGACGTCGATCGCGGCCGCCTTGATCTCGACGACGTAGGTGTCCGCGGCCCGCACCCCCGGGGAGTCGAGATCGGCCGCAAGCGCTGACCGGTCGCTGAGCGAGCCGACGACCGCGGTCACGTCGGCGCCGTGGCCGTGCGCGAGGAACTCACTCAGGCGAGAGTGGATCGCGGGGACAGCCGTGGTGAACAGGGCCACCCGCTCGCCCTCGATCGGCTCGATGGGGTGCGGACGCAGCGCCGCGGCGACGACGATCGCGCCGGGACGCAGCCCGGAGACGGCCGCGCGCACCGCGGCGACGTCGGCCGCTTCGGCCAGCGGCGGTTCGCACATCGTGATCACGACCACGTCGGACACCAGCACCCGGTAGGGCCCCATCCCGCTCGTCAGGCGCTCGGCCGGCCGCGTCGCCGGCGTGATCAGGATCGTGCGGTCGGCGGCCACCGGAGGCAGCGCGGCGCCCGACCCCTCGAGCAGGAGCAGGTCGGGGTCGTGCCCGCGGGCCAGCTCGACGGCCTGCGCGACATTCGAGAGGAACGGCGCGCCGGCCAGCCCGCCGCCGCAGCGGCGCGCGCCGACCGAGGTCACCCGCGCGAGCGCGGCGTCCTCGAGGAAGTCCGATGCGGCATGCTCGCCCGACCGTGACCGCTCGAGCAGGTCGGCGAGCGAGGGCGGCGAGACCGCCCCGTCGACGAGCTCGGGCTGCTCGGGCCCGCCGCGGCCCATCGCGACCAGCACCAGCCGGTGCCGATCGCCCAGGATCCGTGCCAGGTGACCGCAGACGGCGGTCTTGCCGATCCGCTTGCCGGTCCCGATCACCGCGATCGCCGGCACCCCGGCCGGCGTCTGTGGAGGCGGCCAGAACTCGAAGTCCGCACCGCGGTAGGACAGCCCCGCCGCAAGCGCGCGGTTGATCAGGCCGAACCGCTCGCGCTCGCCGAGCACCGGCTCGTCCGAGAGGTCGATCACCCGCTCGGCCGCGTGCTTCGCGGCGGCGCTTTGGAGCGCCGCGCCCGCATCGGCGCCCGCGTGCTCGAGCGGCAGGCCGTAGTCGGGGGTGCCGCGCAGCTTCTCGGCGCCGCCGAGCAGGAGCGCGGCCACGACGTGATCGTCCCGCCCCGCCTCGGCGATCGCCGCCCGCACCACGGGCGGGTAGTGCTCGCCGTCGACGAGCACGAGCGCGCGGCGCGTCACCGGCGCCCCGAGGCGGTGTCCTGGGGCGGCGGTGCGTGCTTCTCGTACTCCGAGGTCTGCGGCGAGAAGCGGATCAGGCGCTCACGGTGGTGGAACGGGTACTTGCGATAGACCGCCACCTCGCTCGGCCCCACCTCGACGACGTTGTAGCAGGGCCGTGTGTGGCCGCGCAGGCGCAGCGACGAGACGGTGCCGGCGTTCACGACGAAAAGATCCTCGAGCCGCCAGGCGTACGGCACGTGCTTGTGGCCGGAGAGCACCAGGTTCACGTTTGCGCGCTGCAGCACCTCGAGCGTGTCGCCCGCGTCGTGGACGACGTTGCGCTCGCGGCCGGTGCCGGGGATCGGGAGCAGGTGGTGGTGCAAAACGAAGACGCGGAAGTCGGCCGGCGGCGCGAACTGCTCCTCGATCCACGGGTAGCGCCCGCGGCCGACGGTGCCGTTGTCGAGGTCGGGCTCGGACGAGTCGACGGCGACGAAGGTCAGGCCGCCCTTGTGCAGGACCGTCGCGCGCGGCCCGATCAGCTCCTCGAAGTGCACGTGGCCGACGTTGCGCGAGTCGTGGTTGCCGGGCACCGTGATGACGTCGGGGCACTCGAGCCGGGCCAGGTACGCGCGCGCCTGGCGGTACTCCTGCTTGTAGCCGAAGGTCGTCAGATCGCCCGAGCAGACCACCACGTCGGGCTCCAGGGCGTTGATCTCCATGATCGCGCGCTGCAGCAGGTTCTCGACGAAGTACGGCGACCCGCAGTGCAGGTCGGACAGGTGTGCGATCACGAACGGTTTGATCTCGGCCACGGAAGTCCCATCGTACCGACCACGGCGCCATCCGACCCGATCGTTACCCTGGAGCCGCCGGATGCCACCTCGCTTCGCCAACGACACCGAGCGCGACCTGAGTCGCATGCTCGACTACCACGGCATCGCCTGGCAGTACGAGCCCCACACGTTCGTGCTCGAGGCGGGGCCCGACGGCCAGGTACGCGTCGCATTCACGCCCGACTTCTACCTGCCCGAGCAGGATCTCTACATCGAGGTGACCACGATGAAGCAGTCACTCGTGACGAAGAAGAACCGCAAGATGCGACGCCTGCGCGAGCTCTACCCCGACGTGCGCATCAAGATCCTGTACCGGCGCGACATCGAGGCCCTGGCCGACCGCTATCAGCTGGCGAGGCCGGCATGACCGCCGTCGCCGAGCGCGCGGCGGTGCCCGCGCCCGGCGAGGTCTATCTGCCGGCCGAGCTGCTCGCCGCCCGCGTCGGCGAGCTGGCCGCGGCCGTCGACCGCGACCACCGCGGCCGGCCGCTCGTCGTCGTCGCCGTGCTCAAGGGTGCCGCGGTGTTCGCCGCCGACCTCTCGCGCGCGCTGGCCGTCCCGCACCGCCTCGACACGATGGCGCTCTCGGTGTATTCGGGCGCCGAGCGCCGCAGCGGCCGGATCCGGCTCTTGAAGGATCTCGACGAGCCGGTGCGCGGCCAGCACGTGGTCGTCGTCGAGGACGTGATCGACACCGGCCTCACGATGCACAACCTGATCCGTTCGCTGCGCACCCGCTCACCGGCGTCCGTGCGCATCTGCACGCTGCTCGACCGACCCCACCGGCGCCTGGTCGAGCTGGACGTCTCCTACGTGGGGTTCACGGCCGCCGAGCGCTACGTCGTCGGCTACGGGCTGGCCCACCACCAGCGCTTCCGCAACCTGCCCGACATCCACTTCCTGGCATAGCCGTCGTCCGGCCGGACACCGGCTATCATCGGGGGCGAGAGGTATGACGGCCCGTGTTGAAATGCGACGGTGTGGCCAGAGCGCACGATGCGCTCCCTCTCTTCACGGACGTCTCGTTCGTCCTCGCTGACGGCGAGCGGGTCGGGCTCGTCGGCCCAAACGGCGCCGGCAAGTCGACGCTCCTGCGCATCCTGGCGGGGCTCGACCGCCCCGACGAGGGCCGCGTCGTCGTGGGCGACCGTGACACGGCCGGCTTCCTCGCCCAACAGCCGTCGCGGCCCGACCTGACCCTGGCGGAGCACCTGCACGATGCCGCGGGCGAGGTCTATTCGCTGCACCGTGAGCTGCGCCGCCTCGAGCGCGAGCTGGCCGCGCCGTCCCCAGGAGCCGCCGTCCTTCACCGCTACGGCGACGCGCAGGAGCGCTACGCGGCGCTCGACGGGTGGGGGTTCACCGCGCTCGTCGACGAGGTGCGACGGCACCTGGACATCGCCCACATCGACGAGGCGGCCCCGCTCCGGCGCCTCTCGGGAGGCGAGCAGGCGCGGGTCATGCTCGCGGGCGTGCTGCTCGCCCGGCCCACAGTGCTGCTCCTGGACGAGCCCACCAACCACCTCGACCTGGCCGGCCTGCGCTGGCTGGAGACCTACCTGGGCGGCTTCTCCGGCGCGGTGCTGGTCGTAAGCCACGACCGCCGTTTCCTCGACAACACCGTCGGCCAGATCTTCGAGCTCGACGGCATCAGCGACCGGATGCAGACATATGCCGGTGGCTACACGGCCTACCGGTCCGAGAAGCTGCGGCGGTGGCAGCGGTTGCTCGAGGAGCATCGCGCCCAGGAGCGATACCGCAGACGGCTCGAGAGCGACATCGCCCGCACTCGGCAGCAGGCGCTCGGCGTGGAGCGCACCGCGGCGGGCATGGGCGCGGACCGGATGAAGCGCTACGCGAAGAAGGTGGCCGCCAAAGCTAAGGCCCGCGAGCGGCGGCTGCGGCGGCAGATGGATGCGGCGGAATGGATCGGCGATCCCACCAAGGCGCCCAGCTTCACGCTCTCCCTCGACGGGGTGTCGGTCGCCGGTCGGCGCCTGGCGGCACTCGAGGGCGTGAGCGTCTGCCATGGCCAACGGCGTGTCCTTCACGGCGTCGATCTGGTCGTGCGCGGGCGCGACCGCATCGCGATCACCGGGGACAACGGCGCGGGCAAGACCACCCTCCTGCGCCTGATCGCCGGCGAGCTTTCCCCGGCGGATGGCCGGGTCGAGCCCGCTCCGGCGGCGGGCATCCTGCCCCAGGATCACCACGGGCTGCCACTCGAGCGGCCCCTGCTCGAGTTCTATCGCTCTCGCGTGATCGGCTACGAAGACGAGGCACGGGCGTTCCTCGGGCACTTCCTGTTCGACCAGGAGCAGATGCGCCGGCCGCTGCGCACCCTCTCCCCCGGCGAGCGATCGCGCCTGCTGATCGCCGTGCTCGTCTCGTCGGGTGCCGAGCTGCTGCTCCTGGACGAGCCCACGAACCACCTCGACTTCGATTCGCTGGACGTGGTCGAAGAAGCGCTGCGCCAGTTCCGCGGCACGATCGTGGCCATCTCGCACGACCGCGAGTTCGTGCGTAGCATCGGCTGCCGGCGGCACCTCGAGATCCGCGCGGGGCGGCTCTCCGAGCGCAGTGCGGACACCGAGGGCGCCCAAGCCCGTTCACTGACCATTTAGGTTGGCCCGATACACTTCCCGGATGGCGCGAAAACGACGCACTCTCGACCGGGATCCAGGGCTGACGGCCCGGATGACGGGCACGATATTCCTGCTCGGTCTCATCTACGTCGTCTTCTTCGCCGTGCTCCTGCGCGGCGTCGGGATCGCACTCCCGTTCGTGATCCTGATCGCCGGCGGGCTGCTCGCCGTCCAGTACTGGACGTCCGACAAGATCGCCCTGGCCTCGGCCCACGCGCGCATCGTCGACGAGAACCAGGCGCCCGAGCTGCACGCCATCGTCCAGCGGCTGTGCCTGACGGCCGGCCTGCCGATGCCGCGGATCGCGATCGCCCCGACCGACATGCCCAACGCCTTCGCGACCGGGCGCAGCCCGAAGCACGCCGTGGTGGCGGTGACGCAGGGGCTGCTCGACCGGCTCGAGCCGCACGAGATCGAGGGCGTGGTCGCGCACGAGCTCTCCCACGTCGCCCACCGGGACGTGGCCGTGATGACGATCGCGAGCTTCTTCGCGATGGTCGCCGGCTTCATCACCCGCTGGGGCTTCTACTTCGGCGGGATGTTCGGCGGAGGGTTCGGCGGCGGTCGCAACAACCGCGACAACTCCGGTGCCTCGTTCATGCTCATCCTGCTCGTCTCGGTGGTCGTGTACGCGATCTCGTTCTTCCTGATCCGGGCGCTCTCGCGCTACCGCGAGTTCGCGGCCGACCGCGGCGCGGCCATCCTCACCAAGTCGCCGTCGAGCCTGGCGTCCGCGCTCGTGAAGATCACCGGCGCGATGGGCCGCATCCCGCAGCAGGACATGCGCATGGCCGAGGGCCTGAACCAGTTCTTCATCATCCCGGCGACCCTGAAGACCGGCATCTCCAACCTCGTCTCCGACCATCCCCCGCTCGAGGCCCGGCTGGAGCAGCTGCGCCGGCTCGAGCGCCAGCTCGAGACCCTCTGACAGCTTGGGGCTCCTCGACGGCATCCTCGGGCGGACGAAGATCGCCAAGCCCACGCTCGAGCGCCTGTTCGCGATCTCGACCGCGCAGGTCACGCTCGACACGAGTCTGGGTCTTGCCCCCTCGAAGATGGCGGCGGTCTGCTTCAAGCCGATGGCGTCCGCTCGCTTTCGCGAGAGCGGCGCCGACATCGAGGGCATGGTGAAGCTGGCCTTCGCGGACGAGGGCACGAAGATGGACCGGTCGGTCGACGAGTACGGCTACGAGTGGCTGAAGCTGACCGACGACGACTTCGACGATCTGGTGACGACGATCCACGTCGCCGCCCAGTCGATGACCGACGACGGGTTCGGCGAGCAGCTCCTGTGCGCCGTGTTCGGGTTCGAGCCCGGTCACGTGCGCTTCATCTACAACTTCAAGCGGGGCAGCTTCTATCCGTTCGTCCCGCTCGCCAACAAGCGCCGCGACTCCGAGCGCGAGCTGCAGCTGCAGGGCAAGCTCGAGCAGGAGCTCCCGATCGAGCCCGAGCTCGAGCGCTGGTACCCGCTCTGGGACGCCCCGGTCTGACCGGCCGGCACCGCACTCCTCAGTCCCGGATCCCTTACGCGTTCATTTCCAGGCCTTAACGCCTGCCCGTTAGCCTTGCGACCGGCAGCACACGCCAACCGGTTGCGCAATCACGTGCGGCAGGGACGCGCCACGCCCAGGCATCGTCCGCCGCCCGCGCACCGATCGTCTCCCCGGGCCGACCCACCGTGGCCGGCCCGGGAGGACGCTGCCTTCGGTCAAGTCCATGGCGTGCTTGCCGATGACCGGAGAGTCCGGCGGCGCGACGACCATCATGGAGGATGATCCGATGCCCAACGCCCAAGACGCGGCCACCGTCACGCAGCCCGACGGCGAGCTTCACGCAGACCGGCGCCGCGCACCGCGCGTCGAGTGGCCGGCAACGGCAGAGCTCCTCGAGCGCGTGTCCGTCGGCCGCGATGGCACCCGCGCCAGCTCCGCCCGCACCGTCAACGTTTCGCTGAGCGGCGTGCTCCTGGCCGTGACGCACCCGTGCCCGGTGGGCGAGCAGCTCGAGTTGCGCTTCCCGCTCGACCCGGGCCAGGAGCTCTCGGCCGTCGCGCGCGTCGTGCGCATCGACGAGCGCAGCACGCAGGGCGAGTGGCTGATCGGCTGCGAGTTCGAGAGCATCGCCGTGAAGGAGCGCTGCGAGCTCGCCAAGTTCCTGATGCGCCACCGCGCCTCGGTCATCGACGCGCACGCCCGCAGAACCGGCCGGCGCTAGCCTCGGCGCGCCCTCAGCCGGGGATGGCGCCCTCGCCGGCGAACGCCTCCCGGGCCTCCTCCAGCGTGGTGTCGACGTGCGGCAGCACGTGATCCGAGGTGATGAGCTCGTCGTCGGGCACCGGCACGCCGTCTGACTCGATCATTCCGATCAGGTCCGCAAAGGCGCTCGTGAACAGCGCCGCGTCGCCCGCCGAGACGGCGGACGCGACGGCGTTGTCGAGCTCGTTCAGGCGCCCGAGCAGGCTGTCGTCGAGCCGGAACTGCCCCTGACCGAGGATGCGCACGATCATGGCGTCGGCTCCTCCGCCGCGGCCGGCTCGGCCGCGGCCGGCTCGGCTGCGGGCGTCCCGGCGCCGAGCTCGCCTGCCGGGGCGGCCTGCCCCAGCTCCGCCTTC
>DASXZF010000324.1:0-4521 GCA_036502065.1 Gaiellales bacterium
GCGTGGACTCTCGTACTATCTCGCGTGCGGCTCGGTTGAGCAAACGGTGCTGTGGGGGTGCCGTCGTGCGTGTCTACATCATCGATCCACATCCGATCTACCGCCGAGGCCTTGCGGCCTGCCTCGCCGCGCTCGAAGAGATCCAGGAGGTGTGGCAGGCGGACGGGCCGGGTGCGGCGGAGCTCGACCCGAACCTTGCGGCAGCCGACGTGGTCGTGCTCGACGGTGATGTCGAGGGCGGCTGCGAGCTCGTGCGCCGGCTGCGCCCGGTGGGACGGCCGCGGGTGCTGATCTGCGCCGGCTCCTTCGACGAGCCGGGTCTGCTCGACAGCGTCCAGGCGGGGGCGTGCGGCTATCTGACCAAGGACACGCTCACCCCCGAGACGCTCGCGGCCGGCGTTCGCGCCGTGCACTCCGGCGCGGGCGTGCTGCCCCCTGATGTGCTCGGCACGCTCCTGCGCACGCTCGCCACCGTCTCGCGCGACGTGCTCGAGCCGCGCGGCCTGTCGCTGACGGCGCTCACCACCCGCGAGCGAAACGTGCTGCGGCTCGTCGCCGACGGCCTGCCGACGCGTGAGGTGGCCGAGCGGCTGAGCTACAGCGAGCGCACGATCAAGGCCGTGATGCACGACGTCACGACCAAGCTGCACGCGAAGACCCGCTCGCAGGCGGTCGCCCAGGCCGTGCGCGAGGGCCTCATCTAGAGGGAGCACCTCGTCTCTGGCGCGATCGCCGGACCTCTCGTACATTCGCCTTGGGGGGCCGTGGCGATTGAGGAGGCGGGTGGGGTGAAACGACGCAGGTTTCTCGGCGGGGCGCTGGCGCTGCCGCTGATCGGGACGGCGGGAGGGCGCGCGCTTGCGGACGCACCCGTCAGGGCGGCGGCGGTGCGCAGCGTTGCGGTGGCACGGGACGAGTCGATGGCGGCCACGCTCTGGGGCTACCTCGACCACGCATCGTCGTGGGACGAGGCGGTGGCAGACCTGCGCCGCTACGTCGCCGACGGCAATGCCGACGCCGACATGTTCGCCACGATTGCCGACGACGTCGAGCGCACGCTTCGCGCCGGCGAGGGCACCGCGCTCGAGGGGGTCCTCGGCTTCTTTCCCGGCGCCGTCCTCATGCTGCACGGCCTGCGCAGCGTGCACGTCCATGGCGACCGGCAGATCTGCGATGCCCAGGCGGCGTTCCTGCGCCGCACGATGGAGGTGATGTGAATGGCGGCCGTCACGGCTCTGGCCCGGGTCGCGTTCGCGGCTGACTGCGGCGGCAGCGGAGGGTCGAAGGCGCCCAAGGTGGCTGCGGCCGTAAACGCGGCGTTCGGCCGGTTCGCCAACCCGGCGGCGACCTGGCTCGTCATCGGCGGCGACGAGTACTCCGTGTGCAACGCCTCGACGATGAAGCACTACGACAAGTACCTGACCGAGCCCAACGTCTCGCCGGCGCGCACGGTCATGACGCCGGGCAACCACACGAACGGCCCGGGCGGCAAGTCGTCGATCCCCGACGTATCGGCGTGGCTGGCCTACAACCAGTCGAAGGGCACGCTCTCGCGCACGACCGGCGGCTGGATCGATCAGGCCGGGGGCATCCCGCTGACCGATCAGTTCGTCGACATCGCAGGCATGCGCTTCATCCTCCTGAACTCCGGCGCGGTCGAGAACGTGATCGACAAGCCGGGCTGGCCCGTCCCGCACACCGGCGGCGCGGTCGCCGGCAACGCGCGGGTGGCGTGGCTGCGCTCGGCATGGGCCAAGGGCACGAAGAACATCGTGATCACCCATCACGCCCGCTGGAGCTACTACGGCGGCGCCCACGACAACCCGACGATGCAGAACCTGGTCGACGAGATCATGGGCAAGAACGACGGCACGAAGCCGCACTCGTCCCTGATCCTGCAGGGTCACGATCACTGCATGCAGGTGATGCACCCGCAGCTTGCGAGTGGCACCTACCCCGGCCTCACGAGCTGCGTCGTCGGCCTCTGCTCGACCGCGCCGACGACCCACGCCGCGCCGAAGTCGAACACGTCGCAGCTCTCGTGGCTCCAGTTTGCGAACATCACCGTCGGCGGGTGCGGGTTCATGCAGATCGACATCATGAGCGACGGTAGCCTTCAGCTCTCCGTGATCGACGCCTCGGACACCACCGGCAAGCTCATGACGAACACCTCGTCCACCGGCGTCACCGGAGCCGCCACGGCCACCATCAAGACCTCGGCGACGTAAGCCCGGATGCGGCGCCACCGGATCGCGGTCATCGGCGGCGACGGCGTCGGGCCCGAGGTGGTGGCGCAGGGCATCCGGGTGCTCGACGCCGTCTGCGACGGATTCGCGCTCGAGTGGGAGCACCTGCCCTGGGGCAGCGACCACCACGCCCGCACCGGCGCGCTGATGCCCGCCGACGGCCTGCGCGTGCTCGAGGGCTTTGACGCGGTCTACCTGGGCGCGGTCGGCTCGCCGTCTGTGCCCGATCACATCACCCTCTGGGGGCTGCTGCTGCCGATCCGCCAGCGGTTCGACCTCTATCTGAACCTGCGCCCCATCCGGCTCCTGCCGGGGGTGGCCTCGCCGCTGGCCGGCCGCACCCCCGCGGACATCGACATGGTGTGCGTGCGCGAGAACACCGAGGGCGAGTACGCGGGCGCCGGGGGACGCGTCCACGTCGGCATGGGGCACGAGGTCGGGCTGCAGGTTGACGTCTTCACCCGCGTCGGCGTCGAGCGGGTCGCCCGGCACGCGTTCGAGCTCGCCCGCTCCCGCCGCGGCAGGCTCGCGAGCATCACCAAGTCGAACGCGAGCCCGCACCACTTCGTCATGTGGGACGAGGTCGTGGCCGCCGTCCACGCCGATTACGCCGACGTCGAGCTCGACCGCATCCTCGTGGATGCCGCGTGCGCGTACATGGTCTCGCAGCCGCAGCGGTTCGACGTCATGGTCGCCTCGAACCTGTTCGGCGACATCCTCACCGACATCGGCGCCGCCATCCAGGGCGGCATGGGCCTCGCCGCGAGCGCGAACGTCGCTCCCGGCGGCGCGGGGCCGGGGCTGTTCGAGCCCGTCCACGGCTCGGCGCCGGACATCGCCGGCCGCGGGGTCGCAAACCCGATCGGTGCGGTGTGGGCGGGCGCGATGCTGCTCGACCACCTCGGCGAGCGCACGGCGGGCGCGCGGGTGATGGCGGCGATCGAGGCGGTGCTCGCCGGCGGCGACGTGCGCACGCCGGATCTGGGTGGCACGGCCGGCACCGCGGACGTCGGCGATGAGCTCGTGCGCGCGGCACAATCGCACCCACACGTGTAGTCGCGCGCAGGGCGCACGGGCAGCATCGTGTTCACGGAGAGAGCCGGCGTCACCGCCCGGGTTCTCTGACTCCCCTTTCGCGGAATACCTCCGCCGCGGCCCGATGGAAGCCGTCGGGCTGGCCGGCGGCGGCGAACGTCGCTGCGATCTCCTCCATCTCGCCGATCCAGCGCCAGCCCTTCGCCGCCGCCGAGCGCGCGGCCCGGGCGTGCTCTTCCTCGAGCTCCGGAAGCGAGAGCCGCCACTCGCGCACGAGATCATCCTCGACGCCCTCGGCCCGAGCGACCGCCCGCGCAGCCAGAAGCAGCGCCGCCGAGCCCTTCGTCCACGCCGCATAGGCCATCTTGACCGCCGAGGCGTCACCCGGCCGGTCGGATACGACGACGCCTGCAAGCGCGGTGCCGCCGAAGAGCAGCGCGACGTCTGCGGCGCCCTGTCCCGACAGATACAGGCGGGTGGTTCCGGCGGCGTGCGGCGGCGGCCCGACGATGCCGCCGTCGGCGAACGTCACCCCGGCGCCCGACACGGCGGCGGCGATCTCCCGGGCGGTCGCCGGCGAGATCGCGTTGGCATCGACGTAGATGCCGCCGAACCCGTGCATCTCGGCCGCGACATCACGGGCGGCGTGCGGTGGGCAGATCGACAGCACGACGTCGCACGCGTCCGCCATCGCCGCCGCGGTGCCGATGTCGCGCAGGCCGGCGGCGGCCGCACGCTCCGCCGTCGCCGGGCTGCGGCCGGTCGACGCCCAGACCACGTCGTGCCCGTTGGCGTGCAGCGTCGCTCCGACGGCGGCGCCCATCGCGCCTGGGTGCAGGAGGCCGATGACGGTCGCCACCCGGCCATCGTAACCCCGTCCGGGGGTCGAATCCGCGCGTGCGGTGCCGATGACACGTCTCATGGCGAAGCCGTTGCGCTCCGTACCCGACCAGCCGCTGCCGACGTTCGCCGTCGGCGAGGTGGTGGCCGCCCTCTCACACGCGCTCGACCTGACCGAGGGCCAGCCGCCCGGCCACGCCCGGCGCAGCTGTCTGATCGCGCTGCGTCTGGCCGATGCGCTCGCGATACCGGATGACGAGCGCTCGAGCCTGTACTACGCGATGCTCCTGAAGGATGCGGGCTGCTCGTCCTCGGCCGCGCGGATGGCCGAGATCTTTGCCGCCGACGATCTGGAGCTGAAGCGGATCGCGAAGCGGATCGACTGGGCGAGCCCGCGCGA
>DASXZF010000325.1:0-5796 GCA_036502065.1 Gaiellales bacterium
TCCGCCCCCCGCCGGCCCCGCCGGCCGCTACGGCCGAGCGAGCGCCGCCCGAATCTGCTCGATCTCGGGCGTGGGGGAGCCGTCCTTGTTCAGAAGGCCGAAGCCGCCGCCGGTCGAGAGCACCCAGCGCGTCCAGCTCACGCCGTCCTTGGCGAAGAGGTCGAGCATCTGCGTCTGGTAGGTCGCGCTCCCGGGGACGCCGGTGTGGATGCCCCATTCGCCGACCAGTAGCGGGATCCCCCAGGCGCGCGCCCGCTGCACCGGCACCTGCAGGACGCGTGCCTGGGCTGCCGCGCTGCCGGTGTAGCTCGAGCTCGTCTGGTTGTGCGTGGCGGCCCACGACGGCACCCAGTTGTCGCCGGCGCCGTCGAGGCCGCCGGAGCCGCCGTTGAAGTAGTCGTGCCAGTCGAGCGCCATGTGGTCGAGCGATCCGAACGGCCCCAGGTCGGCGGTGCCGACGCCCTCGCCGCCGCCCCGGCACATGATGAACACCGTGCGCGTGCTGTCGACCTTCTGGATCGCCCGGCGGATTCCGGCCTGCCAGCGCAGCATGATGTTGGTGGCCTGGGTGGTGTCGCCGAGCCGGCCGGGGTGCGGCTCGTTGAAGATCTCGTAGCCGATGACGTTCGGATCGGCGGCGTAGCGTGCCGCGATCATCGAGGCGAACGCCGCGTAGTACGCCTGCGAGCGGGCCGACTCGCTCGTCCAGAACGCGGCCTCGGCCTCGGACACGCCGCTCTTCGTCGCCGGAAAGCGGCCGTTGGCGTAGAACCACGCCGGGACGCCACTCGCGCGGCAGACGGCCTTGCCGGTCTTGCACGTCGTCTGGGCGAAATACGGCGACCAGTGGAACTGGTGGAAGTCGATCAGCACGTTCACGTGCACCGCCCGGAACGCCGCCACCTCCTGATCGATCTGGTGCAGGACGTGCGTGTCCCACCGGTAGTGGCCGTTGACGGGCGCCTGCGGCTCGATGGCGCTCCAGCCCACGTACAGGCGCACGAGATTCGCCCCCATCTGGGCCGCCACCGGGGCCAGCTGCGCCTGGCCGGGCGAGATGTCGAACCCGTGCAGGAGCACAGGTGTGCCGTTCTGGTCGACGAAGCGCCCGCCGGCGGTCGTCACCCACGGCGCCACCGCTCCGTGGGCGTGCGCGTGGAACGGGGGTGCGGGCGGCGGGGGCGGGCCGGAGGCGGCGCCGCCCGTGCCGGATCCGCCGCCGCAGCCTGCGGCGACGAGGAGGGCCGCCAGCGCGACCCCTGCCCGCCAGGCCCTCACAGGCCGAAGGCGCCGGCCAGGTTCCCCGCACTGGGATCGGCGGCGTGGCCGAGCAGCGAGTGGGCGCCGAGCAGCTTCTCGGTCGCCTTCAGAAGGCTGTAGTGGCTGAAGCGCGTGCCGACGGTCAGGCCGTGCTTCACGTACGGCGAGACGACGAGCAGCGGCACGTGGCAGTCGGCCGCGAGCGCCGCCGCCGTGCACGACTGGCCGAGGTCCTTGGCCGGCGTCCCCTGGTTCCAGGTCACGAAGATGACCATCGAGCCGTTCTTGTACGCGACCGACGACGTGAGCGCCTCGATCCAGCCCCGCAGCCACAGGTCGCCGCGAGCGATGTAGACCCCCCGCTTGGCCGTCCCGCCGCAATGCTTGTCGAACCCGGTGTCGTGGCAGCTGTCCGGCATGATCATCGAGAACGCCGGCATCGTGTTCGCCGCCAGCATCCGCTCCAGGCTGCCCGAGTGGATCGTGCCGAGCGGCAGGTCGAAGCTCTGGCAGCCGCGCGCGGTCAGGTACGTCGGCGGGTTGGCGAGGCGCGAGTAGGCGCGCAGCCCGGCGTCGAGCTTGCGGCATGGCGTCGGCATGCCGCCCACGAACGCCCGCCACGACGGCACCTGCCCGAGCAGGCTGGGCGCGGCCGTCGTGCACGGCGCGCAGGCGTTGTGGATCAGGCCGTGCGGATCGCCCGTGAGCGCGCCCACGTCGTTTGCGATCGCCGGGTGCGTGATCGACGAGTACGCGCTGGCCAGACCGCATTGGCTCGCGAGCTCGTTCACGTACGGCGCGACCCGGGCCTTGCCGACCAGGTGATGGGACGACTGGGTGCCGAGCCAGATCCAGACGACGTGGCGCACCTTCGGAGTGCCCGTGAGGCTGCCGCAGATCGAGGTCAGATGCGGCCCCGGCGTCGTGGCCTGCGTCGTGGTCGTCGGCGCCAGGTTGCCGGGGACATGCGTCGTCGGGCCGTTGTGGCTGGCCAGATATCCGATCAGGACCGCGGCAACGGCCGCGACCGGAAGCACCCATCTCCACATGACCCCAGTGTACGTGCGCCTTCTTGTAGGGGTATAGGCGACTTTCGGGTGGCCTTCGCCCCGTTTGTAACGAGTTGCGAAGTCTTGTTGAGAGCCTTTGTAAAGTCGCTCGACACCGCCCTCGGCGACCGGTAGCGTGAGGCCCATGATCGACGCCGGCGACGACGTGGTGTACGCCCAGGCGAGGTTCAACGTCTTCCGGCCGGATCGGTGGGTCACCGTTGCCGCCGGCACGGCGCAGGACGTCGTCTCGAGCGTCTCGGCCGGCATCTACGGCGCCGTCGTCTCGCCGATGGGCGACACGCCCTATCGGGTGCGCGTGCACACGCCCGCCACCGCGGCCGAGCGCGCCCAGGCGATGGCCGACATCGCCGTCACCTCGGCGTGGGGCCGGGTCCCGGCCGCGGGCTGAGCGCACCTCCTCGGTCACGCCGCCAACCGTAGGCCGCCGCATGTGGCCCCCGGAGTGCGCTCGGCAAGCGTTTCCCCCGAGCTTGGTAAGGATTCGGAGAGCCGCCCGGGCCACCGCTATCGTGGGCTCGTGCCCGCCGCCGCCCAGCGCGTCCTCGTCGTCGAGGACGACCCCGCCATCGCCCGCGTGCTCGAGCTCGAGCTGGGCGAGGCCGGCTATCGGGTCGAGCTCGCGCCCGCCGGCGCCGCCGGCCTTGCGGCGATGGAGCGCGACGAGCCCGATCTCGTCGTTCTCGACGTGCGCCTGCCCGACATGGACGGCCTGTCGGTATGCCGGCGGGCGCGGCGCTCGGGCCACGACATGCCGATCCTGATGCTGACAGCGCTCGACCGCGTCGGCGATCGCGTGGTCGGGCTCGACGCCGGTGCCGACGACTACCTGGCCAAGCCGTTTGCGATCGAGGAGCTGCTCGCCCGCCTGCGCGCGCTCGCCCGCCGGGCCGGAGGCGAGCAGACGACGCTCGAGGCCGGGCCGGTGCGTGTCGACCTCGAGACGCGTGAGGTCAGCGTCGAGGGCCGCGACGTCGAGCTCACGGCCCGCGAGTTCGACCTGCTCGCCTTCCTGATGCACGCCCCGGGCCGCGTGTTCACCCGCGAGCAGATCTACGAGGGCGTGTGGGGCTTCACGTACCTGGGCGAGAGCAAGGCGATCGACTTCTTCGTGTCGGCGCTTCGGCGCAAGCTCGACACGGCTCCCCAAAGCTCGATCATCCGCACGGTGCGCGGCGTCGGCTACACGATCCGCCGGTGAGCGTCAGGCTGCGCCTGGCGGCCTGGTTCGTGGCCGTGATGGCGGTGCTCGTGGTGGCCACGTCGGCGATCACCTACGCGATCGTGCGCTCCGACCTGCGCGCCGAGGTCAAGCACACGGCCGCGCGGCTGGCCCGCACCGCCTCGCGGGGGCAGCCGGACGAGCTGCGCCTCGACGGCCTCGCCGGGCCGGGCGAGCGGATCTGGCTCACGAACGCCGCCGGGCGTGTGGTGAACGCGACCACGGGCGCGCACGGCACCACACTGCCCGCCGTCGATGCGATCGTGCGCCGGGCGCCGTCGGGCTACGTGTCGGCCCGGCATTCGCGCAGCGACGGCGGCGCGGTGGTCGTGCTGCTCTCCAACCACAGCGTCCGCTCGACCCTCTCGACGCTGCTCGGGACGCTGCTCCTGGTCGGGATCGGCATCCTGGTCGCCTCCGGCCTCATGGGCGCCCTGCTCGCGCGCCGCGCCCTGCGCCCGGTCGACCGGATGCGCCAGCAGGTCGACGACATCCCCGGTGATGCGCTCGACCGGCGGATCAGCGCCGGCCGCCCCGACGAGCTCGGACGGCTCGCGCACGCCTTCAACCGTCTGCTCGAGCGGGCCGAGCACGCGGCCGACCAGCAGCGGCAGTTCGTGGCCGACGCGTCCCACGAGCTGAAGACGCCCGTCACCGCCCTGCAGGGCCACGCCCGGATCATCTCGCGTTCGGTGCAGCGGGAGGACTGGGAGCTCGTGCAGGAGTCCGCGGCGGTGATCGCCCGCGAGACCCGCCGCCTCGGGGCCACGGTCGCCGAGCTCCTGTCGCTCGCCGAGGCGGGCAGCCAGGTCGTCGACGCGCGCGTCGTCCGTCTCGACGCCGTGGCCGCGGAGGCGTGCGACGAGATGCGTGCGCTCGATCCCGATCGCGCCCTCGAGACCGCCCTCGATCCGGTCTCGGTCTCGGGTGACGTCCGCCGGCTCGGCGAGCTCGTGCGCGTGCTGATCGACAACGCCCTGAAGTACAGCCCGCCCGGATCGCCCGTCACGGTCACGGTGAGCGAGGTCGCCGGCCCGACTCTTGCCATCGGCGATCGCGGCCCCGGGCTCACCCAGCAGGATCGCGAGCGGGCGTTCGACCGCTTCTACCGCGGCTCGGCGGCGGGAGCGGTCGCGGGCAGCGGTCTTGGCCTCGCGATCGCGCAGGCCATCTGCGAGCGGCACCGGGCGGTGCTGACGCTCGAGCCGGCGATCGGCGGCGGCACGGTCGCAACCGTGCGCTTCCCGCCGGCCGCGCACGACGGCGCGCCGGCCGCCGCGAGCGAGCCGGCATCGGCCGGCGCGTGAGCCGTTTCGGCCACATCCAAGTGGCTCGCGTCTCAAGGTGTCTCCCGGCACGCCGATGACAACGGTGTGAGCCAGACTGGGCGGCCCGGGATGGTGCGACGCATTGCGCGCGCAGTTGCTCGACTCGAAGGTCGGGTCGCGCGTCGGCGCCCTTGGAGCGAGGAGCGGCTCCTGCGCATCCTCGACCTGTTCGAGGAGCACGTCTACGCCGGCGAGGTCACGCCCGACGCCCGCTACGTGCACCATGCATCCGGGTCGACGCTCGAGAGCCTGATCGGCGGTCTCGTCCCCGAGGGCGTCGTCGTCGGCCCGTTCTGGGAGTCGCGCATCCCCGCCGACGATCTGGAGGGCTACGACGCGTTCAACCGCCGTCTCCTGGCGGGTGAGGACGCCGAGGTGACCTATCGCGTCGTCGGCGTGGACGGCGTCACCCGCGTGCTGCGCGACCGCGCCCGCCCGCACCCCAAGCCCGGCGGCGGCGTGCTCGTCGACGGCATCATCTCGGACGTCACCGCGCGCGAGGAGACGGCCGCGAGCCTCGCCCAGGCGAACGACCGGTTCACCAGCCTGCTCGACGTCGTCGGGGCGCACGTGTATCTCGCGCTCGCCTATCCCGACGGGCGGCTCGAGGAGCTGTTCCAGGGGCCCGGGGGCGACCGCCTGCTCGGCGGCGCCGAACCCGACCCCGAGATGGTGAACTGGGACAACGCCGTGCACGAGGACGACCGGGCGGCCTACGACGCGTTCAACGCCGGCCTCGGCCGGGGGCAGGACAGCGAGGTCTTCTATCGCCTCAAGGGTCAGGACGGGGTCACCCGCTGGGTGCACGACCGGGCGCGCTGCCGTCTGCTCCCCGACGGCACGTACGAGGTCAGCGGGATCGTCTCGGACGTCACCGAGCGGCGCCGGCTCGAGGACGAGCTGCGCCGGAGCATGC
>DASXZF010000326.1:0-2420 GCA_036502065.1 Gaiellales bacterium
CCGCTCTCGGCTGCGACCGCGACGGGCTCGCCAGGCTCGTCGAGTGCGAGCGAGCGGCCGTGCTCGGCGGCCACCGGCCGCCAGCGGTCGGCCGCCGCGCGCGCCTCCTGGCGCAGGTCGCACGCCGCGTGCACGTGCGGCGGCACGCCGGCGCGGGCGAGCACGAGCAGATCCGAGACGAGCGCCGCCAGCCGGTCGACCTCGACCAGCGCGGCGCGGGCGTCGTCGCTCGCCGTGGGGCCGGTCGAAAGCGCCTCCAGCCGCAGGCGCAGGCCCGTGAGCGGTGTGCGCAGCTGGTGCGAGGCGTTGCCGACGAACTCGCGCTGAGACTCGATCAGGCTCTCGAGCTCGGCGGCCATCCGGTTCATGGCGCGGGCGACGTCGGCGACGTCACGCGGGCCGGCCTCGGGCGCGCGGGCGTCGAGGTCGCCGCGGCCAAGCCGGGCCGCCGTGCCGCCGAGGGCGTGGATCGGGCGCGCGAGCGAGCTCGCGAGCAGCCAGGCGACGATCATGCCGACGAGCGCCACCGCCGCGGCGACGGCGCCGATCGCGAGCCAGCTGCGGTGCACGCGCGCGTCGACGGCCGCCACCGGCTGGGACACGCGCACGGCGCCGACGACGCGGCCGCGGTCGAGCACCGGGTAGGCGACGACGAGCAGGTCGCCGCCCAGGTCGGCGCTGTGGCGGATCAGGCGCACGCTGCGGCCGGCCAGGGCCGAGCCGATCTCGGGACGGCCGGGCGTGTCGAACTCGACGGCGGCCGGGTGCGGCCGCTCGGAGTCGGCCAGCAGGCGCCCCTGGCCGTCGGTGACGATCACGCGCGCATCGGTCTCGCGGCCGTAGGTCGCGACCGCCTGGCGCACCCCGGCGATCGTCTTGCCCGGCTGCGGCGATCCGCCGAGCGAGGCGGCGATCACCTGGGTCTGCGAGTCGACCGCCGAGTAGAACGAGTCCTTCGCCCTCCGGTCGACGTTCACGGCGAGAGGCACCGCGAGCGCGATCACCGTGAGCAGGAGCAGGTATGCGAACGCCGCCAGCAGGCGCCCGCGCAGCGTCACCCGGCGAGCTCGGCGGGGGCGGCGAAGCGGAAGCCGACGCCGCGCACGGTGTGGATGTAGCGCGGCTCGTGGGCGTCGTCGCCGAGGCGGCGGCGAAGGCCGGCGATGTGCACGTCGAGCGTCTTGGTCGACCCGAACCAGTCGACGCCCCACACCTCGTCCATCAGCTTGCCGCGGGCGAGGACGGTGCCGGCGTTTGCCATCAGCATGTGCAGCAGGTCGAACTCGCGCCGCGGCAGGTCGAGCGTCTGGCCCGCGTGCGTGGCGACGTGGGTGGCCGCGTCGATGCGCACATCGCCGACCTCGACGGCGGTCGTCGACTGCGCGGTGGGCGTGCTCTCGCGCGGGCCGGTGCGGCGCAGGACGGCGCGTATGCGGGCGACGAGCTCGGCCATGCTGAAGGGCTTGACGAGGTAGTCGTCGGCGCCGAGCTCGAGGCCGACGACGCGGTCGGTCTCGAGGCCGCGAGCCGTGAGCATGATGATCGGCACCTCCGAGCTCGCGCGGATGGCGCGGCAGACGTCGCGGCCGTCGACGTCGGGCAGGCCGAGGTCGAGCAGGACGATGTCGGGCTCGGCGCGGCGCACCGACTCGACGCCCTCGGCGCCTGTGGTGGCCAGCGAGACGACGTAGCCCTCGCGCTCGAGCGCCGAGCGCAGCGGATCCGAGATCGACGCCTCATCTTCGATCACGGTCACCTGCTGGCCCCGCCTGGGGGCGGTCCACTGCCCGGCCTGCTCCATGCTCGGAGTCTAGGAGCGGGTCGGGTGGGGCGCTGTGGCGATGGCCGCGGCGATCCGCTCGGCATCGGCCGCAGCGCCCCAGATGATCCCCGACTTGCGGCACGAGAGCCACGGCGCGCCGATCAGGTGCAGGCCCTCGACCGCGGTGGCGCCGTCGGTGTGGGCGATCTCGCCGTCCTGGACGAGGCCCGGGATGGCCACGGCGTCGAGGCGCGGACGCATCCCCGTGCACCAGATCACGGTGCCGATGCCCGCGCGGTCGAGCCGCAGCGAGCGCGGCGCGTCACCGCCGAGGCCTGGCGGCGGCTCGTCGGACGGGTCGGGCACGGGCGGCGGCGCCGCGATGCCCGTGCGGGCGATGTGCTCGTCGATCCCGCGCAGCAGGGCGGCGCAGGTCTCGTCGGCGAAGCGCAGGTGCTCGGCGACGTCGTCACCGAAGCGCAGCTCCTCGCCCGATCCGCCCTCGAGCCGTCCGAGCAGCTCGACGCCGAGGCGGGCGAGAGAGCGCAGCGAGAGCGACGGGCCGGCGCCCGTGCCCGAGAGCAGCGGCTGGCGCATGCGCAGCAGCGCCGGATCGGCGTCGGCCCGGGGCACCTCGTAGAAGCCGCTCTCGGTCCAC
>DASXZF010000327.1:0-5868 GCA_036502065.1 Gaiellales bacterium
CGTGCGTGTAGGGCTCGCGCAGCTCGAACGGCGCCTTGCCCCTGTCCTGCACGAAGACGTGCCCGTCCTTCGACCACACCGTCTCGCCCGGCAGGCCGATCACGCGCTTGACGTAGGTCGTCGATGCGAGCCCCTGCCGCAGCGAGAGCTGGGTCGTCGTGCAGACGCCGGTCGAGTCGTCGTGGCCCGGCTTGCAGTGGGGCGGGTGGAAGACGATGATCTCGCCCCGGGTGGGGCTCTCGAAGTCGAGGCTCAGGCGATCGGCCAGGACGCGGTCGTTCGGCTCGAGCGTCGGGATCATGCTCCCCGTCGGCACGCGGTAGGGCTTGACGACGAAGGCCTGCCCGAGCCATGCGATGCCGAGCGCGACCACGAGCGTCGCGGCGGTTTCGAGCACGGTGCGGACCGGCTTGGGAAGCGCAGCGAAAAGGCCCATTCGCGCAGGTTATCGACCGTCCGTGTGAGTCGCTGTAGATGGGCGTAACGGATCGGCGACACCTCGAGGGCGATCTTTACGTGCACCTAACTCCAGCCGGGCTAGCCTCTTGCCGATGGTGCCCGAATGACGCGACGATTCGGCGCATGCGTTGCGGCGGCCCTGGCGCTCGCTCTGCCGGCCTCCGCGGGCGCGTCCACGACCTTCACGCTCACCGGCCACGGCTGGGGGCACGGGATCGGCATGTCCCAGTACGGCGCGCTCGGCTACGCCGAGCACGGCTGGGGCTACAAGCAGATCATGGACCACTACTTCACGGGCACGCACGTGGGCCCGATGTCGTCCGGCGCCGCCGAGCGGGTGCTGCTCTCGGCGGGCGCGAACGTCGATTTCGGCGCCTCCTCTGCGATGACGCTGCGCGATCACGCCGGCACCCGCAAGACGCTCCCCGCCGGCAGCTACCGGTTGCAGGAGGGTGGGACGAGCGGGCACCTGCAGCTGATCGCCAAGGCGAACGGCGCCCTCACCAAGGGGCTCGTGGCGCCGGTGCAGATCCACCCGGGGTCGCAGCCGCTGCGCCTCGACGACTCGGCCGGGATCGGCTTCTCGGGCGACCACTGGCACGGCGTGTTCCGGGTGATCGAGTCGGGGGCGAGCCTGGACTGTGTTGACGTCGTCGGCATGGAGAAGTATCTGCGCGGCGTCGTCCCGAGCGAGATGCCCGCGTCGTGGCCGCTGCCGGCGCTCAAGGCGCAGGCGGTCGCCGCCCGCTCCTACGCCGCCGCGACCCGCAACCCGTCCGGCGACTGGGATGCCTACGCCGACACCCGCAGCCAGGTGTACGGTCCGATCGAGCACGAGGACACGGCGTCGACCGCCGCCGTGACCGCGACGACGCATCAGGTGGTCTGGTACCACCACACCATCGCCACGACCTTCTTCTCGTCGAGCTCCGGCGGCCGGACGTCGTCCGAGCAGGCGGCCTGGGACACGAGCAGCGGCGAGCCGTACCTCGTGCCGGTGATCGATCGGTACGACAGCGCGAACGGCGCGAACCCGTACCACACCTGGCCGACCCAGACCTACACGGCGAGCGGTCTTGCTCACGCCCTCGGTGTGTCGGGCTCGGTCACCGCGATCGCTGCCACCGTCGACCCGGCGTCGCAGCGCACGCTCAGCATCGGCGTCACCGCGACGGGCGGGACGACGACCCTGACCGGCGACCAGGTGCAGGAGCGGATGGGCCTGCGCTCGACCTGGTTCCGGTTGCTGCAGCGCACGCTGACCACGCCTTCGACCGACATCGCCGGCACGCCGATCACGATCACGGGCCGGGTGTGGCCGATCCCGTCGGGGCACATCGCGCTCGAGCGCCGCGGCGCCGTCGGCACCGCCTGGAGCGCCGTGGTCGCCGCGCTTCACCTTCACGCCAACGGCACGTTCTCGGTGGCCGTGACGCCGACCGCCGACCGCACGTACAAGCTCGTCTCGGCCGGTAAGGCCGTGTCGCCGCACGCCAGTGTGGGGGTGCAGCCGGCGCTCACCCTGACCGTCACCGGCGGAAGCTTCCACGCGAGCATGTCCCCTGCGCTCCCGGGCGAGATGCTCGTGCTCTACAAGGAGACCGGCTCGACATGGGCGCCGATCGAGTCCAAGCCCGCCGGCGCCCACGGCAACGTGGTCTTCGCGACGGCCCCGGCCACGGGCGTCTGGCGCGTCCACTACGTCGGCGACGCGACCCACCTGCGCGGCCACTCCGACCCGATCACCGTCCCCTAGTCCGAGGGGTCGAGCAGCTCGTCGGCCGGCACCTCGCGCAGGATGCGCGCCGGGACGCCGACCACGACCATGCCGCCCGGCACGTCGCGGATCACGACCGCGCCGGCGCCCACGAACGCCTCGGAGCCGATCTCGATCCCGGGCAGGAGCGTCGCCCCGCCGCCGATGCGGGCGCCGCGGCGGATCGTCGGGCCCTTGACGAGCCCGTGCCGGCGCTCGGTGCGGCCCATGAAGTTGTCGTTCGTGGTGACCACGCACGGCGCGATGAAGACGTGCTCCTCGAGCGTGCAGTAGGCGGTGATGTAGGCGTTCGTCTGGATCTTGGTGTGCGACCCGATGGCCGTGTCGTTCTCGACGCAGACGCCGCGGCCGATCACGACGCCGTCGCCGATCGAGCACCGCTCGCGGACGGTGGCGAGGTCGCCGACGACGCAGCCCGTGCCGATCACCGTCCCGGCCGAGAGCACCGCGCCGGCCGAGATCCGCGTGTCGGCGCCGAGTCGCAGCGGCTCGAGCGGATCGCGCTTGGCGGTCGACCGTGCCGAGAGCACGGGCTGGCGCCCGAGCACGGCGTTGTCGGCGACGCTGCAGCCCGCGCCGATCACGGTGCCCTCATGCACCGTGACGTTCGCTCCGAACCGCACGCCCTCTCCGACTTCGACGCCGTCGCCGAGCACGAGGCCCGGCGCGTCGGCGGCCGCCCACATCACCGCGCCGCCGCTCCCAGGGCGACCGTCTCGCCGCCGCTTTGGAGCGAGGTCTGCAGCGCCTCCAGCACCTCGACCACGGCCAGGCCCTCGTCAACTCCGGCTCGCGTCGTGGCGCCGTCGGCGACGGCGCGCAGGAAGTGCCGGCACTCGATCGCAAGCGGCTCGCTCATGTCGATCCGCGGCACCCAGATGTCACCCGTGTGCGTCGAGATGCGCCCGGCGGGCGTCTGCCAGTCGCCCTTGTCGAACACGGTCACCTTGCGGTCGGGCTCCATATCGTCGAAGACCGCCATCTTCTTCGAGCCGATCACGGTCATCTTGCGCATCTTGTGCGGGTCGAGCCACGAGAGGTGCAGGTGGCCGATCTGGCCGGAGGCGAAGTGGATGTAGCCGAAGACGACGTCCTCGACCCCCGGCTGCACGTAGCTCTCGCCCCGCGCCGACACCTCGACGGGCTCGGCATCGATCAGGTGCAGGATGACCGAGATGTCGTGCACGCCGAGCGACCACAGCACGTTCTCGTCGGGGCGGATCTTGCCCAGGTTGAGCCGGTTGCCGTAGACGTAGCGAACGTCGCCGAGCTCGCCGGTGTCGATCAGCTCGCGCAGCTTCTCGACGCCGGGATGGAAGCGCAGCAGGTGGCCGACCATCAGCACGAGGCCGCTGTCGGCCACGAGGTCGCGCAGCTCGCGCGCCTCGGCCGCTGTCCACGTCATCGGCTTCTCGACCATCACGTGCTTGCCGGCCAGGATGGCCCGCCGGGCGAGCTCGAAGTGGGTCGGCACGGGCGTCGCCAGGATGACCGCGCGCACGTCGTCGTCGGCGAGCACGTCGTCGTAGCTCTCGGTGAACCGGGCCTGCGGGTAGGCGGGCGCATGCGCCGCCCGCGTGGCGGCGTCGGCGTCGCAGCACCAGCGCAGGTCGGCCTCGGGCAGGGTGCCGAAGTTGCGCAGCAGGTTCTTGCCCCATCCGCCGAGGCCGACCATGCCCACGGTCACGCGCTCGCTCACAGCTTCACGACCTTGCCGTCGGCCGCGGGCACGGCGTTTCGGAAGTCCATCACGAGCTGCGCGTGCTCGGCGACGCGGGCGTAGTCCACGTTCGAGTGCGCGGTCACGACGCACACGACGTCGGCCCGCGCGAGCAGGTCGTCGCTCAGGGCCGCCGATGCCAGGTCGAACCCCTCCTCGGCCAGGCTGGGCACGAACGGGTCGTGGTAGACGACCGCCGCGCCGGCCGCCTGCAGCAGGCCGATCAGCTTCAGCGCCGGCGACTCGCGCATGTCGCCGACGTCGCCCTTGTAGGCCACTCCGAGCACGAGCACGGTGCTGCCGGCGACGGCCTTCTCGTGGCCGTTCAGGGCATGGGCGATACGCTCGGCGCAGTAGTAGGGCATGTGCTGGTTCACCTTGCCGGCCAGCTCGATGAACTCGGTCGGGAAGTCGAGCTCTCGCGCCTTCCACGCCAGGTAGAACGGATCGATGGGCAGGCAGTGCCCGCCCAGGCCCGGCCCCGGCTGGAAGGGCATGAAGCCGTACGGCTTGCTCGCCGCAGCGGCGACGACCTCCCACACGTTCAGGTCCATGCGGTTGCAGAGCATCGCGAGCTCGTTGACGAGGGCGATGTTCACCGAGCGGAAGATGTTCTCGAGCAGCTTCGTCAGCTCGGCGGCGTCGCAGGAGCTCACCGGCACGAGGTGCTCGACGCAGATCCCGTAGAGCTCGAGCGCCCGCTGGAGGCACGCCGGCGTCAGGCCGCCGACCACCTTGGGGGTCGTGCGGATCGTGAAGTCCGTGCGGCCGGGATCGACGCGCTCCGGCGACATCGCCAGGTGGAAGTCGCGGCCGGCGACCAGGCCGCCCGCCTCGAGGATCGGCCGCAGCACGTCGCGGGTCGTGCCCGGATAGGTGGTGGACTCAAGCACGACGAGGTGTCCCCGCCGCAGGATGCCGGCGATGTCGCGCGTGGCGGCGGTGACGATCGAGAGGTCGGGCTCGCGGTTGCGCGAGAGCGGCGTCGGCAGGCAGATGACGATCGCGTCGGCGGCGGCCGCCGCGGCGATGTCGGCGGTGGCAGACAGCGTGCCCGCCGTGTGCAGCTCGGCCAGCACGGCCGAGGGGACGTCCTCGATGTAGCTCTCACCGCGGCGGATCGCGGCCACCTTGCGCTCGTCCGCCTCGATGCAGACGACGGCCTGGCCGGCGCGGGCGAACTCCACCGCGAGCGGGAGCCCCACGTAGCCCGCACCCACGATGGCGACGGTCGAGTTCATGGCCGGGCGGATGGTACCGACGTCCAGGGGGCCGATGCGACGACCTCGGCGATACGCCGGGCCGCGTCGCCGTCGCCGTAGAGCGGCGGATGCTCGCCGGGCCGGTCAAGCGTGCGCAGCGCCTCGGCGACGGCGGTCGGCACGAGGCCGCCCGCCAGGCGGTTCCAGCCCAGGTCGATCGTCTCGACCCACTCGCTCGTGTCACGCAGCGTGATGCACGGGACGCGGTGCAGGTAGGCCTCCTTCTGCACGCCGCCGCTGTCGGTCAGGCACACCGCCGCCGAGATCAGGAGCGCGGTGAACTCGGGATAGCCGAGCGGAGGGGTGAGCTTCGCCGCCGCCTCGGCACGGGCCAAAAGGCCGGTGCGCTCGAGCGCCGCGCGTGTGCGCGGGTGGATCGGGAACACGGCCGGCCGGCCGAGCGCCTCGAGCACCTCGACGAGCGCCGGCATCGCGGTGTCGGCCGTATTGGACTGGCGGTGGACCGTGACGAGCGCATAGGCGCCGCGCTCGAGTCCCAGCCGCTCGGTCACGTCCGAGCGGGCGGCGCGCGGGCCGAAGGTGCGGGCGACGTCGACCATCACGTCGCCGACCAGGTGCACTCCCTGCTCGATGCCCTCGGCCGCCAGGTTTGCGACCGCGGTCGGGCTGGGGCAGAAGCGCAGATCCGA